>JAJAZC010000166.1 GCA_026785885.1 Rubrivivax sp.
GAGTTCGCGAGGCGCGTCCCGCTCAACCGCCCGCCTGCCGGCGCGGCGCCGGGGCCCGCCGCCGGGGCTGCGGGCGCGCTCCCGGCCGCTGCTGCACCGGCCAAGATTTCCTGAGGGCACCATGGCCAAGGCATCCACTGTCAATTTCGAGATGAGCAGCCTGTTCGACAACGCTGCTTCGCAATTCCGCAACCTCAACCCCAATCAGCCGGGTCAATGGCCCGCACTGCCCAAGGCCGCAGCCTGGCTGGCAGCGGCTTCGGCTGCGGTGGTTGCCGGCTGGTTTTTGGTGCTGTCCGGCGCCACCGACGAACTCGAGGCTGCCCGCCTGCAGGAGCCCACGCTGCAAGCCGACTACGTGTCGCGCCTGCGCCAGGCCGTCAATCTGACCGAGCTGCGCAACCAGAAGCGGCAGGTGCAGGAATACGTGACGCAGCTAGAAAAGCAGCTGCCCGGCAAGGCCGAAATGGACGCGCTGCTGTCCGATATCAACCAGGCCGGCCTGGGGCGCGGCCTGCAGTTCGAGCTGTTCCGGCCAGGCCAGATGCAGATCAAGGACTACTACGCCGAGCTGCCCATCGCCATCCGCGTCAACGGCCGGTATCACGACATCGGCTCCTTTGCAGCCGACGTGGCCAACCTGTCGCGCATCGTCACGCTGCAGAACTTGAACATTACGCCGCTGGCGCGTGATGCCTCGGGCACCCTCAGCATGGAAGCCACCGCGCGCACCTACCGTTACCTGGACGCGACCGAGATTGCGGAGCAGCGCCAGGCCACTGCGGCCAAGGCACCGGGAGCCAAGAAGTGAGGCACGCACGACATGCGCACCGCGCACCGCTGATGGCCCTGCTGGCGGCCGCTGCCCTACTGGCTGCCTGCGGCGCTGAACACGACGAGTTGCGCCAGTGGATGGAGCAGCAACGCCGTGAGATCAAGCCCAGCGTCACGCCGCTGCAGGCGCCCAAGAAATTCGACCCCCAGGCTTACAACTCGGCACAAGCGGTCGACCCTTTCAGCGCGCAAAAGCTCACCGTGGCCCTCAAGCAAGAGGCGCGGCAGCCGAATTCCCTGGTGTCGGCTGAACTTAACCGGCGCAAGGAGCCGTTGGAGGCCTACCCCTTGGACAGCATGAGCATGGTCGGCAGCGTCAACAAACTCGGGCAGCCTTTTGCGCTGTTGCGCGTGGACTTGCTGCTCTACCAAGTCAAGGTGGGTGATCACCTGGGCCAGAACTACGGCCGCATAACCCGTATCGCCGAAACCGAAATACTGTTGCGCGAAATAGTGCAAGACGCGGCCGGCGAATGGATCGAACGCCCCGCTACGTTGCAACTCCAGGAGAGGGCGCGATGAGAGCCATTAAGAGGAAACTGACCATGTCCAATTGGCGCGCCGCACGTGCCGCCGTCTGCACCCTCGTGGTGGCCACCGCTTCATTGGTGGCCACTTCCGGGGCGTGGGCGCAGAACGCAATCCAGTCCATCACCAGCAGCCAGCAAGCCGGCACCGAAGTCGTGCGCGTCGAGATGGCGCAACCGCTGGCCGGTGTGCCCACGGGCTTTTCTGTGCAGGCGCCGCCGCGCATCGCCATCGACCTGCCCGGTGTGGCCAACGCAATGGGCCGCAGCAACGTCGAGATCAACCAGGGCAACCTGCGCTCGGTGGTCGTGGCGCAGGCCGGTGACCGCACGCGGCTGGTGCTGAACCTCAAACAGGCTTCGGGCTATCGCGCACAGATTCAAGGCAAGACGCTGCTGCTGGTGCTGGATGTGGCCGGCCCGGCTGTCGCCAGCGCCGAGCCCGCCGCTACCGCCACCTTCGCACCCGCGCAAAACGCCGACACGCAGACGCTGCGCGACATCGACTTCCGCCGCGGCACCGACGGTGCGGGCCGTGTCGTCGTCAGCCTGCCCAGCACGCAGGTCGGAGTCGACATCCGCCAGCAAGGCCAGACGCTGGTCGTCGAGTTCCTGCGCTCGGCGCTGCCCGACGCGCTGCGCCGCCGGCTGGACGTCACCGACTTCGGTACTCCGGTCAAGACCGTTTCGACCTTCCAGAACGGTGACCGCGTTCGCATGGTCGTCGAGCCCACCGGCGCCTGGGAGCACAGCGCTTACCAAACCGACAACCAGTTTGTGCTCGAGGTTCGGCCGGTCAAGATCGACCCCAACAAGCTGACGCAGGGCCCAGGCTTCCAGGGCGAAAAGCTGAGTCTGAACTTCCAGAACATCGAAGTGCGCGCGCTGCTGCAGGTCATCGCCGACTTCACCAACTTCAACGTCGTCACCAGCGACACCGTGACCGGGACCGTCACGCTGCGCTTGAAGGACGTGCCCTGGGATCAGGCCCTGGACATCATCCTGCAGAGCAAGGGCCTGGGGGTGCGCAAAAGCGGCAACGTGCTGTGGATTGCGCCCAAGGAAGAGCTGGCGGCCAAGGAGCAGATCGATCTGGAATCGCGCAAGAAGATTGCCGAACTGGAGCCGACGCGCACACAGTCCTTTCAGCTCAACTACACCAAGTCCGAAGAAGTGGCCAAGGGCCTCACAGGCCAGGCCCTGGGTGGCGGTAGCGGCGGTACAGCGCAGACCAGCCGCATCCTGTCGCCGCGTGGCAGCGTGATTTTCGAGACGCGCACCAACCAGCTCTTCGTCACCGACGTGCCGAGCAAGCTCGAAGAGATCCAGGCCATGATCACCA
The DNA here is from genome assembly GCA_026785885.1 of Rubrivivax sp. Classification (GTDB taxonomy): domain Bacteria; phylum Pseudomonadota; class Gammaproteobacteria; order Burkholderiales; family Burkholderiaceae_C; genus Rubrivivax. Next base: position 2,704 of record JAJAZC010000166.1, read on the forward strand.
AGATCGACATCCCGGTGCGCCAGGTGTTGATCGAGGCCCGCATCGTCGAGGCCGACGACACCTTCGGGCGCGCGCTCGGCATCAAGCTGGGTGGCGCCGACCTTCGGGGCATTCGCGGCGGCATTCCCGGATACAACGTCGGCGGCGACAACCGCCTCGTGCCGGGGGGCAACTACAACGCCATCGGCTCGCAGACCGGGCAGGGCCCGCCCTTCTCTTACGGGGACACGCCTTTCGTCAACCTGCCGGCCAACACATCGGCATTCGGTGGCGGCAGTGCGGCGACCTTTGCGCTGGCGCTCTTCGGCGCCACGGCCAACCGCTTCCTGAACCTGGAACTGTCGGCACTGGAAGCCGAAGGCAAGGGCAACATCGTATCCAGCCCGCGTGTCATTACCGCTGACCAGACCAAGGCCCGCATCGAACAGGGCGAAGAGATTCCCTATCAGCAGGCCACGTCCAGCGGCGCCACCTCGGTGGCTTTCAAGAAGGCCAGCCTGCGCCTGGAAGTCACGCCGCAGATCACACCCGAAGGCAACGTGATCCTCGACCTGGAGGTCAACAAGGACAGCCGCGGTGCGCTCACCGCTGCCGGCCCGGCGATCAACACGAAGCAGGTCAAGACGCAGGTGCTGGTCGAAAACGGCGGCACCGTGGTGATCGGTGGCATCTTCACGCAAGACGAGCAGACCGAAGTCAACAAGGTGCCGCTGCTGGGCGACATACCGTATCTGGGCTACTTGTTCCAGAACCGGGTTCGCAGCACGCGCAAGACCGAATTGCTGGTCTTCATCACCCCGAAGATCGTCACCGACCGCTCGGCGGCACGATGATGGCAACAAGCCGCCAGCACATCCATCAGGAAGCCACATCTATGTTCCGCAGCACTTCCTTTCGTAGCGCAGCCGCAGTTGCCGCAGCCATCCTCACTGCCAGTTGCGGCGGTGGCAACGACAACGACGCTGGAAGTTTGGTCGCGTTCAATATCGTGCCCTCGTCAATCAGTTTCACTGGGACGAACGCCACCACTTGTGGCGGCGGCACAGGACGGGTGTATGTCTACGGCGGGGCCGGTCCTTACCGCGTCGACAACACCGGAGCCGGCTACGTTGCGATCAGTAAGGCGACGCTCGACCGCCCAGGTGACTTCGTCGATGTCACAGTGACATCGGGCCAGTGCATTACCAACATCCAGGTCGTCGTCATTGACCAACTGGGCCGGCAGGTCAATCTGGCGGTCAGTTCAGTCAAGGGCACCTGAGTCGCTGACCAGCGGCGTCGGCGACGCGGCGGGATAGCGTTGTCGTCAACAACCGCTGTGTCCAACCGGAGCAGCGAACTGACCATTTCGCTGGTAGGCATGCCCGGCTGTGGCAAGTCCACCGTTGGGCGCCATCTGGCGCGTCAGCTGGGCCTGCGCTTCCTCGACAGCGATCATGAGATCGAACGGCATATCGGCCAGCCGATCCGGGTCTTCTTCGAGCAGCAGGGCGAGGCGGCTTTCCGCGCCGTTGAGCAGGACGTTATCGACAGCCTCACGCGGCAGCAGGGCTGCGTGCTCGCCACCGGTGGCGGCGCGGTGCTGCGGCCCAGCAACCGCGACGCGCTGCATTCGCGCTGCCACGTTTTTTATCTTCGGGCCACGCCCGAAGAACTGCACCGTCGCCTTCGCCACGACACGCAGCGCCCGCTGCTGCAGGTGGAGGATCCGCTGAAGCGGCTGCGCGAGCTGTACCGCGAGCGCGACCCGCTGTACCGACGCACGGCGCACTTCGTCGTCGAATCGGCACGGCCTTCGGTGCCCGGCATGTTGAGCATGGTGCTCATGCAGCTGGAGATGGCCGGCTTTGTCGACCCGAGCCAGGTGCCGTCGACCATCGACAAGACAGCGCCACCGCCGACAGAGGCCTGAGCGCTCGGCCCTCGCGCCCTCGCGCTCCAGGCCATGCAACGCCACGCAACGCGCCCGTAAACTGCGCGCCCATGCCCAGGCCCATGCCTATCACCGCCCCGCCCGCCTGGCGCCAGCTGGCGGTTACGACGCCCGGTCACCGTTATGAAGTGCTGATCGGCGCTGGCCTGTTGCAGGACGCGCGCGCCTGGGCCGGCCTGCCGCACGGGCGCTCGGCGGTGATCGTCAGCAACCCGCAGGTGCATGCGCTGTACGGCAACACGGTGGCTGCCGCGCTGGCGCCTCTGCGCGATCAGGTCAGCCACGTGCTGCTGCCCGACGGCGAGCAGCACAAGAACTGGGATTCGCTGAACCACATCTTCGACCACCTGCTGGCGCACACCTGCGACCGCCAGACGCTGCTGGTGGCGCTGGGCGGCGGCGTGGTTGGCGACATCACCGGCTTCGCGGCGGCCACCTACCAGCGCGGCGTGCCTTTTGTGCAGGTGCCGACGACGCTGCTGGCGCAGGTCGACTCGTCGGTGGGCGGCAAGACCGCCATCAACCACCCGCGCGGCAAAAACATGATCGGCGCCTTTCACCAGCCCGAGCGGGTGCTGTGCGATCTGCAAACGCTGGCCACGCTGCCGCTCCGCGAGTTGCGCGCCGGTTTGGCCGAGGTCATCAAGTACGGGCCGATTGCCGATGTGGCGCTGCTGGACTGGCTTGAAGCCACGCTGCCGGCGCTGCTGCAAGGCGACACCACGGCGCTGGCCCACGCGGTGCACCGCGCCTGCCAAATCAAGGCCGACGTGGTCGGCCAGGACGAACGCGAAATTGGCCTGCGCGCGATCCTGAACTTCGGCCACACCTTCGGCCACGCCATCGAAGCAGGCATGGGTTACGGCCACTGGCTACACGGTGAGGCCGTGGCCTGCGGCATGGTGCTGGCGGCCGATTTGTCGGCTGAGCTGGGACTCATCGACGCCGCTTTTACGCAGCGGCTGGCGCGCCTGATCGCAGCAGCCGGGCTGCCGGTACATGCGCCGGCTATGCCGCTGGCGCGCTGGTTCGAGCTCATGCAGCTGGACAAGAAAGCCGCTGCCGGGGACATCCGCTTCGTTGTCATCGGCCCGCCCGGCCAGGCCGCCCTGCGCAGCGCGCCGCGCGACGTGGTCGAGCGTGTGATCCGGCGCCACAGCCCAAAGGCAGGCCAGGAGCCGGCAGCGGCGTGAACCCGGACGATCTGTCACGCTGGGCCCGTGACCCCCGCCGCTCTTGCGGGCGCCGCATCGCGGAGCCGCCTGAATCGACGGTTGCGCCGCGCAACGAGCACCAGCGCGACCGTGACCGCATCGTGCACAGCACCGCCTTCCGCCGGCTGGTCTACAAGACGCAGGTCTTCATCAACCACGAAGGCGATCTGTTCCGCACCCGGCTGACGCATTCGCTGGAGGTCGCGCAGCTCGCCCGCTCGATGGCCCGGGCGCTGCGCCTGAACGAAGACCTGGTGGAGGCCATCGCGCTGGCGCACGACCTCGGCCACACGCCTTTCGGCCACGCCGGGCAGGACGCGCTGCAGGCCTGCATGGCCGCGCACGGCGGCTTCGAGCACAACCTGCAAAGCCTGCGTGTCGTCGACCTGCTGGAGGCACGCTACGCCGCGTTCGACGGCTTGAATCTGACCTTCGAGACGCGTGAAGGCATTCTCAAACACTGCAGCCGGGCGAATGCCGAGCGGCTGTTGACGGCCGAGCCCGATGGCCCGGCACTGCGCTTCGTGCGCGGTGGCGAGCCGAGCCTGGAAGCGCAGTTGGTCAACCTGGCCGACGAGATGGCCTACAGCGCCCATGACGTCGACGACGGCGTGCGCTCGGGCCTGCTCGATCTGGAGCAACTGCAGGCCGTGCCGCTGCTGGCGCGCAGCCTGGCCGCGGTACAGGCCGAGCACCCGGGCTTGAACGCGCGCCGCAGCCTGCACGAGTGCCTGCGCCGGGTGCTGTCGGCGCAGGTCGCCGACCTCATCGCCTGCAGTGCCGCGGCAATGGCCGCTGCAGATTCGGCTGCCTGCAGCGGCGCTGCCATCGCACCGCTCGAGGCTGGCGCCGAAGCCAGCCCTACGGTCGGTGTGCAGCCCCGCATGCAGACCAGCGCGGCCATGCGCGACGAGGCCCTCGCGCTCAAGCGATTCCTCTTCGGCGAGCTGTACCGCCACCCGCGCGTGCGCCACATGACGCAGCTGGCGTACAGCGTCGTGACCGATCTCTTCGCCGCCTATTTCAGCCAGCCGGCGCAGATGACACCCGACTTTGCTGCCGACGCCGACCGGCCGCGCGCCGTTGCCGACTACATCGCCGGCATGACCGACCGCTTTGCGCTGCGCGAGCATCAGCGGCTGACGGGTCAGCGCTTGTTCAGCGTCTGACCGCCGGCCGGCTACCTGCCCTGCCAAACAGTCCGCCCGCCTGAGCCATGGCCCGCCTGCCCCGCCTGAGCCTGCCGGACCACGCGCACTGGCTGATCCAGCGCGGCCATGGCGGCCGTGCTGTATTCACCGACGCCGCCGACCGCGCGCTGTATGCCGATCTGCTGCGCGAGGCCGCCGCCACCGAGCAGGTGCGCCTGCACGCACTGAGCCTGGCCGATGCCGAGGTGCAGCTGCTGGCCACGCCACCGAAGTTGCAGTCGCTGAGCCGCATGATGCAGGCGCTGGGCCGGCGCTACGTGAGCGCCCACCACCGGCGGCATGGTGGCAGCGGCACGCTGTGGGACGGACGCTTTCGCTGCGCGGTGGTCGAGCCGGGGGCCACGCTGTTGGACGTGCTGTGCCTGATCGACAGCACCGCACTGGCCCACGGCGCGCCGTGGGCCGAAGCGCGCCGCGGTGGCGCCGGGCCGTCGACGCTGGTCGACCCGCCGGCCTACTGGCCACTCGGCAACACCCCGTTCGAGCGCCAGGCTGCCTGGCAACAGCGCCTGTTGCTGGGGGTGGGCGATGACCGAGTGGAACGCCTGCGCCAGGCAGCACTGGGCGGCTGGGCCGTGGGGTCTGCAGCTTTTGCTGCGCAGATCAGCCACGCCGCCACACGCCCTGCGACACCACGCCCGCGTGGGCGGCCGGCCCGGGCGTTGACGCCGCGATGAGGGCCACCCTGGACATGTCCCCATTAACAGCGGGCGGATTTTAGAGACGATGTAAATCGACTCTGACCCCGGTTGTTTCGGTTGTCGTCATTGCTGCACTGCGGTAGCCTGCGCGCCTCTGCCTGCTCTGGAGCGCATGAAGATGACGTCCGCCAACCCTGCTGCTTCCCAAGGCCCGGTAGCACCGGCAGCTCGCCGCGCTGAGGAAGCCGCTGACCTCGAAGCCCACGGCCTGTACGACCCGGCGCAGGAGCACGATGCCTGCGGCGTCGGCTTCGTCGCCCACATCAAGGGCAAGCGCGATCACAGCATCGTCCAGCAGGGCCTGAAGATTCTGGAGAACCTGGACCACCGCGGTGCGGTCGGGGCCGACGAATTGATGGGCGACGGCGCCGGCATCCTGATTCAGCTCCCTGACGAGTACTACCGCGGTGAGATGGCTGCATCGGGCCTGGCGCCGGGCGGCCGCATCGGAGTCACGCTGCCGCCGCCCGGTGAGTACGGCGTCGGCATGGTCTTCTTGCCCAAGGAGCACGCGTCCCGGCTGGCCTGTGAGCAAGAGCTGGAGCGCGCCGTCAAGGCCGAAGGCCAGGTGCTGCTGGGCTGGCGCGACGTGCCGGTGGACCGCGGCATGCCGATGTCGCCGGCCGTGCGCGCCAAGGAGCCGGTGATCCGCCAGATCTTCATCGGCCGTGGTGCCGATGTCATCGTGCCCGACGCGCTGGAGCGCAAGCTCTACGTCATCCGCAAGACTGCCAGCGCGGCCATCCAGGCGCTGAAGCTGACGCACAGCCGCGAGTACTACGTGCCCAGCATGAGCTGCCGCACGGTGATCTACAAAGGCCTGCTGCTGGCTGATCAGGTGGGCGTGTACTACAAGGATCTGGCGGACCCGCGCGTCGTCAGCGCACTGGCGCTGGTGCACCAGCGTTTCAGCACCAACACCTTCCCCGAATGGCCGCTGGCCCACCCCTACCGCATGGTGGCGCACAACGGTGAGATCAACACCGTCAAAGGCAACTTCAACTGGATGCGCGCCCGTGAAGGCGTCATGAAGAGCCCGGTGCTGGGCGAGGATCTGAAGAAGCTCTACCCGATCAGCTTCGAGGGGCAAAGCGACACCGCGACGTTCGACAACGCGCTGGAGCTGCTGACGATGGCTGGCTACCCGCTGGCCCACGCCGCGATGATCATGATCCCCGAAGCCTGGGAAAACCACGAGCTGATGGACGCGCGCCGCCGTGCGTTTTATGAATACCACGCCGCGATGCTCGAGCCCTGGGACGGCCCGGCCGCAATGGTCTTCACTGACGGCAAACAGATCGGCGCCACGCTGGACCGCAATGGGCTGCGGCCTGCCAGATACATCGTCACCGACGACGATCTGGTGGTGATGGCCAGCGAGTCCGGCGTGCTGCCGGTGCCCGAGAGCCGCATCGTCAAGAAGTGGCGTTTGCAGCCGGGCAAGATGTTCCTGATCGACCTCGAGCAGGGCCGCATCGTCGACGACGAAGAGCTGAAGAACCAGTTCGCCAACGCGCGCCCCTACCGGCAGTGGATAGACAACGTGCGCATCCGGCTGGACTCCATCGCCGCCAGCGCCGAGCCCGTGCCGGCCACCGAATCGCTGCTCGACCGCCAGCAGGCTTTCGGCTACACGCAAGAAGACCTGAAGTTCCTGATGGCGCCGATGGCCGCGCAGGGTGAAGAGGGCATCGGCAGCATGGGCAACGACAGCCCGCTGGCGGTGCTGTCGGATAAGGACAAGCCGCTCTACAACTACTTCAAGCAGCTGTTTGCGCAGGTCACAAACCCGCCGATCGACCCCATCCGCGAGGCCATCGTGATGAGCCTGAACAGCTTCATCGGCCCCAAGCCCAACCTGCTGGACATCAACGCGGTCAATCCGCCGATGCGGCTGGAGGTGACGCAGCCGATCCTGGATGCCGACGACATGGCGCGGCTGCGTGCCATCGAGCAGCGCACCGGCGGCAAGTTCAGGAGCTACGAGCTCGACATCACCTACCCGCTGGCCTGGGGCCGCGAAGGTGTGGAGGCCAAGCTGGCCAGCCTGTGCGCGGAGGCCGTAGACGCGCTGAAAACCGGCCACAACATCCTCGTCATTACCGACCGGCGCATCAGCCGCACGCAGGTGGCCATCCCGGCGCTGCTGGCCTTGAGCGCCGTGCACCACCACCTGGTGCGTGAAGGCCTGCGCACCACCGCCGGCCTGGTGGTCGAGACCGGCAGCGCGCGCGAAGTCCACCACTTCGCGGTGCTGGCCGGCTACGGCGCCGAGGCCGTGCACCCATACCTGGCGATGGAAACGCTGGTTGAGTTGCAACAAGCGCTTCCTTTGAGCGGGGGCAGTGCCAACGCGGCAAGCGCGGCCGACAAAGCCATCGACAACTACGTCAAAGCAGTCGGCAAGGGCCTGTCCAAGATCATGTCCAAGATGGGCGTGAGCACCTACATGAGCTACTGCGGCGCGCAGTTGTTCGAGGCCATCGGGCTGGACAAGAGCTTCGTCGGCCAGTATTTCCGCGGCACCGCCAGCCAGGTCGGCGGCATCGGCGTCTTCGAGGTCGCAGAAGAAGCGCTGCGCATGCACCACGCGGCCTTTGGCGATGACCCGGTGCTGGCGCGCATGCTGGACGCCGGTGGTGAATACGCCTGGCGTGTGCGCGGCGAAGAACACATGTGGACGCCAGACGCGATTGCCAAGCTGCAACACAGCACACGCGCCAACCGCTTCGACACCTACAAGGAATACGCGCAACTGATCAATGACCAGAGCCAGCGCCACATGACGCTGCGCGGGTTGTTCGAGTTCAAGGTCGACCCGAGCAAAGCGATCCCGCTCGATGAGGTGGAGAGCGCAGCCGAGATCGTCAAGCGCTTCGCCACCGGCGCGATGAGCCTGGGCTCCATCAGCACCGAAGCCCACAGCACGCTGGCCATCGCGATGAACCGCATCGGCGGCAAGAGCAATACCGGTGAAGGCGGCGAAGACCCGGCGCGCTACCGAGCCGAACTCAGAGGCGTCAAGGTCACGGCCGGCACCAAAGTCAGCGACGTGATCGGCGCCAAAGTTATCGAAGCCGACTACGAATTGCAGGCCGGCGACAGCTTGCGCAGCAAGATCAAGCAGGTGGCGTCGGGCCGCTTCGGCGTCACCACCGAATACCTGGTCAGCGCCGATCAGATCCAAATCAAGATGGCGCAAGGTGCCAAGCCCGGCGAAGGCGGCCAGCTGCCGGGCGGCAAGGTCAGCGAGTACATCGGCATGCTGCGCTACAGCGTGCCGGGTGTGGGCTTGATCAGCCCGCCGCCGCACCACGACATCTACTCGATCGAGGACCTGGCGCAGCTCATCCACGACCTCAAAAACGCTAACCCGCGCGCCTCCATCAGCGTCAAGCTGGTGTCGGAAGTGGGCGTGGGCACCATCGCCGCCGGCGTGGCCAAGTGCAAGGCCGACCACGTCGTGATTGCCGGCCACGACGGCGGCACCGGCGCTTCACCGTGGAGCAGCATCAAACACGCCGGCACGCCTTGGGAGCTGGGCCTGGCCGAGACGCAGCAGACGCTGGTGCTGAACCGCCTGCGCAGTCGCATCCGCGTGCAGGCCGATGGGCAGATGAAAACTGGGCGCGATGTCGTGATCGGCGCTTTGCTGGGTGCCGACGAGTTCGGCTTCGCGACCGCGCCGCTGGTGGTGGAGGGCTGCATCATGATGCGCAAGTGCCACCTCAACACCTGCCCGGTGGGTGTGGCCACGCAGGACCCGGTGCTGCGCCGCAAGTTCACCGGCAAGCCCGAGCATGTCGTCAACTTCTTCTTCTTCGTGGCTGAAGAAGCGCGTCAGATCATGGCGCAGCTGGGCATCCGCAAGTTCGACGATCTGATCGGCCGTGTCGACTTGCTGGACACGAAGAAGGGCATTGCCCACTGGAAGGCGCGCGGCCTGGATTTCAGCCGCATCTTCCACCAGCCGGCCATCGATGCCAGCGTGCCGCGTCACCAGACGGAAGAGCAGGATCACGGCCTGGCGCGTGCGCTGGACAACCAGCTGATCGAGCGCTGCCAGCCGGCCATCCTGCGCGGCGAAAAAGTGCAGTTCATGGAAGACGCGCGCAACCGCAACCGCAGTGTCGGCGCGATGTTGTCGGGCGAGCTGATCCGCCACCGCCCGCAAGGCCTGCCCGATCACACCATCTTCATGCAGATGGAAGGCACGGGCGGCCAGAGCTTCGGCGCCTTTCTGGCCAGCGGCATAACGCTGTACCTGATAGGCGACGCAAACGACTACACCGGCAAAGGCTTGAGCGGCGGGCGCATCGTCGTGCGGCCGAGCATCGACTTCCGCGGCGACGCCACGCGCAACATCATCATCGGCAACACCGCGCTGTACGGCGCCACCAGTGGCGAGGCTTTCTTCCGCGGCGTTGCAGGTGAGCGCTTTGCGGTGCGCCTGTCCGGTGCGCTCGCGGTTGTCGAAGGCACCGGCGACCACGGCTGCGAGTACATGACCGGCGGCACCGTGGCCGTGCTGGGCCATACCGGGCGCAACTTTGCGGCCGGCATGAGCGGCGGCGTGGCTTACGTCTATGACGAAGACGGCCAGTTCAGCCGCCGCTGCAACACCAGCATGGTGGCGCTGGAGCGGGTGCTGCCACGCGAGGAGCAAACGGCAGCCGCTGTCGGCCTGCACGGCGGGCAGCCCGACGAGACGCTGCTGAAGAAGCTGATCGAAGACCACCACCGCTGGACCGGCAGCCTGCGTGCACGCGAGCTGCTCGACCACTGGGCAGCGGCGCGCAGCCGCTTCGTCAAAGTCTTCCCGCATGAGTACAAGCGCGTGCTGGCTGAGCGTGCAGCGCGTGCCGCACAGGCCGGGGCTTCGGCGGACACGCTCAAGGCGCAGAGCGCCGTGGCCGCAATCGTCGGCCAGTAAGCGTCGACTACTCAGCGTCAACCAGTCAGCGTCCAGCAAGCAGCTTCAACTAGGCAACAACACCATGGGCAAGATCACCGGCTTCCTGGAATACGAGCGTGTGGACGAGGCTCACGAGCCGCCGCAGCAGCGGCTGAAGACCTGGAAGGAATTCGTCATCACGCTCAACACCGAGCAAGCGCAGGTGGAGGGCGCGCGCTGCATGGATTGCGGTACGCCGTTTTGCAACAGCGGCTGCCCGGTCAACAACATCATTCCGGACTTCAACGACCTCGTCTTTCGCAACGACTGGCTCTCCGCCATTGAGGTGCTGCACCAGACCAACAACTTTCCCGAGTTCACCGGCCGCGTCTGCCCCGCGCCGTGTGAAGCCGCGTGTGTGCTCAACGTCAACGACGACCCGGTGGGCATCAAAAGCATCGAGCACGCAATCATCGACCGCGCTTGGGCCGAAGGCTGGGTCGTGCCACAACCGGCCGCAGCCCAGACCGGCAAGACCGTGGCCGTCGTCGGCAGCGGCCCGGCCGGCCTGGCAGCAGCGCAGCAACTGGCACGCGCCGGGCACGCCGTGACGGTGTTCGAGAAGAACAGCCGCATCGGCGGCCTGCTGCGCTACGGCATACCGGACTTCAAGATGGAGAAGACACACATCGACCGCCGCATCGCGCAGATGCAGGCCGAGGGCGTGGTCTTCCGCACCGGCGTGCTGGTCGGCGCGCTGCCGGCAACGATCCAGGCGCTGAAGATCACCAACGATGCGACGCAGACGATCAGCGCCGACGAGCTGAAAGCGCAGTTCGATGCCGTGGTGCTGACCGGCGGCAGTGAAATCAGCCGTGACCTGCCGATGCCGGGGCGCGATCTGGACGGTGTGCACGTGGCGATGGAATTCCTGCCGCAGCAGAACAAGATCGTCGCCGGCGACAAGCTCGGGGCCCAGATCAAGGCCACTGGCAAACACGTGATCGTGATCGGCGGTGGCGACACCGGCAGCGACTGTGTGGGCACCAGCAACCGCCACGGCGCGACGAGCGTGACGCAGTTCGAGCTGATGCCCGAGCCGCCCGAGCAGGAAAACAAGCCGCTGACCTGGCCCTACTGGCCCACCAAGCTGCGCACCAGCTCCAGCCACGAAGAAGGCTGCGACCGTGAATTCGCCATCGCAACCAAAGCGTTTATCGCCGGCACCGGCAAGGACCAAGGCCGTGTCGTCGCGCTGCAGACCGTGCGCGTGCAGTGGCAGGGCGGCAAGATGGTCGAGGTGCGCGGCAGCGAAGAAGAGCACCCGGCCGACCTGGTGCTGCTGGCGATGGGCTTCACCGCGCCGGTGGCGTCCGTGCTGGAGGCCTTTGGTGTGGAGCGCGACAACCGCGGCAATGCGCGGGCTGCCACCGAGCGGGCCGCTGCCTACCGCACCAACGTCGACAAGGTTTTCGCAGCCGGTGACATGCGGCGCGGCCAGTCGCTGGTGGTGTGGGCCATCCGTGAAGGCCGCCAGGCGGCGCGAGCGGTCGACGAGTTCTTGATGGGCAGCAGCCGTTTGCCGCGATAGGCCGGTACAGCATCCGGTCTGAGCCGTGGCTTGGGCGCGGCTTGGGCGCCCTGACTTGCCAGTCGCTGGCATGGGAAAAACCCCGCGCATTGCGGACCGCCTGGTTCGTCGTGTGACAGGTGCTGGAGAACCCCATGTCGAACTCCAGGTGGCGCCGTGACGGCGCCCCGCCACCCGCGCCCGTTGCCATAACCAACGCCAACCCCGCGGGCGGGTTGAAGGTGGAGATCCACAGCCCCGCACGCCCGGGGCAGTGTCTTTTTAACAAAACC
>JAJAZC010000167.1 GCA_026785885.1 Rubrivivax sp.
GGCGATTTTTGGGCGCAATTTGGCCCCCCGCGCGCGCTGGGGCGCGCTACCCCCCGGGGGGGCCGCCCCCTGACGGCCCGGCGAAGCCGGTTCCGTGGGGGGAAGCTGGGTCACAAACAAGCTCGGGTGCGATGGTTTGGGCGTAATCCACCAGCGCTTCCAGGATCCCCTGGCCGCGCTCGTCGTCGTTGTCTATGGCGACTTCGGCCAACTGATCGACACGCTCGAAAAAGGCCGCCAGTGTCAGCGTGCCGCCTTCACCCCCGCCTTCGCAGCCATGCAACCGCGCCACACGGTGCTGCTGCCAGCGCACTTGCTCCGCACTGTCCAGCGTCTCCGGGAAGTTGCGCGCGCGGTAGCGAAACAGCAGCTCCTCCAGCCGCGGGTCGCTGAAGGCCACGCGCTTGATGGCCAACTGCTCGGGCTTCAGTTCGCGCAGCCGCTGCAGCGTGCGGCGGTCCTCGTTGCCGACAAAGCCGCCGTACAGGTCTTCGTCGACATCGACCGCTGATGTGCCTTGCGGCCGCGCGTAAACCTGTGGCCACAGCGGGTCCAGCTGCCCGCTTAAGCCAGCGGCGTACTCCGCATGGCGCAGCGCAAGCGGCACATCCAGCGCCCAGCGCTGCACCGCATCGCCCAGCACCTTCAGGTTACCGATGACCACCGGGCTCTTGTTGATGTGGATGGTCTTGATCGGCAGCCGCATCTCACCCGCAGGCAGATCGGCCTGCTTGCTGTACAGGCGGCGGCGCACGGTGTCGGCATCCAGCGTGGCCAGCTCGCGCGGGTCGTGCGCCAGGTCCCAGACGATCAGCTCGTTTTTGTTGCTCGGGTGCTGGGCCAGCGGCCAGACAACCGCCAGGCAGCCGCGCTCCACCGCGTACATGCCGCTGAGGTGCACAAAGGGCTTGCCATGGCCGATCTCGTCCAGCACGGCGTCCTTCTTGCGCAGCTTCAGGCAAAAGTCCCACAGCCGCGGCTGACACTTTCGGATCAGCCGCGCCAGCGCGAGCGTGGCGCGCACGTCGCTTAGCGCATCGTGTGCAGCATCGTGGGTCAGGCCGTTGGCAGCAGTCAGTTGCTCGAGCCGGAACGACGGCTTGCCGCTCATCTCACCCGTCAGGTGCACGGGCCAGTTGATGCCTTCGGGGCGCAGCGCCCAGCACCAGCGCACGGCGTCCAGCAGGTCCCAGCGGCCGCAGCCGTTTTGCCACTCGCGGGCGTACGGATCGATCAGGTTGCGCCAGAAGAGGTGCCGCGTGACCTCATCGTCGAAGCGAATGCTGTTGTAGCCGACGCCCACCGTGCCTTCGCGCGCCAGCTCGGCTTCGATGCGCGTTGCGAAGTCGTGCTCCGGCAGGCCCTGCTGCAACGCGTGCTGCGGCAGGATGCCGGTGAGCAGCACGCTCTCCGGGTCGGGCAGGGTGTCGGGCGCGGGCTGGCAGTGCCACATCACCGGCGCGTCGATCTCGTTGAGCTCGGCGTCGGTGCGCAGGCCGGCAAATTGCGCCGGCCGGTCACGCCGCGGCACACGGCCGAAGGTTTCATAGTCGTGCCAGAAGAAGGTCGGCTGCGCCATGCCGCGCACGATAGCGCAGCGTTCCGGCGGCGGAAAACTGCGTACGCGTCGGCCCAGGCGGGCGCGCGGTGGCACCCGTGTCCTGGCAAATCCCAGATTGCGGCGCTCACAACAGCACAGCGCGCAAAAAAGCACCGGGAAAACGTTGTCGAGGGATGCTGGGCCGCATACTTTTCATAACAACATACAGCTTGAGGTGTGGACAGATTTCCCGTAGGGACACAAACCACCGGCTCGTTGGCTCCGCCGGCCCCGCCTCCAACACCGAAACCCAAAACCACCACTTCCACCACCATGACGCTCAACATGACGAATAAAAAACTGCAGCTGCGGCCTTTGCTTCACCTCGTCGTTCTACCTTTGGCACTGGTGTGCGCGGCCAGTGCCGTGAAGGCGCAGCTGCGTTACGCCGGCTCCGACACCGTGGAGCCGGTCATCGAAGCGGCGCACGTGGCCTACCTTCGTGGCCACGCGGGCTACAAGATGCAGATGCAGGCACTGGGCACTTCTTCGGGCCTGCGTGAGCTGTGCACGGGCCGTGCAGCGTTGGTGGGTGCGTCGCGGCCGATCAAGACCGAAGAAGTCAAGACCTGCGCTGCCGCTGGGGTGCAGTACGCGGAGATTCCGGTTGCGCTGGATGCCGTAGTGCTGGCGGTATCGACGAAGAACACGTGGCTTAAGGAACTGACGCTGGCCGAAGCACGGACGCTGTTCGACCCGCAGTCGTCCAACAAACTGCTGTCCTGGAAGCAGGTGCGCGCGAGCTTCCCCGACGTGCCGATCCGCACCGCCGGCCCGGACATCAAACACGGCACCTTCGGCTTCTTCACGGAGAACCTCGGCCTCAAGGGTTTCATCCGCTCCGACTTCAAGGACTTCACGACCCATGCCGCCACGGGCCGCTTCGTGGCCGGCGATGTCGGCGCCATCGGCTTCATGCCCATGGGGGATGCCAATGCCATGGACGGCCAGGTGCGTGTGCTCGCCCTCGATATGGGCGCCGGTCCGATCACGCCGAGCCAGGACGAGGTGATGTCAGGCCGCTACGACAAGCTGTCGCGCACGGTTTACCTCTACATCAACAGCGCGCTGCTGGCCAAGGGCAATGCACAGGATATCGAGTTTGCGCAGCTGCTGATCAAGGACATGGAAAAGTTCGTGCGCTTCGCCAACCTGATTCCGCTGCGCGGGCTCCAGTACCAGGAAAACTTCAAGCGCCTGTCGTTGTCACGCTGAAGCGTCGGCGCCGGGCGGCCCGCACGCGGCGCCGCCGCGGCCGACCGACCCATCACCCATCACCCATCACCCATCACCCATCACCCATCACCCATCCCTCAAGCCGCGCGGGACGACCGCTGCGGCGGGATGCGGAACACGCCGACCGTTCGCACCAACGCCTCGGCCTGCTCGCGCAGCGAGCTGGCCGAGGCGGCCGATTGCTCCACCAGCGCGGCGTTCTGCTGCGTCGCGCTATCCAGCTCGGTGACCGCGGTGCTGACCATGCCGATGCCACTGGTCTGCTCCTGGGTTGCGCTGCCGATCTCGCCGATCAGGCCCGTGACCCGCTTCACCTGCACGACGATGTCGGCCATCGTGGCGCCCGCGGCCTGCACCTGGCGCGAGCCGGCGTTGACACGTTGCACGCTGATGTTGATGAGGCCGTTGATCTCTTTGGCGGCGGCGGCCGAGCGCTGGGCCAGACTGCGCACTTCGGCCGCGACGACCGCAAAGCCGCGGCCTTGTTCGCCGGCACGCGCTGCTTCGACTGCGGCGTTCAGTGCCAGGATGTTGGTCTGGAACGCGATGCCGTCGATGACGCTGGTGATCTCGGCGATCTTGCGCGAGCTGGCGGTGATCTCGTCCATCGTGTGCACGACATGATCCACAGCCTCGGCGCCGCGCGCGGCTACGTCGCTGGCGCTTTGCGCCAGCTGCGTGGCCTGCACCGCGGCGTCGGCGGTGTGGCGCACGGTGCCGGTGAACTGCTCCATCGCCGATGCGGTCTGCTGCAGATTGGCGGCCTGGCGCTCGGTGCGCTGGCTCAGATCGAGGTTGCCCGAGGCAATCTGCTTGGCGCTGCTGACGATGGCTTCGCTGCTGCCCCGCACCCCATCCACCAGACGCGACAGCTCGGTGCACATGCGGGCCAACGCGGCCATCGTGCTGCTGGTGTCGCCAGCGGCCACCGGCACCTGCACCGTGAGGTCGCCTTCGGCCACCGCGTTGGCAATGGCTGCAGCCAGCGCCGGCTCACCGCCGGCGGCGCGCCAGATGTTGCGGCCCACCCACCAGCCGGCACCGGCCATCAGGCCCAGGCACAGCAGCAGGCCCCCGATCCCGAGCCCGAGCACGAGCCGGTTGACCTGTTGCAGGTCGGCCAGCGCCTCAATGCCAAAGGCGTTGGCTTGCGCCACGGACACATTCACACCCTGCCGGTGCAGCAGGTAAAGCGCATGGGCCTGGGCCAGCGCTTGCTTGACTTGCGCAGCATCGCCGGCGCTCACTGCGTCCAGCACCGCGGTGGCTGAGACCAGCAGCTTCTGCGCCGCTGCGTGCTGCGCGCCGAGCAGCACGCGCTCCAGGCCGTAGGGCGGGTTTTTTTGCCAGTGGGCGACGCGACCCTTGTATTCATCGCTCAGACGCGCCAGCTCGGTACGTGCTTGGGCCGCGCTCAGCGAGCCGTCCGCGGCCATGCCCAGCACCAGGCGCAACTCCACCAGGTACAACGGTGGTGGCAGCACGTCGGCGGCCACGTCCTTGGCGGTCAGCGCCCGCAATGCGGCTCGATTGGCCTCGCGGCTGCCGAGCTGCGTCACCACGGTGAGAAAAAGCACCGACAGCACGCCGGCCAAGACCAGCAGGATGAGTTGTGAACGAACCGACTTCATGGCTTGCTTTCTTTGATTGGTCGCGACGTGGCCGACAAGCCCGTCACCAAGGACGTTTTCGACGGGCAGAATTCCACCTTGAGCGATTTGTTTGCAGCCGCTGCACCCGTCTTGCTCTTTGTGTGCCAGCCTTGGCTCGCGTCGCCGCGGCTCCGGCCTCTTGCCAGGTTGCGGGTTCTGGCGATGCCTGGATCGGCCCTTACAAGACCTACCCATGCCGCCCAAAACCCTGGCCCTCATCGACGACGATGCCGAGTACGGCACCTATCTGGCCCGGTACCTGCTGGACCGCGGTGTCGTCGTGCGTGTCTTCACCGACAGCGCGCACTTCCTGGCCGATGAAAACGCCTACGGCTTCGACTTCTATCTGGTGGACCTGTCGCTGCCCAGCGCAGATGACATCGAGCTGATCCGCATCGCGCGGCTGCGCACCAGCGTCGGTGTGCTGGTGGTCTCCGGGCGCGAATCGCCCGACGTATTTGCCAGCATCGTCAAGGCCGGGGCCGACATGTTCTTAGCCAAGCCGGTGCACTTCGAGCAGGTGGCGCTGGCCGTCGAAGCCGTGCACCGCCGCAGCGGTGCGGTGAACCCGCAAGACAAACCCTGGCGGCTGGATCGCCGCGCCGGCAGGCTGCTGGCACCCGACGGCACACGGCGGGCAGCTCAGCGAATCGGATCTGGCCGTGATGGGCTGTTTCCTGCAGGCCGCCGGCACGCCGGTGCCGCGCGACACGCTGCGTGAGCGGCTGGGTTGCAGCGCCGAAGAAAGCTCTGTCGATTCGTTGAACACCGCCATTTTTCGGCTGGGCGGCTCAGGCGGTCGTGCCGCCGCGCCATGCCGAGGTGCGACACCGCGCCGCGTCAATCCGCAGCGCCGCTGGCGTTGACCTGCAGCCGCAGCGTGCTGCCGCTGGCGCTGTTGGCCAGCGGCAAGGCCTGGCCGCCTTGCAGCTCCATCGCGCGGCGCACGATGAACAGGCCCAGGCCGTGGCTGCTGCGGCCGGCCGGGCCGCCGTGCGTGCCGCGCGCGCCGCGCTGAAACAGGCGCGGCAACAGCTCCGCCGCAAAGCCAGGCCCGCGGTCGATAACGTCGATGAACCAGGCGGCCGGCTCTTCGACGTCGCTCAGCACCAGCAGCACAGGCGCGTCAGGCGGCGAGAAGGCCAGTGCATTGGCCAGCAGATTGCGCAGCGCCAGGCGCGTCAGCGCCGGGTCGACCCAGACCGTGCGCAACGACGTGCGGCGCTGCACGCCGATGCGGCCGCGCTCGACAGTCGGCATCTCGCCGATGGCAATCTGCACCACCATCTCCAAGTCGGTGTCGGCCAACTCGGCGTCGCCGGCGCCGGCCAGCAGCATGATCGCCGCCAGCGTGTTGCTGACGTCGTTGAGCACGGTGCCGAGCACGGCCTGGGTGCGGCGCAACTGCTCGGATGCTTCGATCTCGCCGCGCGCGGCCAACAGCGCGGTGGCACTTTGCAACGCGGCCGAGGCGTTGTTCAAAGGCTGGCGCACCTCGTGCGCCATCATGTCCAGCATCGCGCTGCGCTCAGCCAGCAGGCTGTTGAGCGCTTCGGCGTGGTGCTCTATGTGCAGGCGCAGGCTGCAGCGGCGTGCCGGCGTAGAAGCGGATGTGCGGATCACCCAGCACCAGCGGGTTGCCGGCAAACCGCGTATCGGCCAGCGCGTCGGGCACTTCCATCACCGCATCGCCGAGGATGGTGTGGGCACAGAAAGCCACGTCCCGCGCCGTCTGCTGCAAGCCGGTCAGGCCGACCTGCGACTTGAACCACTGGCGGTGTTCGTCGATCACGCTGACCATCGCGATGGGCGCATCGCACACCAGCGCTGCCAGGCGCGTGCAGGCGTCGAAGATCGGCTCGGGCGGTGAATTCAGCAGCTTCAGCGCACGCAGGCGCGCCAGCCGCTGGTCTTCATCGGGTGGCCGCCGCGCACCCACGCCCGGGACCCCGGGCGGGTCGGCGGCAGGCAGGGTCACTGTTATGGCCGGCA
>JAJAZC010000168.1 GCA_026785885.1 Rubrivivax sp.
CGCGGGCTCAGCCCTTGCGCGTGAAATCGCGCTCGCGCCTTCGCCAGCCGTGACAGGCCTTCCGGCCTGCCACGCGCGGGCTCAGCCCTTGCGCGTGAAATCGCGCTCGTGCCTTCGCCAGCCGTGACAGGCCTTCCGGCCTGCCACGCGCGGGCTCAGCCCTTGCGCGTGAAATCGCGCTCGCGCCTTTGCCAGCCGTGACAGGCCTTCCGGCCTGCCACGCGCGGGCTCAGCCCAGCGTGTTGATGTACGCCAGCACGCCGCCGACTATGGCCACGGCCACCGGCAGCACACACAGAACTGTGGTGCTGAGCCGGGTCTGGCGCGGTGTGCTGTGACGTGCGGCGCTGTCGTCCAGGTCTTCGGCAAAGGCTTCGCTGCGCCAGATGTCTCGGGGTGCCACGCTGTTCATAGTGCCGACCTCCTTCGGTTTCGCCGCTGTGTCGCGGTATGGCCTGCACTGTGATGTGCTGCGGTATCGCCGCGGTTTCGGCAGCGCCGCCCGGCGGTTTTCTTTGTTGGCTGCGCCGCCGCGGCCGAGCAACATTTGCAACGCCCCGGCGTGCCCACTGATTCAGCGCCGATACCGACGCATCCCACCATCGGGGGATGAACCGGCCGACCCGACCTTCACTGACCCGCGGCCTGGCCGTTTTTGCGCCTTTCGGCGCGCTGTCGCGGGCAGCGCAGGCCGGCGAGGGTGGCCGATATCATGCGCAGCCGCAGCCGCAGCCGCAGCCGCAGCCGCAGCCGCAGCCGAGCCCCTTGCCCAACTTGCTTGCGCCAACGCCAACGTCGGCGCTGGCGCCCCAAACGCCTCCCATGGCCGTGACTCCACCGCCGCCCTCGCTGCTTGTCGTCGACGACGAGCCCGAGCTGCGCGGCCTGCTGGCCGAGTACTTCAGCCGCCACGGCTTTGCGGTGTGCACGGCACAAGACGCCGCCCAGGCGCGCGAGTCGATCGCCACCGCGGCGCCGCAACTGGTGATGCTGGACATCAACATGCCCGGCGAAAACGGCTTGGCGCTGGCGCGCTGGCTGCGCGAGGCGCACCCGGCCGTCGGCATCCTGATGTTGACCACGGCCGGTGAATCGGTGGACCGCGTCGTCGGCCTGGAGCTGGGCGCCGACGACTACGTTGCCAAGCCGTACGAGCTGCGCGAGCTGCTGGCGCGGGTGCGCGCGGTGCTGCGCCGCACGCTGGCCGCCGCCGGTGCAGCGCAGGCTGCCGCAACGGCGACTGCAGCGGCGACTGCAGCGGCGACTGCAGCGGCAACAGCGGCAACAGCGGCAACAGCCACCGCCGCGCCTTCACGCCAGGTGTCCTTCGGCGACCGCCTGTTGGATCTCGACCAGCGCAAACTGTTCGCCGCCGACGGCAGCGAGATCGAGATCACCGCGGCCGAATTCGATTTGCTGGCTCTGTTTGCGCGACACCCCAACCGCCCGCTGAACCGGGACCAAATCATGGAGCAGGCGCACAACCGCGGCTGGGACGTGTTCGATCGCTCGATCGACCTGCGCGTGATGCGGCTGCGGCGCAAGATCGAGCGCAACCCCGACAAGCCCGAGGTGCTGAAGACCGTGCGCAACGTCGGCTACGTGTTCGTGCCCGCGGCCCAGTGACGCTGAGCCACAGCGCCGCGCTGGGGTGCGCGTGATGGCCCCGGCAGGCGCCAGCACGCTGCGCTCGGCGCGCCGGCTGTTCTGGTGGCTGCTGGTGCCGGTGATGGTGTTGCTGGCCGTGCTTTCGGTGGTGCAGTACCGCCAGCGCCTGGGTGACGCCGAACGCGATCTACTACGCCGTGCCGACGAGTGCGCGCAGGAGCTGGCGGCGGTGGCCCGCCCGGCCATGGATCACGTGCAGGACCTACGCCGCATGTTGGAGGCGCGCTGGGACGATCCGCCCGACGGCGGCCCGGCGCTCGGCGCCGCGCTGCAGCCCTGGCTGCAGGGCCTAACGCGAGACATGCGTGACTTACGTGTTCCACGTGATCCACGTGACCCGCGTGATTCAGGTGCCTCACGGGACTCACGTGACCTGGCCGACGCACGTGACCCGCGCAACAACGGCCGCTTGCCGGACGGCTGGTCGCTGGACGCTGCAGGCGCAGCCTTGCAGCAGCGCTTCGGCCAGCTTTGGTGGGCGCCGCAGGACGGCCGTGCGCCCGATGCGCTGTGGCTGCGCCGCGCCCAGCTGTTCATTGAAGCCGCGCGGCTGGTACACGAGCGCGCACCCGGCTTTCAAGCCACCTGGTTTGCCGCCGCGGACGACAACCTCAGCTTCGGCTACCCCTTCGTGGCCACGCCGCGCATGTTGGCTGCCATGGGTCAGCCTAGCCTGCAGGCGCTGGACGTGCCGCGCCGCGCCGGTGTCGACCGCAGCGTCGCCGCACTCGCCCGTGACCCGCGCGACACCACTTTCTGGGGCCCGCCGTATGTGAGCCAGCTCGACGGCGAACTCGTGCAGTCGCACGGCGCCGTGGTGGTGGTGGGCGGCCGTTACCGCGGCGAGGTCAGCCTCGATTTCCGGCTCGCAGCGCTGCAGCGCACGGCGCGCGGCTGGCAGCGCGAAGGCACCCGCGTGTGGGTCACGGACCGGCAGCTCAACGTGCTGGTCGACGCCACCACGCCACTGGCCGTGCCACCGGGCCAGGGCCTGGCCGACACGCCCGTGGCGGTGGCGCTGGCGTCAAGGCTGCCGGTGGTGTTGGCCGCGCCCGAGCTGGCGGCGCTGCCGACACAGCGCGGCTCGCTGCAAACGCGCGACGGCTGGGTGATTGCCGCCGCGGTGCGCGACGGCTCGCCCTGGCTTTACGTGCAGGCCGTGCCCGAGGCCGCACTGCGCGCTAGCGTGCTGCCCACGCTGCTGCCCAACGCGCTGCTCGGGCTGGCGCTGCTGGCCGCCTTCATCGTCGGGCAGTGGCTCTTTGCGCGCTGGTTCGTGACCCCGGCGCTGGCGGTGCTGGGCTATCTGCGCCAGCTGTCGACCGACCCCGCCGCGCATGTGCCGCAGCTGGGCCGGCGCTGGCAGGGCTGGGTCGACGCGGTGACGGAAACCTTCAAGGTTCAGCGCCTGCTGCAGCGCCGCGAGCGCGCGCACGAAGCCTTCAAGTCGGCCATGGTCGACCGCGCGCCGATGGCCATCGTCACCACCAGCGGCTACGGCCTGATCGTCGACTTCAACCCGGCCGCAGAGACGCTGTTCGGCCTGAGCCGCAACCAGGCGTTGGGGCGGCCGCGTACCGAGTTGATGTCGCCGCCGGCACGGCGCAGCGACGCAGCGCGGGTGGCTGACGGCGGCGGCGGCGGCGGTGGCACAAGCGGCTGGGAAACCATCGGCCGCCATGCCGGCGGCGGCACCTTTCCGATCCAGCTGCTGGACTTTCGGGTGCAGATCGACGGCGAGCCTTTCGACACCGCGTTCATCATCGACCTGTCGGCAAAGAACGAAGCCGCGACGCAAATCGATCGCCAGCGCGAAGCCCTGCGCCAGAGTGAAAAGCTCAGTGCCATGGGCACGTTGCTGGCCGGTGTGGCGCACGAGCTGAACAACCCGCTGGCCATCGTGATGGGCCGCGCCAGCCTGCTCGAAGAAAAGGCCGACGGCGCGGGCAGCGTGGAGGTGCAAGCCGATGCGCGCCGCATCCGCGAAGCCGCCGAGCGCTGTGGCCGCATCGTGCGCACCTTCCTCAACATGGCGCGCCAAAAGCCGCCGTCGCGCAGCACGGTGCAGCTGGCCGACATCGTGCGTGCGGCCGCCGACATGCTGGGCTACACGCTGCGCAGCCACGGCATCCAGCTCGATCTGCAACTGCAGGGCGACATGCCCGACGTGCGCGCCGACCCTGACCAACTCGGCCAGGTGGTGCTCAATCTGATGATCAACGCACAGCAGGCGATGGCCGGCGGAAACGCAGCCCTGGGCGCAGTCCCCGGTGCAGCGCATGGCGCAGCCCAAGCGCCGGCTGGCCGGCACGTGCTCACGGTGGCCACCGGCGTCGAAGCCGTGCGACCGGGCCGCGAGCCGCGGGTCTGGCTGCGGGTGGCCGACACCGGCTCCGGCGTGCTGCCAGCAGTGCGCGAGCGCTTGTTCGAGCCCTTCTTCACGACCAAGGACGCCGGCTTCGGCACCGGCCTGGGCCTGTCGGTATCGCGCGCGATCGTGCGCGAACACGGCGGTGAGCTGATGCTGGAAGCGCGCGAGCACGGCGCTTCGTTCCGCATGAGCCTGCCGATCAGCGGCGAGGCCACCGCCGACAGCCCGGCGCTGGCAGCCGACACCGGCGGCGGTGAGCCGCACGCGCGCATCCTCGTCGTCGACGACGAAGCCGAAATCGCCGATCTGCTGCGCGACGTGCTGGAAGCCGCCGGCTATGAAGTGGCCACCGCCGAATCCGGCGCGGTGGCGCTGGAGCTGCTGGCCGAGGCGCGCTTCGACGCCATCGTCAGCGACGTGCGCATGCCCGATCTGGACGGCGCCGCCTTGTGGCGCGCCGTGTGCGAGCGCCAGCCGGCGCTGGCGCGCCGCATGCTGTTCGTCACCGGCGACACGCTGTCGCTGCAAGCGCGGCAGGTGCTGGAGGAATCGGGCTGCCCGAGCCTGGACAAGCCATTCGCCAAGCCCGACCTGCTGGCCGCCGTGCGCGCGGTGCTGGAGCGCTGAGCAGATCCTGTGAATGGCGGTGTCCGGTGCCCAGCGGCTGCAGCGCCGACCGCATCGCTGCTCGGCACCGCGCCAAACACTGCGTCAAACACTGCGCTAGACGCTAAACGGCGCCTGGCGCGCGAAGGCCGCCGCCGGGCCCAGGGCAAACAGGTTCGGGCTCTGGCTGGCCGGCATTGAGGCGCGGATGCGGGCGTGGAAGCGGGTGTAGCTGGCGCCGGGTTGATCGGGATAGCGGCCGTGGTCCCACGTCTGCAACAGCTTCTCGGTGAAGGCGCCGTTGTGCTCGCCGTCCAGGCTGACCTGGTTGTCCATGCAGCCGGATATCAGCAGCACCGCCGGCTTGAACGGGCCGATGAGTGCGGTGGCGGTGGCTGCGCCGCCGCTGACGGCCAACGGGTCCAAGGCGGCCAGCGCGGCATCGGGGTTGTCGGTCTGACTGGCCAGACCGGCTTGGCTGGCCTGGCTGACTTGACGTAGGGCCGCCGCATCGCGTGCCACGTCGGCCTGCAGCCGGTCGTAGAAGGCGGCATGCGCGCCGTAGACACGCCGGGCGACGGCCTCGGGCATCAACTTGGCGCGCTGGCCGGCCGGCGCCGGCAGCGGTGTGCGGCCGCGCGTGACGCTGCCGCTGTGGCAGCTGTCGCTGAGCACCAGCACACGCACGCCTGACGCAAAGCGGCTGAGCTCCAGGTACAGCTCGTCGTCGATCAGCTGGCCGTCGTAGAGGCACCAGGTTTCGTCCTTGTGGTCGGGCTCGTCCTTGTTGCGGTCCGGCACCTGACCGCCGTGGCCGGAGTAGCTGAGGAAGAACAGATCGCCGGCCTGCAAGGCCTTGGCCGCCTTGCGCAGGCCGGCCAGCAGCGCTGAACGCGTGGCCTTGCGCGTCAACAGCAGCGTGGGCTTGATGCCACGGCCCTGCGCCAGAGCAGCCATGTCGCGCGCGTCGAACTCGCACGCCGCCAGCGGCCCGTCCCAACCCGCATAAGCCGCGGGGTCGACGCCGTTCAAACCCAGGTGCAGGGACAGCGCGCGGGCGGGCGCGGTTGCGGCGGCGGCTGCAAGGCGGGTCGGCATGTTGAATCTCCTCTTGTTGACGAGCGGGGGCGCCATTGGCGCGCGCGATGATGGCGCTGCAGATGCCACGCGGCCAGCCCCTCGTTTGCCGCGCTACCCGATGGGCATCATCGGCAACGACGATCTCCGCCCCGCCTGCCACGATGACGGCGACGAATGATTGCCATCCCTGACTGTCATCTACGACTGCCGTCTACGACTACCAACCCGACTGCCATCCATGACTGCAACCCGGCCTGCACCACCGCCTTTCGTGCTCGAGCCGCTGCCGCCATCACCGAACTATGCGCCGGCCGAGATGGCCGAGCGAGCACGCGATTTTCATGCGCAGATGGCGCGCCGGCGCAGCGTGCGCAGTTTCGACAGCCGCGCCGTGCAGCGCGAGGTCATCGCGTCGTGTCTGTTGGCGGCCGGCACGGCACCGTCGGGTGCCAACCAGCAGCCCTGGTTCTTCAGCGTCATCACCGATGCCGACCGCAAGCGTCGCATCCGGCTGGCCGCTGAAGCTGAAGAGCGCGACTTCTACGCCGGCCGTGCGCCGCAAGCTTGGTTGGACGCGCTGGCGCCGCTGGGCACCGACCCGGACAAGCCCTTCCTCGAAGAAGCGCCGGTGCTGATCACGATCTTTGCGCAGAAGTACGGCCTGCACGCCGACGGCCAGCGCGTGCCTCACTACTACGTGCCGGAGTCGGTGGGCATTGCCACCGGCTTCCTGATCGCGGCGCTGCACCACGCCGGCCTGGCGACGCTGACCCACACGCCCAGTCCGATGGGCTTTCTCAACGCGCTGTGCGGCCGGCCGGCCGCAGAAAAGCCGGTGGTTCTGCTGGTGGTCGGCTACCCGAAGCCGGGCTGCCAGGTGCCGGTGCAGGGCGGTGTCAAGAAGCCGCTGGCCGACATTGCGGCCTGGCTGGATTGAAAAGCTGGCGGCGCCTGGGGCGCTTAAATCAAGCTGCCGGCCAGCGCCAGGCTCAGCGTCACGCAGGCTGCGCAGACCACCAGGCGCAGCAATTGGCGGTCGGCGGCTTCGGCCTGTGCGAGTTGCTCGCCGATGTCCAGGCTGTCGCTGCGCGCCAAGCCCGCAAAGATGCGTGGTGTTGCGCTCATGTCGGGCGCCAGGCTGCGGGTGTCGGCGAAGTCCTGGCGGTGAGGGTGGCTGGCAAACATGAAAAAACTCCTGCTGGTGTGCATCGGGCGGCGCATTGGGCGGCGCATCGGGCGGCGCACCGGCGGCGCGCCATGACACCGTTGTAAGCAGGGTGCCGTTATGCCGGCGTTACGGCCGCAAGGATGCGGGGCCCAAGCCGCGTTATGCCGGCAGCAGCCGCAGATCGAAAGCCCGCTCGATGAACCAGGCCATGGCCAGCGCCGCAATCACCAGCGAGCCGCCGACGCGCAGCCCCGTGCGGTACAGCGTGGTGCGCCGCAGCGCGTAGGCCAGCGGCAGGAAGAGGGCCACGATGGCCAATTGGCCCAGCTCGACCCCGACGTTGAAACCCACCAGCGCCAACGCCAGCGCGCCCTGCGGCAAACCCAGATCGGCCAGCACGCTGGCAAAGCCAAATCCGTGGATGAGCCCGAATGCAAACGCCACCCACCAGCGCCGGCCCTGGAACAGCGGCCAGACGTTGTTCAGCGCAACCAGCACCACAGACGCAGCAATGGCTGATTCCACCCAGCGCGACGGCAGCGAGACGTAGCCCAGCGTGGCCAGCGACAGCGTGATCGAGTGCGCCACCGTGAACGCAGTGACGATGCGCAGCACCTCCCAAGACGCCGTCGACAGCCGGTCCACCGGCTGCCAGCGCGCGGCGCGCCACACGCCCACCGCAGGCAGCAGCAGCGACAGCAAAAACAGGATGTGGTCCAGGCCGATCCAGATGTGCCAGACCCCTTCACGCAGGTAGGTCACGAGCTGCTGCCAGATCGAGCCGGCGGCGCCCCCTGTTGCTCCTGCACCCGCAGCGCCGGCCACCAGCGCAAAGCTTTGCCGGCTGGCCTGCGGGCCCAGCACCGCGGTGCGTGTGCCGTCGGGCGTGGCCAGGCTCAGCAGGCCGCGGTGCTGCGGGTCGAGGTCGGCGAACAGCGTGTAGTCGATGTCGACCACCGCGGGCCGGGCCGTCGTGCTGGCCGTCGGCGGTGCGCCGGGCTCGCCGCAGGCCAGCTGCAGCGGCAGCACGCTGTAGGCGCCGTCGGTGTGGGCATCGATCTGCTGCGCGCCGACGGCCACGCGGCAATCGCGCCCGTCGACCCGCAAGGCCAGCCGCGCGGCGGCATAGGCGGCAATGTCGGCATGGCGCGTGCGCACCTCGCCCCAGGTGATGTTGCCGTCGCCGTCGGCATCCAAACCGAGCGCAAAGTCCAGGTCGCGCAGCGCGATGTCCCACTGCCCGGTGATGGCCGGCCCGGTGGCGTCCAGCCGCAGGTAGCTGTCGGAGGGTTTGTGGGCCTGCGCTGCGGTGCCGCCCATCAGCAAGAGCAGCAACAACAGCAAAGACAGCACAGACATCGGAGACGGCAAATGCGGCAAAAGCGGCAAGCGCGGCACAGACGGAGTCCTCGGCCTCATCAGCGCCGCTGCCGCGCCGGCCGACTTGTCGCGCAGCACGCCGCGCCAGGCGGCACCCGAAGCCGTCATGGCAGCGCCTGCACACGCGCGGCCAGGCTGCGCAGTGCGACCGACTCGATGCGGCTGGCCGCCATCCACTGCAGCACCGGTGCAGCTGTGGCCTTGTCGCGGGCTGCCAGGGCGGCTTCCAGCAACGTGCGCGCATCGGCGGGCTCTTTCTGCTCAGCCCAGTTCTCGCGCGCCAGGCGCAGCGCCAGCGGTACGTCGCCCAGCAGCGTCAGCGCGTGGCGTGATTCTTCCTTCAGGTGGCTGGTGTCGCCGCGCAGGCGGGCGGCGTCGAAGCGGGCTTGCAGCTCGCGCTGGTAGGCCACAGCCCGCACGTCGCCGGTGGCCTTGGCGGCCAGGGCCAGGCGCAGCAGCAGCACGTCGGCACGGCCGCGGTCCTGCAGATGCCGCAGCACGTCGGCCGCGCGGCCACGGTCGAGCAGAAAGTCGGCATGGGCGGCGGACAGGTAGACGTCCGGCCGCTGCAGCGCCAGCGCTTGCCCGAAGGTGGCCTCTGCGGCGGCCCACTGGCCGAGTCGCTCTTCGATTTCTGCCAGCCGCGTCAAGCTCCACAAACGCTCGTCGGTATCAGCGCCGTCTGCGCTGCCCGCACGGTTCAGCGCCGCGCGCAAGGCTTGCGCCGCCGGCCCGGCCCGGCCCGTGGAAGCATCGACCTGGGCCGCGCAGGCGCTGGCCACCAAAGCGCTGACCCGCGGCGCGAGCCGGGTGCAGCTGTCGCGCGCGCCGTCGTAGTCGGCCACCACCAGGCGCGTCGCCAACTGCCAGGCGGCGGCGCGCGCGTCGTCCGGGTTGCGCTGCAGCACGGCCGCCAGGTCCTGCAGCGCAGGCTCGAAGCGGTGGTCGAACTGCAGCACCACGGCGCGCAGCACGCGCACTTCGTCGGGCGGGTCCGGCAGCGCCCACCACGGCTGCAAGGCGGCCTGGATGTAGCCCATGTAGCGCGGGTCGCCGGTGGCAGCCACCTCGGCCTGATAACGCCAGCCCAGGCGCACGGCGGTGTCCAGGTCCAGCGGCTGTGCACGCCAGGCCTGGCGCAGCGCCTGCATCTCGCGCGCCGCCGGGTCACTGGCGCGGGCGGGCACGGTCTCCAGCACCTGGCTGTCGCTGGTAGGTGTGAAAGGCGCCGCAAAAGCCGGCCCGTTCAACAGCGCCGCGCAAAGCGCCATGACGGTGATGCCCAGCCAGCGGCTGGCGGGTTGCGCGGTGCAGGGTGCGGATGGCGCCGGCTCAAAGGAGCCCTGGCGCACGGGCGTGGCGTGGATCGACGGCATGGCGCAAATGGTATCGGCCTGGTGGTGTCAGCCCGGGGATGACACCGTGGTTGAGCAGGCCGCGCAGCCACAGATGCCCGAGCGCACCGGGCTGTCAATCACCTGGTTGAGAATCCGGTCAACCGAACCCCCGGCAGCGCGTTGTCGATGGGGCCGGTGCGGGAAAGCGGACCCTGCAGACCCCTACCGGCCGCTCGACGACCAAGCCAAGGCAGGTAACCCCTGCGGCGGTGGAAAGTCCGGGCTACAGACCTCAAACTTCCATCCAGCAAAGAAATCGACATGACCAAAATCCTGACCGCCCTGATCCTGGCCGCCTTCGCCATGACCGCCGCCCAAGCCGCTTCGCACGCTGGTGGCGCCCCGATGAAGTCCGACGCCGCCAAGCCGGCTGCCAGCGCCGCCAAGCCGGCCGCCAAGCCGGCCGCCAGCGCCGCCAAGGCCAAGGCCGCCAAGCCGGCCGCCAGCGCCCCGATGAAGAAATAAGAAGCCAAGAAGTAATTCTTCGGTTCGCCAGGAAAGAAGGGCAGACGCTCCGGCGTCTGCCCTTTTTCATTTCCGGTCGCATGGCTGCGAACATTGCGAGGCCCTACCGCTTCACAAAAAGATGTTGCTTTTTGGCAATGTAGTTTGGCTACAGATTTGGGCGTGACGGTCGGAATGGACGTCGGGTCGCCACCCAGAATTACGGCGACTCGCCCGGTGCAGAGCCTTCGCAATCCAGCAGGCGTCGCTGGCCTACGGGTTTCCGAAGGTATCCGGACAATCTAGTTTTGATACCCAGTGGCGGCCGAGAACAGCAACCTGTTCTGCTGACCGCGTGGTACCGGCCACCAGGAGCCGATGCCGCCACTGTGCTCAAGCGTCCAGTCTGTAGGCGACACCCCATGAGATTCACGACCCCCCGGCATGCCGCTGTGCGCAAGCTGTTGAAAGCCACGCCCGTGGCCGCTGCTGCGGCAGCCGTGCTGTGCAGCGGCACGCTGGCGCAAGCGCAGCAAACCGCCCAGGCGGCCACGCCGGCCGTGGAGACGGTGACCGTGACCGGGGCATCCGGCGCGGCATCGAAAGCGCAATCAGCGTCAAGAAGAACGCCGGCAACATCGTCGAGGCCATCTCGGCTGAGGACATCGGCAAGCTGCCCGACAACAGCATTGCCGAGTCGATAGCCCGCCTGCCCGGCGTGGCTGCCCAGCGTGTGGCTGGTCGCGCTCAGGTGATCAGCGTGCGCGGCCCGTCGCCGGACTTCGCAACCACGCTGCTCAACGGCCGCGAGATGGTTTCCACGGGCGACAACCGCAGCGTCGAGTTCGACCAGTACCCGTCGGAGCTGGTCAGCGGCGTGACGATTTACAAGACGCCGGATGCGGCCTTGATCGGCCAGGGCCTGTCCGGCACGCTGGACATGCAGACCATCCGCCCGCTGAATTTCAGCAGCCGACAGATCGCGCTGAATGCCCGCTACACCCGCAACTTGCTCGGCTCGGCAGCCAACGCCAAGGCCGACGGCAACCGCTTCAGCGTCAGCTACATCGATCAGTTTGCAGATCGCACGATCGGCCTCGTGATTGGCTACGCGCACCAGGAAACGCCGGTGCAGGAAAACCAGGTCGGCTTGTACGAACCCTGGAAGCAGGTGGACGGCAACAACACCAACCGCCCAGGCTTGGCCAACGGCACCTACGTCAGCGACGGCATCGAGGCGCTGCGCCGCACCGGCAAGACCACGCGCGACGGCATCATGGCCACGGTGGAGTTCAAGCCGTTCAAGGATTGGACCAGCACGCTGGACCTGTTCACGTCCAGGACCAAGCAGGAAGACACGGCCAACCAGTTCGAAGTCAACCTGCAATACAACGGCAACTTCCCGTGCAATCCGGCCTGCACCTTCAGCGCGCCGGTGGTCAGCAGCAACTCGTCGTTGACCAGCGCCGACATCACCGGGGTCTACCCGCTGGTGCGCGGCATGTACAACAAGCGCGACGACAAGATCGACGCCTTCGGCTGGAACAACCGCTTCAAGGTCGGTGGCGTTGCGCTGGTGGCCGATGCCAGCTACTCCAAGGCCAAGCGCGACGAGTTGAGCCTCGAGAACAACAGCCAGTTGGTGCTTTCACCGCAATACGACAACCTCGCGCTGCGTTTTCGAACCGACGACTTCTCCACCATCAATCCGGGTCTGAACTACAGCGACTCGAGCCGGCTGTTCTTGCGCGACACGATTTACGGTTCGGGCTACGGCAAGGTGCCCAGCGTCAAGGACGAGTTGGCCGGCTTCCGGCTCGGCGCGGTGGTGCCGATGCCGGACACCGTCAGCAGCTTCATGGCCGATGTCAACGTCGGCATCAACTACGCTGACCGCTCGAAGACCAAGCGCCAGCCCGAAGGCAACATCAACGTCGGCGCGCAAGGCCCCACCGCGATTGCATCGGACTTGCAGTACGGCCTCGTCAACCTCGGCTTCGCCGGCCTCGGCAACATCCCGTCGTGGAACGTACCGGGAGCCGTGGCGCGCTACATGGTCTTCGCCCCCAGCGACACCGCCAATTACCTGATCGCCAAGGCTTGGGAAGTCAACGAGAAGATCACCACGGCGTACGCCAAAGCCAACATCGATACGCAATTGGGCAGCGTTCCCGTGCGTGGCGATTTCGGGCTGCAGGTGCAAAGCGTGGACCAGTCCTCCAACAGCCGCTACTTCGATGGCTCGGCGCCGGCGGGCCAGCGGGTCAAGCCCTTGTCGGGCGGCAAGACCTACACCGACGTGCTGCCATCGCTGAACCTGTCGTTCGAC
This sequence comes from Rubrivivax sp., assembly GCA_026785885.1. GTDB lineage: Bacteria > Pseudomonadota > Gammaproteobacteria > Burkholderiales > Burkholderiaceae_C > Rubrivivax. The sequence continues at coordinate 12,444 of JAJAZC010000168.1, forward strand.
CTCGGCAACGACCAGACGCTGCGCTTTGCCGCCGCCAAGCAAGTTGCGCGGCCGAAGGTCGATCAGTTGCGCGCCGGCATCGACTTCGGCATCGACGAACCCAGCGGCAAGCCGGGCGCCAGCGGCGGCAACCCGGAAGTGGACCCCTGGCGCGCGGATGCCTTCGACGTTTCGTATGAAAAGTACTTCGGCAACAAGGCTTACCTCGCTGCCGCGGCGTAGCACAAGAATCTCAAGAGCTACATCTACACCCAGACCAACGACCGCTACGACTTTTCGCGTTTCGTGTCGGGTTATGTGCCGCGGCCCGGTCAAGGCTTTCCGCCTGCACAGCTGACCGGCAACTTCACCGCGCCCTACAACGGGCAGGGCGGCAAGTTGTCCGGACTGGAGCTGACAGCCTCCGCGCCGTTGAACCTGCTGACGCCCATATTGAACGGCTTCGGCATTGTTGCCAGCGCCAGCTTCAACCGCAGCAGCATCAAGGTGCGTGACCCCGAAAGCGCCAACAGCGTCGGCTCCGACCCGATCGACCTGCCGGGCCTTTCGAAGTACGTCGTCAACCTGACGGCTTATTACGAGCTTGGCGGTTTCGAGGCCCGCGTCAGCCAGCGCCGGCGTTCGGACTTCATCGGCGAGATCGGCAACTTCGACGGTGCGCGCACGCTGCGTTATGTGGTCGGCGAGAACATCACCGACCTGCAGTTCGGCTACAACTTCGCCGAAGGCGTCGCGAAGGGTCTGGGGCTGCTGGTGCAGGTGAACAACGTCACCGACTCGGCCTACCGCACCTAAGCCGGCACCAAGGACCGGCCGCTGGAGCACATGAAGTGGGGCCGCACGGTTTTGCTGGGCGCCAAGTACAAGTTTTGATCGCCTGCGGCCGGCCAACGCCGGCCGTTTTCGTGCAGCCCTCATGAGGACTGCAAGCGCCGCAGCCGAGCCTAGCCGGGACAGCCATAGCTGCCCCGGCTTTTTCTTGGGACGGTGGACCGTCGCGCCGGGCCGCAGCCTGTCGGCGCACTGGCCGCGCGCGTCGCGGCGGTGGCGCAGCAACGGCTTGCGCTGCGTACAGTGCGCAGCACCGTGCCCGAAGCTGTCAACCCCTGAGCGATGACCACCCCGACCTCCACCGCCCTGTGGCAAGCGCGCTGGCAGCGTTATTCGGCTGCGACGCTGCGGGCTTATCACGCCTATGGCAGCTGGCTGGTGGGCATCAGCTGGCGGCGCTTTGTCGTGCTGTCGCTGCTGCTGTTGATCGTGGTGGGCATCGTGCACGACCTGCCGCCCTTCACCTGGACCATCACCGAGCGCTTCGAAGGCCCGCCCGGCCCGGCCCGCGTCGAACGTGCGGCGCGTGTCAAGCCGCCGATCGCGCCGACCGCGCCGACCGCGCCGACCGCGCCAACAAC
>JAJAZC010000169.1 GCA_026785885.1 Rubrivivax sp.
GCCTGGGCGCAGGCCACCGCCGCAGCCGATTCGGTGCTGCCGCTGATGCGCCCGGCCTGGCTGCTGGCCGAGCCGCTGCCGCTGCACGAACGCAATGCCGTGCCGCTGCTCGAAGGCCGCCCGCTGGTGGTGGTGAGCGGCCCGGAGCGCATCGAAACCGGCTGGTGGGACGGCGACCCCATCGCCCGTGATTACTACATCGCGCAGCAGGAGGACGGCTCGCTGCTGTGGATCTACCGCTCGCGGCTGCCGGTGCGCGCGGGGGCGCACGGGGAAGCGACCTGGCATTTGCACGGGCGCTTCGGTTGAGCCTGTGGGTGAGGCTGCGGGTGAAGCCGCGGTTGAGGCCATCGCAAGCTGCACTGCGGGCTGCGCTGCAGGCTTGACTCGCGGCCGTGCGGCTAACGTACAAACGCAGAGCTAACGCCAGAAGCCAGCTGCTCCGTACCCCTACGTCGAAGGCTGGCGTGTGGCCACGGCCAGCAGTACCGTGCTCGCCGCACCCACTTCAGAAAGCGCGCCATGGCTGCTGCGTTCCAGGTTCGCGGCAGCAACGCCGCGGCGCTGTTCACACTCAAGATCCACCGCGGCGAAGGCATGGCGCTGCTGGCCACGAACTGGCGCCGCGGGCCGCCACCGCCGGACTTCGTCGGCTTTGCCATCGAGTACCGCCGACCGGGCGCGCAGCGTTTTGTCGCGTTGCGCAACCGGCTCGGATTTCCCGGTGCCGATGGCTCTGTGAGCTTCGAGCAGCTGTCGACGAAGCTGTCGCCGATCCAGTACTTTCGCTGGATCCACTTTCCCTTTAACGCCGAGCTCCCGGGCGAATTCACGTACCGCGTCACGCCCGTGTTCATGGACGCGCGCGACAAGCTGAGCGAAGGCGCGGTGCAGGAAGCCGCGCTGGAGCTGCGGCGGGAAACGTACCCCGGCCGATTGAACCTCGGCTTCACGCGCGGCTTCGTCTCGTCGCAGGCTTTTGTCGACCGCTGGGCCGTCGACGGCCGCGTCGACACGCTGCTGCCGCCGCGCGCCGACCAGGGTCTGGACTTCGTGCCCACACATGCCAAAGCGATGCAAGCGCTGGACTGGATGGGCTTCGAAGCGCGGCGCCTGATCCTGGCGCTGCTGGACGACGCGCTGGCTGACACCACGGCGCAGGTACGCATGGTGGCCTACGACCTCAATGCGCCCGAGATCGTGCGCCGGCTGCTGGCTTTGAGCACCCGGCTGCAATTGATCGTCGACGACGACGGCGCGCATGGCCAGCCAGGCTCGGGCGAGACGCGTGCTGCGGCGCGGCTGGCGGCAGCGGGCGCACAGGTCAAGCGTCAGCACCTGGGTGCGCTGCAGCACAACAAGTTCATCGTCGTCGATGGCAGCAAGGTCAAGCAGGTGCTGTGCGGATCGACCAACTTTTCGTGGCGCGGCTTGTACGTGCAGGCCAACAACGCGCTGTTGCTGACCGGTCGGCAGCCGGTGAGGGTGTTCGGTGCCGCGTTCGAGGCCTACTGGGCCAGCGACAGCGTCGCCGATTTTGCCGCCGGCGCATCGGCGCAGTGGCAGCCGCTGGGCTTGGCCGACATCGACGCGCAGGTCAGCTTCTCGCCGCGCAGCGCGGGCAATGCGGCGCTCGCCGGCATTGCGCAGGACATCCGCAACACACGCTCGAGCCTGTTTTATTCACTGGCCTTCCTGGCACAAACGCCGGGCCTGGTGCGCGATGCAATCGGCGAGGTCACCCGCGATGGCAGCCGCTTCGTGCACGGCATGGCCGACCGCGAATTGGGCGGCATCCTGCTGGCCACACCCGACGGCAATCTGGCGCCGGTAAGCCCGGCTGCGCTGGTCGGCAAAGTGCCGCCACCTTTCAAAGCCGAGCTCATCGGCGGCAGCGGCGTGCGGCTGCACCACAAGTTCGTAGTCATCGATTTCGACAAGCCGCAGGCCCGCGTCTACATCGGCAGCTACAACTTCAGCGAAGCCGCCGACCGCAGCAACGGCGAGAACCTGCTGCTGCTGCGCAACCGGCGCGTGGCCGTGGCCTGCATGGTCGAGGCGCTGCGGCTTTTCGATCACTACCGTTTCCGCATCAAGCAGGCCGCCGCACCGCGTAGTACGCGTGCAGCAGGCGCCGGCCTGACGCTGCGCAAACCACCGCGCCAGCCCGGTGAAACGGCCTGGTGGGCCAAGCACTACAGCGACGTGCACCGCATCCGTGACCGGCTGCTTTTCAGCGCCTGAGCGGTGCTTGAGCGGCGGTTGAGCGGCGCTTAACTGGCGCTTGATCGGCAATCGAGCCGCGCTGAGTCGCGCCTGAATTGCACCTGAGTCGCGTCTGAGTCGCGTCTGTGCCGGTTGCAAAGCCAGCCTGAACCGTACCCGAAGTTGCCGTTGGCGGGCGTGCCATAGTCCGCGCCGACATGAAAGACGACGCCCGTGCCGCTAGCGCTTCGACTGACCGTTTGGACGGCCGCCGCAGCCACCGCTCTGACGATCAGATACCGGGCCTGCCGTGGCGCCGCCAAGTGCTGACCGTGCTGCTGGCGGTGGCAACTGCGGTCACCGTCGTGCTCACGCTGCTCGATCCGCCCGGCGGTGTGAAGCGCACCCCGCGACCGCCGCCGCCGGACGCTGCAGTGTGTGCGCCGGGCCAGACGCAGGGCTGCGTCGGCGGCCAGGCGCAGATCATCGTGCCGCCGCGGCCGTCTGCGTCTGCTGCTGTCTCGCCACGCTGAACCGGGGCACGCAGCGTTGAGCTGCGCTGCTTACGGCGCCGACACGTAGTCAGCCGGCAGCCAGTCGTAGCTCTTGCCGTCGGCGCGCAGGCGGCCGATGCCGGGGAACGAGATGTGGGCCACGGCCACGTAGTAGCCGTTCTTGGCTGCTTCGGCGTACAGCTTTTCGCGCGCCGGGGCCGCGGCCTTGGGGTCGTTATCGAACTGGATGGTCGTCGCGGGCATCGCAAACTGCACCGCCGCCACGTGCATCAGGTCACCCCACACCACCAGCTTGTTGCCCTGGCTTTCGATGGCATAAACCGTGTGGCCGGGCGTGTGGCCGCGCGCCGGGATGGCGCGGATGCCGGGCACCAGCTCGGTCTCGCCGTCGAAGGGCTTGAAGCGGCCCGCCGCGACGTACGGGTTCAGCGAAGCCATCGCGCCCTCGAAGAAGCCCTTGGCATCGGCCGGTGCCTTGTCCATGTTGTCTTTGCTGAGCCACCAGTTGCCCTCGCGCAGATCGGCGCGCACCACGGCGTTGGCAAACACTGGCTTGCCGTCGGCCACCAACCCGCCAACGTGATCTGCGTGCATGTGCGTGACGTAGACCTCGTCGACCTGCTCGGGCTGGTAGCCCGCGGCCTTGAGGTTGGCCACCAGTTTGCCCAGCGTCGGGCCGAAGAGGCCGGCAGCACCTGCATCGATAAGCACCAGCTTGCTGCCGGTGTGCACGAGGTAGCCGTTGACCGAGGTCTCCACCGGCGCCTTGAGGTACGCGCGGGCCAGCAGGCTTTCGATGCGCGCCGGCTCGATGTTGGTCAGCAGCTTGTCCACCGGTAACTTGACGGTGCCGTCCGACAGCGCAGTGATCTGGAAGCTGCCCAGCATCATGCGGTACCAGCCCGGTGCCTGGCCTTGTGCCATCGCGGGTTGTGCGTTTGCCGGAGCCGCAACCAGCAGCGTGGCCGCGATGGTTAGGGGCAGCGCCAGCAGGCGGGTGGCATGCAGCATCGTTGACATCTCTCGCTCCGCGTCGTTATAGGAGCCGCGACGCCAACAAGAATCGTGTGGGGCTGCAGCGCGGCGGCGCGGCAGACTTCAGTCGGTTTTCCGTCGGCCGTCAATCGACCTTCAATACCCGCAACAGCCACTGCTGCAGGTGCTGGAGTTCTTCGGCGCAAACCGAGTGTTCCATCGCGTACTCATGCCACTCCACCGGTTGCTTGAAGCCCTGCAGCATGTCGCGTGCGGCACTGCCGCGCGCCAGCGTCACGACCCCGTCGTTGCGGCCGTGGGCCAGGAACACAGGGGTTAGCGCATTGGCCTCGTGGCGCTCGGCCGCGGTGCTGGCGGCCAGCGGCAGGTAGCCGGACAGTCCGGCCAGGCCGGCCAGGCGCTGGGGGTGGCGCAAGCCGGCGCCCAGCGTGATCGCGCAGCCTTGCGAAAAGCCGGCCAGCACGATGCGGTGCGAAGGCACGCCGCGCGCCACCTCGCGGTCGATGAGCGCACTGACCGCAGCCATCGTTTCGCGCACACCGGCTTCATCCTCGCGCCGCACCAGATCGGCAGCCAGGATGTCGTACCAGGCGCGCATCGCGTGGCCACCGTTGATCGTCACCGGGCGCACCGGCGCGCGTGGGAAGAGCCAGCGCACGGGCCCCACTGCAGCCAGCTTCAACTGATCGGCGACCGGCAAAAAGTCGGTGCCGTCGGCGCCCAGGCCGTGCAGCACGATGACGGTGGCGCGCGCTGCCGCGCCGGGGTGGAGTTCTAGCGTTTCGAGTGTCATGAATCGAAGAGGAAAAGAAGCGGCCGCGGACCTGTCGGGTTGCTGAGGCAGCGGCCTTGGGTTGCAAATGCTGTCTCTCGAAAGGTCCGCCAGCTGCGCGGCTTTCGGCAGCGAAAATTTCAGCCCTTGCGGCTTTGCCTTCAGTAGCGCAAGCCCATGGCCGAGCGCACGTCCTTCATCGTCTGGCGGGCGACCGTGCGCGCGCGCTCGGTACCCATCTCGACGATCCAGTGCACCTGCTTCGGGTTGCTCAAGTAGCTTTCGGCGCGCTCGCGCCAGGGCTGCTGCTCGCGGATCACGGCATCGATTACCGGCTGTTTGCAATCGAGGCAGCCGATGCCGGCGGTGGTGCAACCCTGCACGACCCAGTCTTGCGTAGCCTGGTCGCTGTAGACCCTGTGGAACTGCCACACCGGGCACTTCTGCGGGTCGCCGGGGTCAATGCGGCGCACGCGGGCCGGGTCGGTGACCATGCCGCGGATCTTCTTCGTGACATCGGCCGGCTCCTCGCGCATCAGGATCGCGTTGCCATAGCTTTTGCTCATCTTGGTGCCGTCAATGCCGGGCAGGCGCAGCACCTCGGTGTGCAGCGCCTGCGGCTCGGTCAGGATGCTTTTGCCGGCGCCCCGCAAGTGGCCGAGCAGCAGTTCGGTGTCGCCATCGAGCCACGCCGCTTCTGTGACTGCGGCCGTGCCGGTGCCTGCCCCTGCTGCCTTTCGCACGACGGCTTCGCCTTTGGCCAGCGCTTCGGCGCTGCCGGTCTCACCGAAAGCCTTGCGCTGCTTGTCGTAGTAACGCGCGTCGTCTTTGCCCATCCTGGCCAGTGCCGCGGCAAACTGCGCTTCGAGCGCTTTCGAGCGGCCATACAGGTTGTTGAAGCGGCGCGCCACTTCGCGCGTCAGCTCGACGTGCGAGGACTGGTCTTCACCCACCGGTACATAGTTGGCCTTGTAGATCAGGATGTCGGCCGCCTGCAGCAGCGGGTAGCCGAGAAAGCCGTAGGTCGCGAGGTCGCGGTCCTTCAGCTTGTCGATCTGGTCTTTATAAGTCGGCACACGTTCCAGCCAGCCCAGCGGCGTGCCCATGGCCAACAGCGTAAACAGCTCGGCGTGTTCGGGCAGGCGGCTCTGGATGAAGATCGTGCACTGTTCGGGGTCCAGACCGGCGGCGATCCAGTCGATCACCATGTCGTACACGTAGCGCTCCATGACCTCGCGTTCTTCGTAGTGCGTGGTCAGCGCGTGCCAGTCGGCAACGAAGAAAAAGCACTCGTGCTGCGGCTGCAACTGCACCCAGTTTTTCAGCGCGCCGTGGTAGTGGCCCAGGTGCATGGCGCCGGTGGGGCGCATGCCGGACAGGACTCGGGATCGCATCGCTTGGGGGCCGGGTGGAGTGAGGGTGCAGCGGATTGTCTCAGGCTGTCTCAGGTGAGCCCGCACCTACACTGCGGCCCGCCATGGCGCTCAAACGCATCGTCATCCTGATCTCCGGCGGCGGCTCCAACATGATGGCCATCGTGCGGCGCTGTGCCGAAGAAGGCTGGCCGGCGCAGGTGGTGGCGGTGATCTCCAACCGGCTTGATGCCGGTGGGCTGGCGCTAGCGGCGGCGCAGGGCATAGCAACGCGCATCGTGCCCCACTGTGCCCACGCCACACGCGACGCGTTTGACGAAGCACTGGCCCAGACTGTGGACAGTTTTGTGCCGGACCTTGTCGTGCTGGCCGGCTTCATGCGCATCCTGGGTGCTGGCTTCGTGCAGCGGTACGCGGGCCGGCTGCTCAACATCCACCCGTCGCTGCTGCCGGCATTCCCGGGGCTGCACACCCACCGGCGGGCACTGGCTGCGGGTTGCCAGGCGGTGGGTGCAACCGTGCACTTGGTGACGCCGACGCTGGACCACGGGCCCATCGTGATGCAGAGCGTGGTGCCGGTGCACCCGGGTGACGACGAGCGCACGTTGGCAGCGCGGGTGCTGGCGACAGAGCATGTGATCTATCCGCTGAGCGTGCGCTGGTTTGTGCAAGGGCGGCTGCAGATCGAAGGTGGCCTGGTCCGGCAGCTGGACTGCGCTTCGCAGGTGCTGATGTAGCCGGCTTCAGCCGATGCGCTCGAAGCGTGGCCGTTCGATACCGTCAACGATCACCGGTTCGAAGAACATCGCGTAAGGCCGCACCCAGTCACCGCTGCCAACCCGGTTGCCTGCGAATGGCCGGTACAACACCATCGCCTCCAGCGTTTCGCTGTGGCGCACGACGCCGATCAACTCGTACTCGCCGCCCTTGTGGTGGCGGTAACGGCCTGTAGCCGGCGTGGGCAGCGGCGGCAGAACATCGGCAGGTGTGTGCATGCAGGGCAGGATAATCCGCAGATGCACCCGAACGCCCTGTTGGACCTGAGTACCGAACTGCTGCGTTCCGTGATGAAGCTGGACGCGCCGGCCGATGGCCTGGTGTCGATGTTCTTCCGCAAGCACCGTGACCTGGGTGCGCGCGAGCGCCACACGTTGGCCGAGACGACCTACACCGTGCTGCGTCAGCGCCTGTTGATGCAGCACCTGGCGCAAAACGTGAAGGGCGCCGACGGCCCGCCCGAGCGCCGCTTGGCGATCCTGGCCTGGCAGGGCAATGACGGCTTCTTGCGCGGTGCGCTAAATCCGCAAGAGCTGACCTGGTTGGCTGAGGCCAACAAGATCGACCGCAGCACGCTGCCCGACAAGCTGCGCCACAACCTGCCGGACTGGCTGGCCAACCCGCTGCGCGAACAGCTGGCCGACGAGTTCTGGCCGCTGGTGGAAGAACTGTCGCGCCCGGCGCCGCTGGACCTGCGCGTCAACGACATGAAGTTCAAGCGCGAAGAAGCGCAAGCCGTGTTGGCTGCAGCCGGCATCGAAGCCATGGCTACGCCGCATTCGCCGTGGGGCTTGCGCATCGCCGGCAAGCCGGCTTTGAGCAAGCTGCCGATCTTCATCGGCGGCGGGGTCGAAGTGCAGGATGAAGGCAGCCAGCTGTTGGCGCTGATCACCGACCCCAAGCGCGGCGAAATGGTGGTCGACTTCTGCGCTGGCGCCGGCGGCAAGACGCTGGCACTGGGCGCTGCCATGCGCAACACCGGGCGCTTGTACGCCTTCGACGTATCGGGCCACCGGCTGGAGTCACTGAAGCCGCGGCTGGCGCGCAGCGGGCTGAGCAACGTGCACCCGGCGCACATCGCCCACGAGCGCGACGACCGCATCAAGCGGCTGGTGGGCAAGATCGACCGCGTGCTGGTCGACGCGCCGTGTTCCGGCCTGGGCACACTGCGCCGCAACCCTGACTTGAAGTGGCGCCAGAGCCCCAAGGCGGTGGAGGAGATGAGCGCCAAGCAAAGTGCCATCCTGGCCAGTGCGGCGCGCTTGTTGAAGCCCGGCGGGCGTTTGGTGTACGCCACCTGCAGCCTGCTGCAAGCCGAGAACGAGCGTGTTGCTGCGGCCTTCGACGCTGAACACAGCGTCAGCTTTGAGCCGTTGCCGGCCGCCTGCGCGCTGGAAGCGGCACATGTGCAGGCATCCGCCTTGCTGGTTGCCGGGCCTTACTTGCGCTTGTGGCCGCACCGCCACCACACAGACGGGTTTTTTGCCGCGGTTTGGCAAAAACGCTGAGCGGCGCTGTATCTCCGTCTCGGCGTAGTCGAACAGCGCAGCAACGCACAGCGTCAGCTCCCGCGGCAGGGCTATCCACCCGTTCTGCCCCGCGGCTGGGAAGCGCGCAATTACACTAGAACAGCAATTTTTTGCATTGAGGAACGACGGAATGGATGAGCTCGGTTTGGCGCATGACGCGCTCGTGGAATGGTTGTCCCACGGGTTGCTGGCTGCGTCCTGGTGGCAGGTGGTCATCTTTACGCTGGTGACGACGCACATCACGATCTCGGCGGTGACGATCTTTCTGCACCGCGCGCAAGCGCACCGTGCGCTCGATCTGCACCCGGCCGTGTCGCACTTCTTCCGCTTCTGGCTGTGGATCGGCACCGGCATGCTGACCAAGGAGTTCGTTGCGGTGCACCGGAAGCACCACGCCAAGTGCGAAACACCGGAAGACCCGCACAGCCCGCAGCAAAAGGGCCTGAAAGCGCTGCTGCTCACCGGCGTCGAGCTTTACAAGGTCGAAGCTGGCAACAAAGAAACGCTAGTCAAGTACGGTCACGGCACGCCGGATGACTGGGTCGAGCGCAACGTTTACAGCCGCTTCACCTGGCAGGGTGTCGGGCTGATGTTGATCCTGGACCTGACGCTGTTCGGCGCCATCGGGGCGTTGGTGTGGGCCGTTCAAATGGCTTGGATTCCTTGGTGGGCCACCGGCATCATCAACGGAGTGGGCCATTTCTGGGGCTACCGCAATTTCGAGGCGCCGGACGCGTCGCGCAATGTCTCGCCCTGGGGCATCCTGATCGGTGGTGAAGAGTTGCACAACAACCACCACACCTATCCCACCTCAGCCAAGTTTTCGGTCAAGCCGTATGAATTCGACATTGGCTGGATGTACATCCGCGGCATGGAAATGGTCGGGCTGGCCAAGGTGAAGAAGGTGCCACCGAAGATGTCGCTGAGCGATGTCGTTCGCCCGATGGCTGACGACAAGACGCTGGATGCCGTCATCACGCACCGCTACGAGGTAATGGCGCGCTACGCAGCGGAACTCAAGCGTGCTGTGGCCGCAGAGTTGAAGCGCATGAAAGCGCAAGGCGGTGCCGATGGCGCACGCCTGAGCCACATGCGTGTGGCCTATGCCTGGCTGCACCGCGACGACGACAAGATCCCGCACGGCGTCAAGCCGAGCCTGGCTGCGGCGCTCGGTGACAGCCCCAAGCTGGCCAAGCTGGTGGCCATGCGCGAAGAGTTGCGCGCACTGTGGACGCGCACTGGCGTGTCGGCCGATCAGTTGGTCGCTGACCTGCAAGCCTGGTGCCGCAAGGCTGAAGAAAGCGGCATCGCAGTTCTGCAAGAGTTTTCGCAGCGGCTGCGCGCCGCTCACGCTTGAGACACGTGCGGCCCGGTCAAGCGACGGTGGTGCCGCCGTGGTGCCGTCGGTGAATCACCTGCGATGAAAGCCCGCCACGGCGGGCTTTTTTCATGCCCGGCGCTTAGGTCACATCCACCGTGTGCACACCGAAGTGCCCGCGCCGCCGGTCGTCGAAGAAGAGCTGCAGCGTCTGCCGCACGGTGCGAAAGGCCAGCTGGTCCCACGGCACTTCGGCCTCTGTGAATAGCTGTGCTTCGATGGTTTCGGGGCCGGGGTCCAGCGTCGTGTTGAGCAGGCGTGCGCGGTAGAACAGGTGCACCTGACCCACACGTGCGACGTTCAGCACACTGAACAGGGGCTGCATCTCGACGGCCACACCGGCTTCCTCGATGGTTTCGCGTAGCGCGCCTTCGGCCGTTGTTTCGCCGAGCTCCATGAAGCCGGCCGGCAAGGTCCACATGCCGTGGCGCGGCTCGATGTTGCGCCGGCACAGCAGCACCTGATCGCCCCACACCGGCACGGTGCCGACCACGTTGAGCGGGTTCTCGTAGTGGATTTCGCCGCATGCGGTACACACCGCGCGCTCACGGTTGTCGTCGGCCGGCACGCGGTATTGCGCGGCGGCGCCGCACACGCGGCAGTGCTGGATACGGCGGACTGGAAGCATGCGGCGGCAGTGTAGCGGCGGCTCTGTAGCAGGCGCAGGCAGCGGACTACCGCGTAGCATCATGAGCCGGCCTACCAACCAGCACGACATCCGACATGCGCTACGTCATCAACCCGCCAGCCGTCGTCACCGTGCCGACAGCCGATGGCGCCGACTTTCCCGTGCACCGCATTTACTGCGTCGGCCGCAACTACGCAGAACACGCGCAGGAGATGGGCTTCAGCGGCCGCGAGCCACCGTTCTTCTTTTTAAAGCCGGCCGACACCGTGGTGCCGGTGGCTGACGGCGCCACCGGCCAGATCGAATACCCGACGCTGACGAGCAATTTTCACCACGAGATCGAGCTGGTGGTGGCCATCGGTATCGGTGGCAGCCATATCCAGGCGGCCGACGCGGCGCGCCACATCTGGGGTTACGCAGTGGGCCTGGACATGACCCGCCGCGACCTGCAAACCGAGATGAAAAAGCAGGGCCGCCCCTGGTGCATCGGCAAGGCATTCGAGCAAAGCGCGCCGATCGGCCCGTTGCTTCCGCTAGCGCAGACCGGTGAGCTGACCGCCGGCGCCATCACGCTGGCCGTCAACGGCACCCGCCGCCAAACGGGCGATCTGAAAGAGCTGATCTGGAACGTCAACGAGACCATCGAAGCGCTCAGCCGCGCGTGGACCTTGCAGCCCGGCGACCTGATCTACACCGGCACGCCGGCCGGGGTTGGTGCGGTGGTGCGTGGCGACGTGATGGAAGGTGCGATCGACGGCCTGGGCACGCTCCGGGTTGCGGTGCATTGAACAATTGAGCAACTGAGCGCAGCCCATGGAGCTCTACAGCTACTTCCGCTCGTCGGCCAGTTACCGGGTGCGCATTGCGCTGGCAATCAAGGGCCTGCCGTACGACTACAAGCCTGTGCATCTGGTGAAGAACGAGCAGATGGCCGAGTCCTATGCTGCCGTGTCGGCGTCGCGCCTGGTGCCGCTGCTGCGTGACGGCGATGCGGTGCTGACGCAATCGATGGCAATCATCGAGTATCTGGACGAGACCCACCCGAGCCCGCCGCTGCTGCCCGGCACACCTGCCGAACGTGCCCGCATCCGCGCGCTGGCGCAGGACATCGCCTGCGAGATCCACCCGCTGAACAACCTGCGTGTGCTGCGCTATCTGGTGCGTGACTTGAAGCTTGGCGAAGACGACAAGAACCGCTGGTACCGACACTGGGTCGAGACCGGGCTGGTGGTCGTTGAACGCCAACTGGCGGCGCAACCGGCGACCTACTGCCACGGTGACACACCGACTTTGGCCGACTGCGTGCTGGTGCCGCAGATCTTCAACGCCCAGCGCCTGAACTGCAGCACCGATCATGTGCCGCAGCTGATGCGCGTGTTCGGTGCGCTGATGAAGCTCGATGCTTTCGAGCAGTCGCGCCCCGAGCACTGCCCCGACGCCGAGTAGACGCGGCGCACAGCCTTGTGACTGACGCCGCGCTGCCGCTGCCGCTGCTGCTGCCCGCGTGGCCGGCGCCAGACAACATCGGCGCGGTGATGAGCCAGCGCGGCGGCGGCATCAGTGCCGCGCCCTGGAACCGCCTGAACCTCGGCCACGGCGTGGGCGACGCGCCGGCCGCCGTCGACAGCAACCGGGCGCGCTTCACCGCGGCGCTCGGCGGTGCGCGGCCGATGTGGTTGCGCCTGGTGCACGGGTGCGATGTGCTGCAGCTGACGCCGGCGCAACTGGACGGTCCCATGCCAACCGCCGACGCTGCCTGGACTGCCGAGCGCGGCATCGCCTGCACCGTCAGTGTGGCCGACTGCCTGCCGGTACTGCTGGCGGTGCGTGACGGGCGCGCAGTGGCCGCAGCGCACGCCGGCTGGCGCGGGCTGGCCCAAGGAGTGCTGGAAGCCACCGTGCACTCGCTGTGCCGTGGCAGCGGAGCCGTGCCGGGCGAGTTGCTGGCCTGGCTGGGCCCGTGCATCGGACCACGGCAGTTCGAGGTGGGCGCAGACGTGCTCGCAGCGTTCGGGGTCGCGGCTGATGGTGCCGGCGACGTTGCCCATGACGCGGGCTTTGTCTACCGCCCGCGCCCCGATGGCGCGCCACGCTGGCTGGCCGATCTGCCGCGGCTGGCGCGGCAGCGCCTGGCCCTGGCGGGTGTCAGCGCGGTGGCCGTGGACGGCGCCTGCACGGTGGAAGACGGCTTACGCTTCTTTTCTTTCCGCCGCGACGGCGTCACCGGCCGCATGGCTGCTGCCATCTGGCGGCGCTGACGGGTTCGTCGAAGTGCCGGCCGAAGCAGCCGCCGACGTGCCTGCTGAGACGCCCGCTGCCATCTCCAGCGCCTTGTGCCGCCGCCGCCGCCCGGGTGTGCCCATGATGTACATCACGATGGCCAACGGCACCAGGCCGTACAACAGGAAGGTGAACACCGCACCGAGCACGGTGCCTTGGCTGGAAATGGCCTCGGCAACGGCCATCATCAACACGACGTAAATCCAGGCTATTGCGACGAGGTACATGTCGAACTGGCATTCCCGAGCAACGAACGTAGAAGGGGGCACGAAGCAGCCCCGTCGAGGAGACCGATCCGTGAAAGTCAAAACCAGCAAAACCGCAGCAGCCGCGCCATCACCCGCGGCCGATGCGTCGCAGGCTGCCGGGGCGCGCGCTGCAGACGGTGCTGCACCAGGCGCCGCGACAAGCGTCGCAAAAGACGCATCTGGCCTGGGTGTGGCGATGGATCAGTGGGCTCGCATCCAGAGCGACTATCTCAGGAACGCCACCGAGATGTGGAACCAGTCGCTTCAGACCCTGCGCGGCAGTGCAGCGCCGGCCCAGCCGATTGCCGACCGCCGCTTTGCCAGCCCGGAGTGGCTGGCCAACCCGGCTGCAGCCATGGCGGCCCAGCTGTACTTGCTCAATGCCAACACGCTGCTGCAGATGACCGACAGCATGCAGTGCGAAGAGCGGACCCGCGCCCGCGTGCGCTTTGCGGTGCAGCAGTGGGTCGACGCCACCAGCCCCAGCAACTTCCTGGCGCTCAATCCCGACGCCTTGAAGAAGGCGCTGGATACGCAGGGCCAGAGCATCGCCACCGGCATGCAGCACCTGCTGCAGGATTTACAGAAAGGCCATGTCTCGCAGACCGACGAAAGCGTCTTCGAGGTTGGCCGCAACGTCGCCACCACGGCCGGTGACGTGGTGTTCGAGAACGAGCTGATGCAGCTAATCGAGTACCGCCCGCTGACGGCCAAGGTGCACGAGCGGCCGATGCTGTTTGTGCCGCCGTGCATCAACAAGTACTACATCCTCGATCTGCAGCCCGACAACAGCGTCATCCGCTACACGGCGGAGCAGGGCCACCGTACCTTCGTCGTCAGCTGGCGCAACCCGGACGAATCGCTGAAGGCCAAGACCTGGGACGACTACATCGACGAAGGCCCGATTGCCGCCATCCGCACGGTGCAGGCCATCACGGGTGCGGACACCATCAACACGCTGGGCTTCTGCGTCGGCGGCACCATCCTGACCACCGCGCTGGCGGTGCTGGCCGCGCGCGCAGAAAGCATCGGCAAAGCCAGCGCTGCCGAAAACCACCCGGCACACAGCGTGACGCTGCTGACCACACTGCTGGACTTTGGGAGCACCGGCATTCTGGACATCTTCATCGACGAGGCCATGGTCAGCCTGCGCGAGATGACGCTGGGCGACAAGGCGCCCGCCGGGCCGGCGTTGCTCAAGGGCCAGGAGCTGGCCACCACGTTCAGCTTTCTGCGCCCCAACGACCTGGTCTGGAACTACGTCGTCGGCAACTACTTGAAGGGCGAGACACCGCCGCCTTTCGATTTGCTGTACTGGAACGGCGACTCCACCAATCTGCCGGGCCCGATGTACTGCTGGTACCTGCGCCACATGTACCTGCAAAACGAGTTGAGGCAGCCCGGTGCACTAACCGTTTGCGGCCAGAAGATCGACCTCGGCCAGATTCGCGCGCCGTTCTTCGTCTACGGCTCGCGGGAGGATCACATCGTGCCGTGGACCGCAGCCTATGCGTCCATGCCGCTGATCAACGGCAACAAGACCTTCGTGCTCGGCGCGTCGGGCCACATTGCCGGGGTCATTAACCCGCCGGCCAAAGGCAAGCGCAGCCACTGGACCAACAAGCAACTGCCGGCCACCGCCGCAGCCTGGCTGGCCGGCGCCACCGAGCACCCGGGCAGCTGGTGGCCGGTGTGGTCGGACTGGCTCAAGACGATGGGCGGCAAGCTCGTCAATGCACCGAAGGCACCCGGCAGTACCCGTTTCAAGGCCATCGAGCCGGCACCGGGCCGCTACGTCAAGGCCAAAGCCTAACTACCAACATCAGGAGATACCAGAATGGCACAACAAGACATCGTCATCGTCGCTGCGGCACGCACGGCAGTCGGCAAATTCGGCGGCGCGCTGGCCATGGTGGCAGCACCGGAGCTGGGCGCCACGGTGATCAAAGCGCTGCTGGAGCGCAGCGGTCTGGGCGGCGATCACATCGGCGAGGTCATCTTCGGCCAGGTGCTCACCGCCGGCAGTGGCCAGAACCCGGCGCGCCAGGCGCTGATCAAGGCCGGCATTCCGCACAGCGTGCCGGCGATGACCATCAACAAGGTTTGCGGCAGCGGCTTGAAGGCAGTGATGCTGGCGGCGCAGGCCATCCGCGACGGCGACAGCGAGATCGTGATTGCCGGCGGGCAGGAAAACATGTCCGCCTCGCCGCACGTGCTGCTGGGCAGCCGCGATGGCCAGCGCATGGGCGACTGGAAGATGGTCGATTCGATGATCAGCGACGGCCTGTGGGACGTCTTCAACCAGTTCCACATGGGCATCACGGCCGAGAACGTGGCCAAGAAGTACGGCATCAGCCGCCAGGCGCAGGACGCGCTGGCGCTGGCCAGCCAGCACAAGGCCGCAGCAGCGCAAGAAGGCGGGCGCTTCAAGGACGAGATCGTGCCGGTGACCATCGCCCAGAAAAAGGGCGACCCGGTGATCTTCGCGGCCGACGAGTTCATCAACAAGAAGACCAGCGCTGAAGCGCTGGCCGGCTTGCGCCCGGCTTTCGACAAAGCCGGCAGCGTGACCGCGGGCAATGCCTCCGGACTTAACGACGGCGCGGCGGGCGTGGTGGTGATGAGCGCGGCCAAGGCGCAGGCGCTCGGCCTCAAGCCGCTGGCGCGCATTGCCAGCTATGCCAGTGCCGGGCTGGACCCGGCGTTGATGGGCATGGGCCCGGTGCCGGCAGCCAGAAAGGCGCTCGAGCGCGCCGGCTGGAAGCCGCAAGACCTGGACCTGTTGGAGATCAACGAAGCTTTCGCCGCGCAGGCCTGTGCGGTGCACCAGGAAATGGGCTGGGACACCAGCAAGGTCAACGTCAACGGTGGCGCCATTGCCATCGGCCACCCGATCGGCGCCAGCGGCGCGCGCGTCCTGGTCACGCTGCTGCACGAGATGATCAAACGCGACGTCCGCAAGGGCATCGCGAGCTTGTGCATTGGTGGTGGCATGGGTGTTGCACTGACGGTCGAGCGGTAAGAATCGGCAGCACCAACGGCAACCCTGCCACAACAGGAGACGACACACCATGGCGCAAAAAACTGCATACGTCACGGGCGGCATGGGCGGTATCGGCACCGCCATTTGCCAGCGCCTGCACAAAGAAGGCTTCAAAGTCATCGCTGGTTGCGGCCCGAGCCGCGACTTTGTCAAGTGGCTGGATGAGCAGAAAGCGCTGGGCTACAGCTTCCACTCCAGCGTCGGCAACGTGGCCGATTGGCAGAGCACGGTCGATGCCTTTACCAAATCGACGGCCGAACACGGCGCCGTCGACGTGCTGGTCAACAACGCCGGCATCACCAAGGACCGCATGTTCTTGAAGATGACGCCCGACGATTGGAAGGCGGTGATCGACACCAACCTGAACAGCATGTTCAACGTCACCAAGCAGGTGGTGCCGGGCATGGTGGAAAAAGGCTGGGGCCGCATCATCCAGATCAGCAGCGTCAACGGCGAAAAGGGCCAGGCCGGGCAGACCAACTACAGCGCGGCCAAAGCCGGCATGCACGGCTTCACGATGGCACTGGCGCAAGAGGTGGCGGCCAAGGGCGTGACGGTCAACACCGTGAGCCCGGGCTACATCGGCACCGACATGGTCCGCGCCATCAAGCCCGAGGTGCTGGAGAAAATCATCGCGACGATCCCGGTCAAGCGTCTGGGCACACCCGAAGAAATCGGCTCCGTCGTGGCTTGGTTGGCCGGTGAGGATTCGGGCTTCACGACCGGTGCAGATTTCAGCTGCAACGGCGGCCTGCACATGGGCTGAGCCCGCGCGTGCGGGGCCGGAGGGCTCTGCACGGCTGGCGAAGGCGCGAGCGCGATTTCACGCGCGAGCGCTGAGCCGGCGCGTGCAAGGCCAAGCAGCACCAAGCAGCACCAAGCAGCGCCAAGAAGCACCAGCCACCGCACGGCTCAGGCGCCGCGCATGTCGTGCAGGGTTCGTGCAGCCGTCTGCAGGCTGGCCGGCGTTGCAGCCACCAGTGGTAACACCGCGGCCTGTGCAAAGCCGCTGAAGTTGCGCTGCATGGACTTGACGTAGACCGGGTCGTAGTGGCTGGTCAGCAGATCCTCGACGACCTGGCGCACTTGCCCGCTGCGCACCTGCTGCTGCCAGTGCTCGACCGTCGCCGCGCCCCGCAATTCGCGCAGCGCGTCCAGGCGCTGACAGAAAGCCTCCGGCTCGTCGACGAAGTGCGCGTAGTCGCGCAGCAAAAAGTCCACCCGTGCTGCCAGCGCCATCTGCACCTGCACCACATCCGCGCCGCGCAGCCGCTGCAGCAGCGGCTCGGGCAGGCGCAGGCGGCCGATGGTGCGGCTTTCGCCTTCAGACCACACCGGGCGCGCCGGGTCCAGCGCGCGCAGGGCCTGCCAGAGCTGCGTTTCGAAAGCCTTCTGCGACGGTTGCTTCTGCCCAGGCACCAGGCCCAGCACCGAGCCACGGTGATTGGCCAGCGCTTCCAGATCGAGCACCTGCGCGCCTTCGGCCGCCAGCGCCTCCAGCAGCCGGCTTTTGGCCGAGCCGGTGCGCCCGCACAGCACGCGAAACTGCAGCGTGTCGGGCAGCGTCTGCAATTCAACCAGCACGGCGCGGCGAAATTCTCGGTAGCCGCCTTCCAGCACCTGCACGTTGAAGCCGATCTGGTCCAGCACGGTGGCCAGGGCGCCGCTGCGCTGGCCACCGCGCCAGCAATACACCAGCGGGCGCCAACCGCGCGGCTTGTCCATCACGTGGGTCTGCACGTGGCGCGCCATGTTCAGCGCCACCAGCGCCGCGCCGCGCTTACGGGCATCGAACGGCGACACCTGCTTGTACTCGGTGCCCACCGCGATGCGTTCGGCGTCGTTCAGCGACGGCCAGTTGACGGCGCCGGGCAGGCGGTCTTCGGCAAACTCACTTTCGCTGCGCGCGTCGATGACGGTATCCATGCGCCCGAGATCGGCCAGCAGGTCGGTGGCGGTGATGCGCTTGAGGCTCATGCGGACGTCAGGTGTTGATCGGCCATAGCCGCGGCGCCGTCAGGCCGGCGCGGCCACGGCATCGAGCAGCTCGGTCTCGATGCGCAGCTGCGCTTTGGGCTTTTGCAGCTCCGGGCCGTCGACCAGGAAGGTGTCTTCGACACGCTCACCCAGCGTCGTGATCTTGGCCAGCTGCAGGTTGATCTGGTGGCGCGCCATTACGCGTGCGATGGCGTACAGCAAACCGCTGCGGTCGCTGGCCGATACGGTCAGCAGCCAGCGCTGCGCGCGTTCATCGGGCGCCAGCGAGACACGCGGCAGCACCGGAAAGCTGCGCACGCGGCGTGAGACACGGCCGCGGCGCGGCTCGGGCAGCGGGCCAGTGCTGGCCAGCGCCAGCGTGGCCTGCGTCTCCACCAGCGAGATCAGGTCACGGTAGCCGGCCTGCGTGTCGGGCGCCATGCCGGGAGTGGCCACGACCTGAAAGGTGTCCAGCGCAAAGCCGGCGCGCGTGGTGTGGATCTTGGCGTCCAGGATGCTGAAGCCGGCGCTGTCGAAGTAGCCGCAGATTCGCGCGAAAAGGTCGGGCCGGTCGGGGCAGTACACCAGCACCTGCAGCCCATCACCCACCGAAGACAAGCGTGCGCTGACCACTGGCGCAGTGGCCTGCACATGGCGCCACAAGCTGCGCGCGTGCCATGCGATGTCAGCCGAATCGTGGCGCGCGAAGTAGCTCACTTCGAGCGTTCGCCACAAGGGCGCTTCGGTGCCCGGCAGCGCGCTGTGCAGCGCCAGGTTGTGCCGTGCCTCCTGCTTGCGGGCTTCGATCTCGGCATCCAGATTCGGCTGTGCGCCACCGAGTGCGCGCAGCGTCAGCCGGTACAGGTCTTCCAGCAGCTTGCCCTTCCAGGCGTTCCAGACCTTGGGGCTGGTGCCGCGAATGTCAGCCACCGTCAGCAGGTACAGCGCGGTCAGCCCCTCCGGCGTCGCTACCAGGCGGGCGAAGTCGTGGATCACATCGGCGTCCGACAGGTCTGCTTTCTGCGCCACGCGGCTCATCGTCAGGTGCTGTTGCACCAGAAACTCGATCAGCTGTGTGTCGCTGCGCTCGATGCCGTGCCCACGGCAAAAGCGGCGTGCTTCGAGTTGCCCAAGTTCTGAATGGTCGCCGCCGCGGCCTTTGGCAATGTCGTGAAACAGCGCCGCCACGT
This sequence comes from Rubrivivax sp., assembly GCA_026785885.1. Lineage (GTDB taxonomy): Bacteria > Pseudomonadota > Gammaproteobacteria > Burkholderiales > Burkholderiaceae_C > Rubrivivax. The sequence goes on from JAJAZC010000169.1 coordinate 18,912, forward strand.
ACAGCACCCAGGGCTTGTCCCACTGCGCCGCCAGCTGGCTGCAAAAAGGGTACTCGTGCGCATGCTCGGGGATAAAGAAGCGGCGCACGTTGCGCAGCACCATCAGGATGTGCTGGTCGACCGTGTAGACGTGGAACAGGTCGTGCTGCATGCGCCCGACGATGCGCCGAAAGACCCACAGCGTGCGGCCCAGTACGCTGGTCTGGTTCATCAGCCGCAGCGCGTGGGTCAGGCCCCGCGGCTGGCGCAGGATGGCCATGAACAGCGCCCGGTTGACGGGGTCGCGCCGAAAGCCGGCGTCCATCACGTTGCGGGCGTTGTACAGCGCCCGCAGCGTGCGCGCGCTCAAGCCTTGCAGCCCGGGCGTCTGCGCGAAGACCAGAAAGGTTTCGAGGATTGCGTGCGGCTGGCGCAGGTAGAGGTCGTCGCTGGCCTCTTCGAGCATGCCGCTGCGGTCGAGAAAACGCGCGTTGAGCGGCCGCATCGGCGCTGCTTCACGGCCGTTGATGCGCTCTTCGATGTTGAGCATCAGGATCTGGTTCAGCTGCGTCACCGCCTTGGCCGCCCAGTAGTAGCGGTGCATCAGCACCTCGCTGCTGCGCTGGCCGTGGTTGGGCAGGTCGGTGGCGCTGTAGCCAAAGCTTTCGGCCACGGCGGTCTGCAGATCGAACACCAGCCGGTCCTCGCGCCGCCCGGCCACCGCATGCAGCCTTGCCCGGATCAGCTTCAGCGTGCCTTCGTGCTTGACCAGCTGCACAGCCTCGAATGGCGTGATCAGCCCTTTGCTGGCCAGCTCGCCCCAGGTGCGGCCCAGACCAGCCCCGCGCGCCACCCAGATCACCACCTGCAGGTCGCGCAGGCCGCCCGGGCTTTCTTTGCAGTTGGGCTCCAGCGCATAGGGCGTGCCTTCGTGCTTGATGTGGCGCTGCTGCATCTCGAGCGTCTTGGCGCGCAGAAACTGCGGTGCGTCCATGGCGGCGTCGTGGGCCTGGCGAAACTGCATGAACAGGCGGCGCGTGCCCGCGACCCAGCGCGACTCCAGCAGCGCCGTCTGCACCGTCACGTCACGCGCCGATTCGGCAAGGCATTCGGGCAGCGTGCGCACGGAAGAGCCGATCTCCAGCCCGGTGTCCCAGCAGCTGGTGACGAAGCGCTCCACTGCGGCGCTGACGGCCTCATCCAGGGCCGCTGGCAGCAGCACCACCACGTCGACATCAGAGTGGGGAAACAGCTCGCCGCGGCCATACCCGCCCACGGCCACCAGCGCCGCGCTGGACGTGGCGAGGCCCGCTGCCGACCACAACGCGCTCAAGCTGCCGTCGACGTGGCGCGTCAGCGCGCGGGTCACCCGCGTTGCGGCCATGGCGGTCGATCGGGCGGCGGCAAACTCCTGCAGCAGCGCGGCCTTGCCGTCCCGAAACGCCGTGCGCAAACTTGCCAGGCTGGCGGCGGCCTGGGGCAGCGCGGCCATCGTGTTCAGGTCGATCTCAGATCGGTTTTTAGGTCGCGAGTGCGGGCTGCCCTGCAGCCGGTGCCACGCAGACGGCTTGGCCGTCAGCACCGGGCAGGGCGGCTGTGCCGTAGCCGGCTGTTGCAAAAGCAGGTGCCGGCGGGCTGCCGGCGCTGAGCGTCAGCACCTCATAGCCGGTCTCGGTGACGAGCACCGTGTGCTCCCACTGCGCCGACAGGCTGCGGTCGCGGGTGACGATGGTCCAGCCGTCGTAGGGACGGTTGCCTTTGCGGTCTTCTTTGATGTCGCGCTTGCCGGCGTTGATCATCGGCTCGATCGTGAAAATCATGCCCGGCACGAGCGCCTCCAGCGTGCCCGGCCGCCCGTAGTGCAGCACCTGCGGCTCTTCATGGAAACGTGCGCCGACACCGTGGCCGCAGAACTCGCGCACGACGCTGAAGCCGGCGTTTTCTGCAAAGGTTTGAATGGCATGGCCGATGTCGCCCAGGCGCACGCCGGGCCGGACCTTGACGATGCCCTTCCACATGGCCTCGAACGTGATCTGACACAGCCGCCGCGCCGCGATGCTGCTTTCACCGACGATGTACATGCGGCTGTTGTCACCATGCCAGCCGTTCTTGATGACCGTCACGTCGATGTTGACGATGTCGCCATCCCGCAGCGGCCGGTTGTCCGGAATGCCGTGGCAGACGACATCGTTGATGCTGCTGCACAGCGAAGCCGGATAGGCCGGGTAGCCCGGCGGTTGGTAGCCCAGCGTGGCCGGAACGCCGCCCTGCACCAGCACCGTGTGGTCGTGCGCCAGGCGGTCCAGCTCCAGTGTCGTCACGCCTGCGCGCACGTGGGGCGTCAGCAGGTCCAGCACCTCGCTGGCCAGGCGGCCGGCCAGGCGCATGCCGTCGATCTCGGCAGCGGTCTTGATGGGAATGGGCATCGGGCGAGTATCCCACCGCAGCCTAAAATCCACGGCTTCCGAAGCCCGGCTGGCCCTGCATGAGCGCGACGCCTGTGAACTTGGTTCGACCGCTGCATCTGATGCAATTCAAAGGCGGCAACGCACTGTCCGACTTTCGTGCCCAGGCCCTGCTGGTGACGCTGCAACAGGCCTGCCCGCGCATCACCGCCGTGGCCGCGCGCTACCGGCATTGGGCCGCTTTCGATGCCGCGCCGGATAGCGCCGCGATCGACAAGCTGCAGGCGCTGCTGCAGTACGGGCCCGCCTTCTTCGGCCGCGGCGCCGGCATGCGGTTGTGGGTCATGCCGCGCTTGGGAACCGTGTCACCGTGGGCAAGCAAGGCCACCGACATTGCGAGGAACTGTGGAGTCGGCGCAGGCAGCGCCGGTGGTGGAGTCGGCGCAGGCAGTGCCGGTGGCGGAGTCGGCGCAGGCAGTGCCGGTGGCGGAGTCGGCGCAGGCAGTGCCGGTGGCGGAGTCGGCGCAGGCAGTGCCGGTGGCGGAGTGGGCGCAGGCAGTGCCGGTGGCGGAGTCGGCGCAGGCAGTGCCGGTGGCGGCGCGACGCTGCACCGCATCGAGCGCGTCACCGAATTCACGCTGGTGCTGAAGAGCCCACTGCTGGGCAGCGCCAAGCCGCTCAGCGCTGCCGAGCGCAGCGCAGCCGCGGCGCTGCTGCACGACCGCATGACCGAGCACGTGGCCTTTGAAGGCGAGGCCGCGGCGCGCTTGTTCGACACGCGCACGGCCGAGCCGCTGGTGCATGTTGACGTACTGGGCCAGGGCGCGGCGGCGTTGCAGCGGGCCAATAGTGAGTTCGGGCTGGCGCTGTCGGACGACGAGATCGATTACCTGGTCGCGGCTTTTACGCAACTGGGCCGCAACCCCAGCGACGTCGAGCTGATGATGTTTGCGCAGGCCAACAGCGAACACTGCCGCCACAAGACCTTCAATGCGCGCTTTACGGTAGACGGCGTGGCGCAGCCGCTGAGCCTGTTTGGCATGATCCGCCACACCGAAAAAACGTCACCCCGGAACACGGTGGTGGCCTACGACGACAACGCCGCGGTGATGGAGGGCGGCCCGGTGCAGCGCTGGTTGCCGCAGGGCTTAACCAACGCGCCGCTGTACGGCCCGCGTGACGACGTGGCGCATGTGCTGATGAAGGTCGAGACGCATAACCACCCGACCGCCATCAGCCCGTTTTCCGGTGCAGCCACCGGCGCTGGCGGCGAGATTCGTGACGAAGGCGCCACCGGCCGTGGCGCGCAGCCCAAGGCGGGCCTCACCGGCTACAGCGTCAGCAACCTGCACCTGCCCGGCATCCCCGGCATGCCGGGACGGCCTGGCCATTCCGGGCCCGAGGCCCCGGAGCCCTGGGAGCGGCGGCCCTCTAGCAAGCCCGCGCACATTGCCAGCGCCTTGCAGATCATGACCGAGGGCCCGCTGGGCGGCGCGGCCTTCAACAACGAGTTCGGGCGGCCCAACCTGGGCGGCTACTTCCGTGTCTTCGAAGCCGAAGTGGCGGGCGTGATGCGCGGCTATCACAAGCCAATCCTGATTGCCGGCGGGCTGGGCAGCATCAGCGCGAGCCAGGTCCAAAAGCTGCGCTTCGGCGCCGGCACCTTGCTCGTGCAACTGGGCGGGCCGGGCATGCGCATTGGTATGGGCGGTGGCGCGGCCAGCTCCATGGCCGCCGGCAGCAACACCGCGGCGCTGGATTTCGACAGCGTGCAACGGGGCAACCCGGAGATGCAGCGCCGCGCGCAGGAGGTCATCAAC
>JAJAZC010000170.1 GCA_026785885.1 Rubrivivax sp.
CATCGCCGCCGTGGCGGTGCTGGCCAGCCGCGGCGCAGCGCAGGGGCGGTCGGCGTGACGGCGCATGGCCGGGCGTCCGGCGCCGGCGTTCCCTTGGCAGCTGGCTTGGCGTTGCCCCCGTCGTCCGGCTCGTCATCCGGCGCGTTATCCGGCTTGTCATCGGGATCGTCTTCTGGCTCGTCATCCGACGCGACCGGCGCGACACGCAGCGCAGGCCGCAAGCAGCGCAGCCAGCCCCGGTGTGCACTGGTCGGCGCCGGGCCGGGCGACCCCGAACTGCTGACCTTGAAGGCGCTGCGCATCGCGCGACTGGCCACGCTGCTGCTCGTCGACGATCTTGTCAGCGATGCAGTGCTGGCGCGCGTGCTGCGCGGCCGCCGACAGCCGCCGCGCGTTGTGCACGTCGGCAAACGCGGTGGCTGCCGCAGCACGCCGCAGGCCTTCATCGAGCGCTTGATGGTCAACGCAGCGCTGGCTGGCGAGCGTGTTGTGCGGCTCAAGGGCGGTGACCCGTTCGTCTTCGGCCGCGGCGGTGAAGAAGCCCAGGCGCTGCGAGAGCGCGGGATTGCCGTGGAGGTGATCAACGGCATCACCGCGGGCCTGGCTGCGGCCACCGCACTGCACGTGCCGTGGACCCACCGCGACCACGCACAGGGCGTGATGCTGGTGACGGCCCACGCCCGAGACGGTGCACCCGGCCCCGACTGGGCCTTGCTCGGCGCTGCAGCGGCGCAGGGGCTGACGCTGGTGATCTACATGGGCATGGCGCGGCTGGATGCCGTCGCGCATGGCCTGATGCGGACGCTGCGCTCCCCTGACGCGGCGACGGCGCCGAATGCTGATGCACCGGCGGCGCTGAGCCGTGCCGCACCGGCGGCGTTGAGCCGTGACGCGCCCGCGGCGCTGGGCGCCGACACGCCGGCTGCCTTGGTGCAGCACGCAGCCATGCCGCAGCAGCGCGAACTCCTGACCACCTTGGGCCGCCTGGCGGTCGACGCCCGGGTGCACGGCTTTGGCAGCCCGGCCATCGTGTTGATCGGCAACGTTTTGCTGGCACGCGCCGCTCTACCCCTGCCGACGGTTGCGGAGCGGCCCCGCCGGTCGGCTTCTGCACCGGGCGGTTGAGCCCGGTGCACGCCCGGACCCCCTGCGTTCCCTGCTTATAATCACGGGCTTTGCCAGGCCTGCACGGCTTGCGGTGGCTTAGAGACGGCGCGCAGCAAGCGCTGCCCTCGACACCGGCCCCGCGGCAAAAAAGACTCTTCCATTTCCGGACCCCGAGCCCATGACCACGATCCGCGTCAAAGAGAACGAACCTTTCGATGTTGCCCTGCGCCGCTTCAAGCGCACCATCGAGAAGATCGGCCTACTGACCGAACTGCGCGCCCGCGAGTTCTACGAAAAGCCGACCTCCGAGCGCAAGCGCAAGAAGGCGGCTGCGGTCAAGCGCCACTTCAAGCGCGTGCGCAGCATGCAGCTGCCGAAGAAGCTGTACTGATTGCGCGCCGGGCGCGCCGTTGGCGCTTGGCACAACAGCTACTTCCCTGGTTGACACAGCAAGCCCGCGCGGCGCGCCGCGGCGGGCTTGCTGCCATTTGACGGGGCAACAAGCGCGAGGCACAGATGGACCAGGCACCGATGACCAGCCCCTTGAAAGACCGCGTCACCGACGACATGAAGGCCGCCATGCGCGCCAGGGATGCAGCCCGCCTGGGCGCCATCCGCATGCTGCTGGCGGCTTGCAAACAACGTGAGGTAGATGAGCGCATCACGCTGGACGATGCGGCGGTGGTGGCCATCGTCGACAAGCTGATCAAACAGCGCAAGGACTCCATCACCGCGTTCACGCAGGCCGGCCGCTCCGACCTTGTCGACAAGGAAACGGCCGAGCTGCAGGTGTTGCAGGCCTACTTGCCGCAGCGCCTGTCGGCCGATGAGGTCGATGCAGTCGTCGCTGCGCTGGTGGCCGAACTTGGCGCTGGCCAGGCGCTGGGGCCAGGCGACATGGGCAAGGTCATGGGCGCAGCCAAGGCCCACCTCGCCGGCAAGGCTGACATGGGGCTGGTGTCCGGCGCCGTCAAGCGCGCGTTGGCAGGCTGAGCCCCATGAGCAGCCACCCGAGCCGGCTTGCAGCAGCGCAACTGCGCGCCGTGGCGGCCGACGTCTGTGTCGCAGCGCAGCTCACACCCGACGCGATGGCCGAGGCCGCTGCGCAGGGCTTCAAGAGCGTCGTCAACAACCGCCCCGATCACGAACACGGGCCCGGCCAGCCGACAAACGCCGAGCTTGAAGCTGCTGCGCGGACCGCCGGGCTGCAGTACCGCTGGCTGCCGGTACACGGCGGCTACCAGTCGCCTGACGAGATCACCGCGTTTGCGCAGCTGCTGCAAGAGCTGCCGCGGCCGCTCCTGGCTTTCTGCCGCAGCGGCGCGCGCTCTGCGCGGCTCTTTGCCGCGGCCACAGCCGCCTGAGCACGACCACCTGAACCGCCGCCTGAGCCGGCCAGGCAGGCTCAGGCGCGGGTATGCCCGGAGCATGTTCTGCTCGCGTTGCGGCATCGATGCAGCCACCGTCGCCTACAGTGCGCACGCGCCACGCTGAGTGGCGGTTATGTCGTTGAGGAGACCCTGGTGCGAGCCCTGTTGCAGCTGTCCCGTTGGATCGATGCCCTGAACGAAGGCATCGGCAAAATCATCATGTGGTTCGTTCTGGCCGCTGTGCTCATCAGCGCCGGCAATGCGGTAATGCGCAAGGCCTTCGACGTCGGCTCCAACGCGTTCCTCGAGATCCAGTGGTATCTCTTCGCTGCGGTCTTCATGCTCGGCTCGGGCTATGTTTTTTTGCGCAACGCGCATGTGCGCATCGACTTCATCTCGAGCAAGCTCAGCAGGCGCACCAACACCATCATCGACATCCTGGGCATCGTGATCTTCACGATTCCGTTGTCGCTGATCCTGGTCAACCTGTCGTGGCCGGTGTTCGAGCGGGCATGGATTTCGGGGGAGATGAGCCAGAACGCGGGCGGCCTGATCCGTTGGCCGGTGTTTCTCTTGGTGCCGCTGGGCTTTGCCATCCTGGCGCTGCAGTGTTTCTCAGAACTGATCAAGCGCGTGGCCTTCCTCACCGGACACCGCAGCGAACCGTTCAGCGAGGTGGCTGAGAAGAGCGACGAGCAGCTGCTGCTCGAAGAGCTGGAAGTCAAGGCCGAACAACAACGGCAGGCAGTCGCGGTGCACGACCGCGCTGCGTCACAGGCCCGCTGACATGACCGCCTTCATCGCCCAGAACTTCGTCCCGCTGATGTTTGCGGGGCTGTTCGTCTTTCTTCTGACCGGCATTCCGGTGGCCTTCGGCCTGGCGGCCACCGGGTTGTTCTTCGGCTTCGTCGGCATGGAGGCGGGCCTGTTCCCCATTAACCTGTTCCAGGCGCTGCCGCTGCGTGTGATGGGCATCATGCAGAACGACACGCTGCTGGCGATCCCGTTCTTCACGTTCATGGGAATCATCCTCGAGCGCTCGGGCATGGCCGAGGACTTGCTGGAGACCGTGGGCCAGGTCTTCGGCCCCTTGCGTGGTGGCCTGGCCGTGGCGGTGGTCCTGGTCGGCGCGCTGCTGGCAGCCACTACCGGCGTCGTGGCTGCAGCCGTCATCAGCATGGGCCTGATCTCGTTGCCGATCATGCTGCGCTATGGCTACAACCGCACCATCGCCACCGGGACCATCACCGCGTCGGGCACGCTGGCACAGGCCATTCCGCCGTCGCTGGTGCTGATCGTGCTGGCCGACCAGTTGGGCCGCTCGGTCGGCGACATGTACGCCGGCGCGCTGATCCCCGGGCTGATGCTGGTCGGTCTGTATCTGCTGTTCATCGCCGCGGTGGCTTTTGTCAAGCCCAAGTGGGTGCCAGCGCTGCCAATCGAGGCGCGAATCTACCGCGAAGGCAACGGGGCCAGCGGCCACCGGTCCCTGCTGGCGCTGCTGGTGGTGTGCGCGGTGGCGGGTGTCGTGTGGTCGCAGTTCCACCAGCAGATCATCAACGGGCTGATAGGCCGCGAGACGCCGGCGCCGGGCGACGAGCGATTCATCCTGTCGATGACCGTGGCGTCGCTGCTGGCTCTGGCGCTGGCCATCGCCAACCGCGTGCTGCGCTTCGGCCTCTTGAGCAAGCTGGCCGAACAGGTCACCTTCGTGCTGATCCCGCCGCTGGTGCTGATCTTCCTCGTGCTCGGCACCATCTTCCTGGGCGTGGCCACGCCGACCGAAGGTGGCGCGATGGGTGCCGTCGGCGCCTTGATCATGAGCGTGGCGCGGCGCAGGCTCGGCTTCAAGCTGATGAAGCAGGCGCTGGACAGCACGGCCAAGCTGTCGGTCTTCGTGATGTTCATCCTGATCGGCTCGACGGTCTTCAGCTTCACCTTCAACGCCGCCGACGGCCACATTTGGGTCGAGCACCTGTTCGACAAGGTGCCGGGCGGGCAACTCGGCTTTTTGCTGGTGGTCAACCTGCTGGTTTTCGTGCTGGGCTGCTTTATCGACTTCTTCGAGATCGCGTTCATCGTGGTGCCGATCCTGGCGCCGGTGGCCGACAAGATGGGCATCGATCTGATCTGGTTCGGCGTCATCCTGGCGATGAACCTGCAGACCAGCTTCTTGACACCGCCGTTCGGCTTTGCCCTGTTCTACCTGCGCAGTGTGGCGGCCAAGAAGGACTACAAAGACCGCGTCACCGGCGAGCTCATCCCGGCCGTCACCACAGCGCAGATCTACAAGGGATCGATCGCCTTCATCATCCTGCAGCTCATCATGGTGGCCGCCGTCATCGCCTTCCCGCAACTGGTCAGCGGCGGCATCGAGAAGGTCGAACTGATCGATGCCGACAAGGCGCTGGAAACCATGGGCCTGCCGCCGCCCGAAGAGGCCGCATCGGCTCCTGGAGGCGAAGCCGAGTCGGCACCGGCTGGGGGTGCCAGCGGTGCAGAAGAGGGCCAACCGCTGGCCGACAACGACCCTATGAAGGCGCTGGAGGAGCAGATGAAACGCGAAGCCGCAAAGAACTAGGCTCCACCCACCCTCCCGCCCCTGCACCGCAACGCGTGCTGGGTGGCGGGTGCGGCAACCAGGACCGCGCACAAAAAAAGCCCCGCGCTGCGGGGCTTTTTTCTTGAGCGCCTGACTCGACTACAGCTTCGCGCTCTGCATGTAGCTGTCGAAGCGCGCTTCGGTGAAGCGGAACCACAGATTGGATTCCCGACGGAAGTTGCTGTAGTCGTCGTAAATCTTCTTGAACGCCGGGTTGGCGGCGCTGATCTCGCTGTACAGGCCCATGGCTTCCGTGAACGCGGCGTCCAGCACCGGCTTAGGGAATGGCACCAGCCGCGTCTTGCCGGCCACCAACTGCTTCAGCGCGGCGGGATTGCGCGCGTCGTACTTGGCCTGCATCTCGGTGTGTGCATAGGCCGCAGCACTTTCGATGATGGCCTTGTTCTCGGCACTCAAGCCGTCGTAAGCCTTCTGGTTGACGAACAGGTCAAGCTGCGGGCCACCTTCCCACCAGCCCGGGTAGTGATAAATCGGCGCCACCTTGTTGAAGCCGAGCTTCTGATCGTCGTAAGGGCCCACCCACTCTGCGGCGTCGATGGTGCCCTTCTCCAGCGCCTGATAGATCTCGCCACCGGGGATGTTCTGCGACACCGTGCCCAGACGCGCCGTGACCTTGCCGGCAAAGCCGCCGACGCGGAACTTCAGGCCCTTCATGTCGGCGACGGTCTTGATTTCCCTGCGGTACCAGCCGCCCATCTGCGCGCCGGTATTGCCCATCGGGAAGCTGGTGAAGCCGTAGTTCGAATAGAACTCGCGCATCAGCTTCAGGCCGTTGCCGTCGTAACTCCAGGCCGTCATCTGGCGGCTGTTGAGACCGAAAGGAATGGCGCAACCGAGAGCAAAAGCATCGTTCTTGCCGAAGTAGTAATAGGGCGCGGTGTGGCCCATCTCAACGGTGCCGTTCTGCACCGCGTCGACCAGGCCCGGCATCGGCACCAGCTCGCCGGCGGCGTGCACGGAAACCTCGAACTTGCCGCCCGTCATCTCCCTGACTTTGCGCGAGAAGGTCTCAGCTGCGCCGTAAATGGTGTCCAGCGATTTGGGGAATCCCGAGGTCAACCGCCAGCGGATCGACGCCTGCGCATGAACGGCCGGTGCAACACCGGCAGCCAACACGCCCGCCAACCCAGCACCGCCAACGAAGGAACGACGTTCCATGAGTGATCTCCTGTTGAAATTCTGAAGGGGAATTAACGCCAAAGGCGCGGAATTCTAGGAGTCGCTAACAGCGCGATTCAGGCGGGTTTACCCGTTTCAAATCAGCAGTCTGCGACAGGCTCTGTGCACTGCACCACAACACGGGCCGCCGTGTGCGCAGGGCCGGCTGAAAGACCGCTGGAAAGATCCGCTAAAAACCCGCTGCAATCAGCGATTGCTCAAGCGCCAGCCAGCTTCATGCGCGGGATTAATACCGAGCCGACGGTCTTGCTACCTTGCGTGTAGGCATCGGCACCAATGGCGGCAATGCTGCGAAACATCTCGCGCAGGTGGCCGGCAATCGTCACCTCGTGCACCGGGTAGGCGATACGCCCATCCTCGACCCAAAAGCCCGCCGCGCCGCGCGAATAGTCGCCGGTGACGTAGTTGACGCCCTGCCCCATCAGCTCGGTGACGAACAGGCCGCGGCCCATCTTGGCCAGCATCTGATCCAACGTGTCGCCGGGGCGCGTCTTGCGGCTTTTCATCGTCAGGTTTTGCGAGCCGCCGGCGTGGCCGGTGGTCTGCATGCCGAGCTTGCGCGCTGAATAGCTGCTGAGAAAGTAGCTCTGCACGACACCGCCTTGCACGATCTGCCGCGCCCGCGTGCGCACGCCTTCGTCGTCGAAGGGCGCGCTGCCCTTGCCTTTGGGTTGGTGCGGGTCTTCGACGATGTCGATGTGCTTGGCCAGCACCGGCTCGCCCAGGCAGCCAACCAGGAAGCTGGCCTTGCGGTACAGCGCGCCGCCCGACGTGGCCTGCACATAAGCGCCCAGCAGTCCGGCGGCCACGGTCGATTCGAACAGTACCGGCACCTGCCCTGTGGCCACGCGGCGGGACTTCAGGCGTGCCAATGCACGCTCGGCCGCATAACGGCCCACGGCCTCTGGCGCGGCCAGGTCACGCGCGTCGCGCATGCTGCTGTACCAACCGTCGCGCTGCATGTCACGGCCTTTGCCGGCGATCGGCGACACCGACACGTAGTGCCGGCTGCTGTCGTAACCACCGCGAAAGCCGCGCGAGTTGCCGGCCCAGAAATGCGCCTGCTGCGCCGACACACCGGCGCCTTCCGAATTGGTGATGCGCTTGTCGACCGACATCGCGGCGTCTTCGCAGCGGCGCGCGATCTCGGCCGCGGCGGCCGCGTCGACAGCCCACGGGTGGAACAGATCGAGATCGCGCGCGGCCTCTTCACTGCTGGCCAGATCGGCCGCATCGGGCAGCCCGGCGGCCGGGTCAACCGCCGTGAAACGCGCGATGTCGTAGGCCGCCTGTACTGTCTGGCGCAGTGCCGCAGGCGAAAAATCAGAGGTGCTGGCGTTGCCGCGGCGCTGCCCCAGATAGACGCTGACGCCCACCGACTTGTCGCGGTTGCGCTCGACGTTCTCCAGCTCGCCCTTGCGCACCGATACGGACAGCCCGATGCCTTCGGACACCTCGGCTCCGGCATCGCTGGCACCGATGTCGCGCGCCAGCTTCAAGGTGTCTTCGACGATCTGCTGGAACTGCTCCCGGCGGTAGGCAAAGCCGCTGTCGGCGGGGGTGGAGTCACGGTCAGGAGTGGTCATCGTTGGGTCTGGTGCAAGGCGGAAACAGGGCTCGCCGCGCGGGCGAAGCGGGGGGTGCAGCGGCGGTGCAAGAAGACGCAGGACACGGCACACGAGGTGGCGCGAAGTCGTGCGCAATTATGATGACGGCCCGCTACCGCAGCCCGAGGAAAGCCCGCCATGGCCCGCAGAGCCGCACCGCACCGCGGCATCGACGTCCACTACGGCGAGCCGCTGGCCTTCGACGAAGAAGGCCAGGCCACACGGCCCAGCAAGACACGCCTGAAGCAGCAATCGCACGACCTGCAGACGCTGGGTGTGGCCGTCAGCGCACTGTCAGCCCAGCGTCTGGCGGACATCGACATGCCCGAGGCGCTGCGCGACGCGATCGACCAGTTTCGCCGCACGCGCACTTTCGAAGGCCGGCGGCGCCAGATGCAATACGTCGGCAAGTTGATGCGCAGTGCCGACGAAGCCGCGCTGCGCGAGGCCGTGGCAGCGGCGCAGTTGGGCAGCGCGCGCGAATCGCTGGCGCTGCACGAGGCCGAAAGCTGGCGCGCCGAGCTGATCGCCGACGACGAGGCGTTGACACGCTGGATGGCCGCCCAGCCGGCCACCGATACGCAGCAGCTGCGCAGCCTGGTGCGTGCAGCACGACGCGACAGCGTCGACCTGGCGCCGGAGGCACGCCAGCCGCGCAGCCACCGCGAGCTGTTTCAGTTCATCAAGCCGCTGCTGGCGGCCGATACCGATACGCCGCGGGAAGACGGCAGCGAATTCAACGAGAGCGTGTGATGAGCGAGCCCCTGGACACCGTCCGCATCGGCTTGGTTTCCATCAGCGACCGCGCCAGCCGCGGTGTCTACGCCGACCAGGGCATCCCGGCGCTGAAGGACTGGCTCAGCCGCGCGCTGCGCAACCCTGTCGAATGGCACGTACGCCTGATTCCTGACGAACAGGCCGACATCAGCGCCGCACTGTGCGAGTTGGCCGACAGCCTGCGCTGCAGCCTGGTGCTGACCACCGGCGGCACCGGCCCTGCACCACGCGACGTGACGCCCGAAGCCACGCTGGCGGTGGCGCACAAGGTGATGCCGGGCTTCGGCGAGCAGATGCGCCAGATCAGCCTGGCCTTTGTGCCCACCGCGATCTTGTCTAGACAAGTGGCCGTGATTCGTGGCCAGGCGCTGATCATCAACTTGCCCGGGCAGCCGAAAGCGATTGCGCAGACGCTGCAGGGCCTGCCGCAAGCCAGCCCCCCGGTGCACGGCATTTTCGCCGCGGTGCCCTACTGCATCGATCTCATCGGTGGCCCTTACTTCGAAACCGACGAGACGCTGTGCAAAGCCTTCCGACCGCCGAGTGCGCCGCGGCCGCCGCGGGCTACTTGACGAGCCGGTTGAGCTTGTCGGCGTCGAAGGCTTCGGTGGTCTGCGCGTCGTGTGGGACGCAGTCGCCCAGCGGCAACTCGCGCGAGCGGGCGCTGAGCTTTTCGATCGCTTGCCACAACAGCAGGATCTGGTGCTCGTGGCCCGACGCGTTGTCGATCAGGCTCTTCATGGCCTGCGACACCGGGTCGTCGCCCTGCGTCACGCCGTAGGCCGAGAAGCCCATCTTGGCCGCAGCGGCCTCGCGTTGGGCATCGGCATCGCGCTGGATCACGCGCGCCGGGTTGCCCACCGCGGTGGCACCGGGCGGGACCGGCTTGACGACCACCGCGCCGCTGCCGATGCGCGCGCCGTCGCCTACCGTGAAGCCGCCGAGCACCTGCGAATTGGCGCCGACGATGACATCGCGGCCCAGCGTCGGGTGGCGCTTGGCACCTTTCTCCAGCGCGGTGCCGCCCAGCGTGACGCCCTGGTAGATGGTGCAGCCGTCGCCTATCTCGGCCGTCTCACCGACGACCACGCCCATGCCGTGATCGATGAACACACGCCGGCCGATGGTGGCGCCGGGGTGCAACTCGATCCCGGTCAAAAAGCGGCCGATGTTCGATGTGAAACGCGCCAACCAGTGCCAGCCGCGCTGCCAAAGCCAGTGCGCGCAGCGATGAATGACGAGCGCGTGCAGGCCCGGGTAACACGTCAGCACCTCGAAACGCGAACGCGCAGCAGGATCGCGTTCGAGGATGCAGGCAATGTCTTCACGCAGGCGGCTGAACATGGGGTGCGCTCTTCGGTTGAAATTCAGTGTACCCAGCAGGGATCAATCCTGCTGGGCACGCGCGCCGTCGCTGCCGAGCCCATCCACCGCACGCGCAATGCCGCGCAGGATGTGCACCTCCTGCTGCGTCAACTGCGCGCGGTTGAGCAACTGCTGCAGCCGCGGCATCAGCTTCTTGGGCGCGGCGGGGTCCAGAAAGCCGATGCGCTGCAGCGTGGCCTGCCAGTGGTCCAGCACGCCCTGCACCGCAAGCCCATCGGCCAGGCTTGGCGCCGCCGTGCGCGGCTGCACCACGAAGCCGCCCAGCGCCTGGCGCCACTCGTAGGCGATGACCTGCACCGCCTGCGCCAGGTTCAAAGAGCCGTAGTCCGGATGCGCCGGGATCGACAGGCAACTGTGGCAGCGGTAAACGTCGTCGTTGGCCATGCCGGTGCGCTCGGGGCCGAAGACAAAAGCCACACGGTGGCCACTGTCGGGCAAGGTCCGCAAGTGCTCACGCGGGGCCTGCGTGGGCGGGCCGAAGTCGCGCGGCGTCATGGCCGTAGCACAGGCCCAGCTGATGCCTGCCAGCGCGTCGGCCAGCGTGGCTACGACGCGGGCCTGCGCCAGCACGTCGGCCGCGCCGCTGGCCATCGTCAGCGCCTGATCGTGCTGCAGCACGTCGGGCCAGCGCGGCTGCACCAGCACCAAGTCGGTAAAGCCCATGACCTTCATCGCCCGCGCCGCCGCACCGACGTTGCCCGCGTGGCTGGGCTGCAACAAGACGAAACGTGTCGGGTCGCGGGGTGGCTTGCCGCTGGGGCCGGCGGTGGGCTCAGACGTCGGCTCAGAGGTCAGCTCAAAGGTCGATTCAGCAGTCGGCTCAAGAACGGGATGACTCATCGCCTTGCCAGCCGCGGCGCCGCGGGGGGCGCCGCTAAAATGCGGGCCCTTCGCCGCCCGCGCATTGTCGCTGCGGCTGCTCTTTATCCCCTCTACAGCACCGCATCAGGCCGCCCATGTCGCAAGCGCTCCATCCCATGCTCAACATCGCCGTCAAGGCGGCCCGTTCTGCGGGGTCCATCATCAACCGCGCAGCACTCGATCTGGATGTGCTCAAGGTCGGCACCAAGGGCCCCAACGACTTTGTGTCGGAGGTCGACCGCAGAGCCGAGGAGGTCATCATCCAGACGCTGCTGGAGGCCTATCCCGGCCACGGCATCCTGGCCGAAGAGTCCGGCCGTGAACACGGCGCCAGGGACAGCGAGTACGTCTGGATCATCGACCCGCTGGACGGCACCACCAACTTCCTGCATGGCTTTCCGGTGTATGCGGTGTCAATCGCGCTGGCCTTTCGCGGCCAGGTGCAACAGGCCGTGGTCTACGACCCGACGCGCAACGATTTGTTCTTCGCCAGCAAGGGCCGTGGTGCTTTCCTCAACGACCGCCGGCTGCGCGTCAGCAAGCGCACGCGGCTCAGCGACGCACTGATCGGCACCGGCTTTCCTTTCCGCAAGGGCGACAACTTCAAGCGTTACGTGAAGATGTTCGAAGAGGTCATGCAAAGCTGTGCCGGCCTGCGCCGCCCGGGTGCCGCCGCGCTGGACCTGTGCTACGTGGCCGCTGGCTACCTGGACGGCTTTTTCGAGACCGGCCTGCAACCTTGGGACGCCGCGGCCGGCTCGCTGATGATCACCGAGGCCGGTGGGCTGATCGGCAACTTCACGGGTGAGAGCGACTACCTCTACCAACGCGAGGTGGTGGCCGGCAACCCCAAGATCTACGGCCAGTTGGTGCAAATCCTGGCGCCCTACACACGGGTCATCAAGGGCGACGAAGCCGAGGCCGCCGGCCCCGCCCCGGCTCCCGATGCCACAGAGGCCTTCGTTCAGGCTACGGCAGGCCCTGTAGCCCCAACCACCATCGCGCGTCCGGCGCCACTACGCATCCGCAAGGCTGCGGCCGACGATGCCCTGATGTGACGGGTTGGAGGTCACTTCGGCGCCACCCGCGCAAGCTTTTCCGCCATCCGTGTCTGCCAACCCGGGCCTGTAGCCCGCCACTTCGAAATCACGTCCTCCGGCAGTCGAATGGAGATCAATTTCTTCGGATTCTCCGATCGCGGCCTGCCGCCTTTGCCTACCTTTCCGCGGGCCACCATCCCGTCCGTCAGTTCCGGAAGTTCTTCGTACTCTTCCGGCTGAACCACGTGGGCGGCGACCTTGGCAAGGTCAGAGCCCAAGGAACGGGGCGATGCGCGCTTGCTCGCGTTCATTGGCTTTCCTCATGCTGAAGACATGGCGGTCCTTGCCACGCAGCGTGTAGCCGACGACCACCGTGCGATCGTCGAGCATGCCAAAACAGATCATCCGCTGCTCGCCATAGTTCTTGCGTGTGTCTTCGGTCTCGAAAAATGGCTGCGTGAACACGAACCTGGCGTCCTCGAAGTCCAACTTGCGGATGGCCAACTTCAGGTCCCGCTTCTTTGAATCCCAGTTGGCCGGCACGTAGTTTGTGTATCTACATAAATACTGTAGCTTCAAAGCGCTGCGCCGGCGATGAGTGCCGTTCTTGGTTGGGCGGGCGACAACGCCATGACGAGATTCTCGGGTGGTGCAGATGTGCCGAATGTTTTGGCTCGGGAAGAAGGCAGGTGGCAGCTGGCAGGTTGCCGCTGCCGCAAAGATGCACAGTGCTCGCGACCTGGTCGCGTTTGCACTGTCAATCTTGCGTCGCCACCATCACCGCGTAGGCCTTGAACACCGCGGTCGCAGCCGTGCCGACCTTTAGCGTCAACGCCTGCAGCCCTTCGTTGGTGATGCTCGCGGTGATGACCGCGCCGCCGGGCAGCGTCAACATCACCAGCGACGACACGGCGCCGCGTTCGATGCGCGAGACCGTGCCACCGAGTTGATTGCGCGCTGACAGCTGCCAGCCAGCGAAGTCGCTCACCAACACCACGGCCGATGCCTTGACCAGCGCCAGAGCTTCCTTGCCCTTTTTCAGCTTCAGCTGCCGGGCCGCCGCGGCTGTGAGCGTGGCCGTGATCTTGGCGCCGGTTGGCAGCGTGATGGTCACGCTGGCCGACACCGGCCCGACTTCGAGCGCGCTGACGACGCCGGCAAACTGGTTGCGTGCGCTGGTCTTCATGGACAGCCTCCGGAGTAGCCCGTGCAGGGCCGGCAGTTGAGCGAGTTGGGCTTCCTGCTCTTGCAGAAACGTGTGGTGGCGCGCTTGCAGCCCTTGCCAGGCCCGCAGCAACTCGCGCGCTGCGTCGGTGAGGCGCGTGCCGCCGCCGCCGGCACCGCCTGCTGCCCTTACCAGCAGCGGCGCCTGCGCGCTGTTGCAGGCCGCGTCCAGCAGCAGCCAGGCGCCTTTGTAGCTCAGGCCCGCGGTGCGCGCGGCGGTGGTGATCGAGCCGGTGCGGTCCAGCGCGTCCAAGAGCGCAAAGAAGCGCGCGTCCATGCCGCCGGCCAGGCGCAGATCGGCGCTGATCAACGCACCGTCGGCCACCGTGCGGGTGCGCTTCATTCCATCAAGGCCACGGTCTTGACCTGCGCCCACACCACGGCACCCGGCACGATGGCCAGCTGGTGCGCCGAGCGCCGCGTCAGTCGCGCCAAGAGCGGCGCACTGCCGACCCGCAGCCGCACCAGCGTCAGCGCCGGGTGTTCGTCGTCGGCCACCGCTTCGACCACGGCCTGCAGCTGGTTGCCGATGCTGCTGCAGGGCTGCGCGCTGTGGCTCAGGCTCACGTCGCGTGCCAGCACGCGCAGCCGCACCGCATGGCCCAGCGGCAGGCCCAGGTCGCGCGCCCACAGCCGGCAGTGCGTGTCGACGTCCAGCCGGGCCAGCTGCCAAGCCGCGTCCCGCTCGGCGACCACGCCCTGCAGCACCACGCCGGCCTCTTGGCCCAGCGGCAGCGGCAGGTCCAGGCGCGCCAGCACATCGGCCAAGCCGCCCTGCGCGAGCACCCGGCCATGCTGCAGCAGCACCAGGTGGTCGGCCAGCCGCGCCACCTCGTCTAGCGCGTGGCTGACGTAGATCACCGGCAGCGCCAGCTCGGCGTGCAGCCGCTCCAGGTAGGGCAGGATTTCGGCCTTGCGCGCGGCGTCCAGTGCGGCCAGCGGCTCGTCCATCAGG
This sequence comes from Rubrivivax sp., assembly GCA_026785885.1. Lineage (GTDB taxonomy): Bacteria > Pseudomonadota > Gammaproteobacteria > Burkholderiales > Burkholderiaceae_C > Rubrivivax. Next base: position 14,130 of record JAJAZC010000170.1, read on the forward strand.
AGCAGCTGCGGCCTGGCGGCCAGCGCGCGCGCGATGGCCACGCGCTGGCGCTCGCCGCCGGAAAGCGTGTGCGGCTTGCGCGCCAACAAGGCGCCGATGTCGAGCAGCTCAATCACCGCGGCGTCGGCTGCGGCGTCATCAGCGGCGCTCCTGACGGCCAAGCTGACGGCCTGGGCAGCCGCACCACGCGCAGCCGGGTCGGCCTTGCAGCCCGCACGCCGGCGCCCGTAGTCGATGTTGCGCCGCACGTCCAGGTGCGGAAACAGCGCCGCTTCCTGGATCACGTAACCCAGCGCACGGCGGTGCGTGGGCACGAAGATGCGGGCTGCGTCGTCCTGCCACAGCGTGTTGCCCATCGCCACCCGGCCCTGCGCGTGCTCCAGCCCGGCCAGCGCGCGCAGCAGCGTCGTCTTGCCGCAGCCCGAAGCACCGAAAAGCGCCGTCACGCCGCATGCGGGCAACGCCAGATCGACGTCCAGCGTGAAGCCGGGGCGCACCAGCCGCAGGCGGACTTCGATCAAGCCGGCCGCCCGGCCTCGGCACGCGGTGCACGGTTGACGGCGTACAGGGTCACCAGCACCAACAGCGCGAAGACCACCATGCCGGCGGCCATTCGGTGCGCGTTGGCGTACTCCAAAGCTTCCACATGGTCGTACAGCGCCACCGACAGCACGCGCGTGCTGCCCGGGATGTTGCCGCCGATCATCAACACCACGCCGAACTCACCCACGGTGTGAGCAAAGCCCAGCACCGTGGCCGTCACGAAGCCCGGGCGCGCCAGCGGCACGGCAACACTGAAAAAGCGGTCCAGCGGCCCGGCGCGCAACGTTGCGGCGGCTTCCAGCGTGCGCTCGGGGATGGCTTCGAAGGCCTGCTGCAGCGGCTGCACCACGAAGGGCAGCGAGTAGATCACCGAGGCCACGACGAGGCCGCTGAAGGTGAAGGGCAGACGCCCCAGGCCGAGAGCCGCTGTCAATTGCCCGACAGGGCCTTGCGGTCCCATCAGCAGCAGCAGGTAAAAGCCGATCACGGTCGGCGGCAGCACCAGCGGCATCGCCACCAGCGCAGCCCATAGCGGCTTCAGGCGCGACCGCGTGCGCGCCAGCCACCAGGCCAGCGGCGTACCGCACAGCAGCAACAGCAGCGTCGTCACCGCGGCCAGCGCGCCGGTCAGGCGCACCGTGGCCCAGTCGGCCGCATTCATCGTGCGCCGACGTTGGTGTAGCCGAAGCTGCGCATGACCTGCAGTGCCGGTTCGGTTTTCAGATACGCCAGCAACGCCGTGGCGGCCGGGTTGCCCCGGCCCGCGTTGAGCAGCACGGCGTCCTGCCGGATGGGGCTGTGCTCGGTTGGCGGCACGCGCCACATCGAGCCGGCAGGCACCTGCCCTGGCCGCTGCACCTGCGACAGCGCCACCAGGCCCAGCTCCGCGTTGCCGGTGGCGACGAACTGGTAGGTCTGCGCAATGCTCTCGCCCATCACCAGCCGGCCCAGCAGCGCAGCGGCGTCCAGCCCGCGCTTTTGCAGCAACTGCATCGCCGCGCGGCCGTAGGGCGCAGTCTTCGGGTTGGCGATGGCCAGGTGGCGCCAGCGGCTGCTGTGCAGCACGGCGCCCTCGGCGTCGACAAAGCCCGGCGTCGCGCTCCACAGCACCAGCTCGCCGACGGCGTAGGTAAAGCGGGTGGCGCCCAACGCGTGGCCTTCGGCGGCCAGCCGCGCCGGCGTTTCTTCATCGGCAGCCAGCAGTACGTCGAACGGCGCGCCCTGGCGCACCTGTGCGTAGAACTTGCCCGTGGCGCCCGAGCTGACCTTGAGCGTGTGGCCGGTGGTGGCGGTGAAACCGTTGGCAAGGCTGGCCAGGGGTGCAGCAAAGTTGGCGGCCACCGCCACGTGCACCTCTGCCGCACCGGCTGTGCCGACCGCAGCGAGGGCGGCCAGCCACACGGCTAGTGCCGTCAACGTGGCCCGCATCCTGCGCGACATCCGCTTCATCCCCAGGTCCGTTCTCGCGTCATGAACTATCGTACACAACGCCGACTGCACCGGTCGCCAGGCAGGTGCGCGGCTTGCTCTGGTGGTGCACCTTCCGAAGCAGATGAAAAGACAGGTCGATGAACAAGTTGAAGCGTGGTGACAAGGTCGAATGGAATACGCCCCAGGGCGCCACCCATGGCACGGTTGTCCGAGCCATTCGCGGCACTGCGAAGGTCGAGGGCCACACGGCCCACGCCTCGCCGCAGGAGCCGCAGTGGGAAGTGGTGAGCGACAAGACCGGCAAGTCGGCGATCCACAAGCCGGCTGCTTTGAAGAAGCTGGTGTGATGGCCGGCGACGACCGCGCTGCCACGCTGCAGGCCTTTGGCGACACCGTCAACATGGCGCCGGCGCAGCTGACGCGCTGGCTGGCCACGCCGGCATCCCGGGAGGTCGGCTTTACACCAGCAGGCAAGCAGGAATCGGTGGGCCACCGCTCGGGCGAGCGCATCGTCGACATCCTGCGCAAGGAGCGGGCGCACTTGGACGAAGACGACTACACGCACATGAAAAAGGTGGCCGGCTACGTGCACCGCCACCTGGCGCAGCGCCCGGCCGGTAATGTCAGCGACACCCGCTGGCGCCATTCGCTGATGAACTGGGGCCACGACCCGCTGCAGCGCTGAGCTGACGGGTTTGCCCTGCGGCGCTGCTTCACGGCGCCAGTCGGCGCGGCCGGTACGCACGGCGGGTTTGCGCAGCTGGCCCACTGAGCTGCTGTGCGCGGCTGCTTTGCGCATCAGGTCTGCGCGGTCGATGCGCGTAACTCCCACGTGCGGCTGATCTGGCCGGCGGGCCTGCGCGGTCGATGTGCGCAGCTTCCACGCGCGACTGACCTACGCGGCTGGCCGGCACGGTTGATGGCTGGCGCCCCAGCGCACCGTCGGCTTCGCAGCACTGCGCGTGCGGCCGCTCGACCACAATCTCGCCGCACACGACCCCGTAGTGGGTTTCCGAGCCACAGACCAAGGGCCCCAGAAGCCTGGGCCGGCCGCTTGTGCACCCGCCACTCACGCCCGATCGGCCCGCGTCGCCAACGCCCGCCCCGCATGACCAGCCCACCGATTGCCGCAGCGCAGCACACGCCCATGATGGCCCAGTACCTGGCCATCAAAGCGCAGTTCCCGGACACGCTCGTGTTCTATCGCATGGGCGATTTCTACGAGCTGTTCTACGACGATGCGCGCAAGGCCAACCGGCTGCTCGACATCACGCTGACCGCACGCGGCCAGAGCGCCGGCGAGCCGGTGGTAATGGCCGGCGTGCCGGTGCACAGCGTCGAGAGTTATCTGGCGCGGCTGATAAAGCTCGGCGAAGCGGTGGCGGTGGCCGAGCAGATCGGTGATGTCGCCACGGCCGCAGCCCAAAAAGGCCCGGTCGAGCGCAAAGTCGTGCGCGTCGTGACGCCCGGCACCGTCACCGACACTGCGCTGATGGCCGAGCGTGCCGACACGCTGCTGTTGGCCGCGCACGCACAGCGCGCCAGCTGGGGCCTGGCCTGGCTCAAGCTGTCCAGCGGCGAGCTAGGCTTGACTGAGTGCAGCGAGCGCGAGCTGCCCTCCTGGCTGGCGCGGCTGGCGCCGGCAGAACTCCTGCACGACGGCACGGGCCTGCTGCCGGATGTGCTGCTGCAAGCCAAAACGGCACGCACCAACCGCCCGCCCTGGCAGTTCGACAGTGCACTCGGCCACCGCAAACTCTGCGACCAATTGCAGGTCGCCACGCTGCAGGGCTTCAACGCGCAGGACCTGCCAGCAGCCCACGCCGCCGCTGCTGCGCTGCTGAGCTTTGCGGAGCACACGCAGGGCCAGGCACTGGCCCATGTACGCACGCTGAAGGTCGAGCGCAGCAGCGACTTGCTGGAGCTGCCGCCGGCCACGCACCGCAACCTCGAATTGGTCCAGACGCTGCGCGGCGAGTCGGGCGACGGCGCGCCGACGCTGCTCACCTTGCTGGACCGCTGCCGCACCGGCATGGGCAGCCGCCGCTTGCGCCATTGGTTGACGCACCCGGCGCGCGATCGTGGCCCCGCCAGCGAGCGGCACGACGCCATCGCGCAGCTGATCGCGCAGGGCTTCGGCCCCTTGCGCGATGCGCTGCGCGGCATCAGCGATGTCGAGCGTATTGCCGCGCGCGTGGCCTTGCGCCAGGTGCGCCCGCGCGAGCTGGCCGGCCTGCGCCACACGCTGGCTGAGCTGCCGGGGCTGCGCCAGTGCGCGCCATTGGGCACGGCGCTACTGGACAGCCTGCACGGCGCGCTCGAGCCCGACAACGCAATCGCCAACGTGCTGAAAGCCATCGCCGACGAACCCGCCGTGCTGCTGCGCGACGGCGGTGTCATCGCCAGCGGTTTCGACGCCGCGCTGGACGAATTGCGCGGCATCAACCAGCACGGCGACGCTTATCTACTGGCGCTGGAAGCACGTGAACGCGCTCGCACCGGCATCAACAACCTGCGTGTGCAGTTCAACAAGGTGCACGGCTTCTACATCGAGGTCACGTCCTCGGGGCTGGACAAAGTACCGGCCGACTACCAGCGCCGCCAGACGCTGAAAAACGCCGAGCGTTTTATCACCCCAGAGCTGAAAGCCTACGAAGACAAGGCGCTGTCGGCACAAGAGCGTGCACTGGCGCGTGAAAAGCTGCTGTACGAGCAGCTGCTGGATGCGCTGCAGCAGCACCTGCCGCCGCTCCAAGCGCTGGCACGTGCGCTCGCCACGCTGGACGCGCTGGCTGCATTGGCCGAGCGCGCGCAGACGCTGGACTGGTGCCGTCCGAGCTTCGTGCCGTACCCCTGCATCGACATCGAAGCCGGCCGTCACCCGGTGGTACAGGAGCGGCTGGCCCGGGCGGGCGTGCAGGGCAAGGGCAGCTCTTTCATCGCCAACGACTGCCGGCTCGACGCCAGGACGCGCATGCTCATCATCACCGGCCCCAACATGGGCGGCAAAAGCACCTTCATGCGGCAGGTGGCGCTGATCGCGCTGCTGGCCGCGATGGGCTCCTTCGTGCCGGCCACCGCTTGCCGGCTGGGGCCGATCGACGCCATCCACACGCGCATCGGCGCCGCCGACGACTTGGCCAATGCGCAGAGCACCTTCATGGTCGAGATGACGGAGGCCGCGGCCATCGTGCACGGTGCCACAGAGCACAGCCTCGTGCTCATGGACGAGATCGGCCGCGGCACCAGCACTTTCGACGGCCTGGCGCTGGCCGGCGCCATTGCAGCGCAGCTGCACGACCGCAACAAAAGCTTCACGCTGTTTGCCACGCACTACTTCGAGCTGACCGAATTTCCGAAGCGGCACGAGCGTGCCGTCAACCTGCACGTCGGCGCAGTGGAGAGCGGGCACGACATCGTCTTCTTGCACCAGATCGAGCCCGGCCCGGCCAGCCGCAGCTACGGCGTGCAGGTGGCACGGCTGGCGGGCATGCCGCCCGCGCTTATCCGCCAGGCCCGTGCCACGCTGGAAGCACTGGAGGCCCGGGCCGGCGCGGCCAATCTGCAGATCGACCTGTTCGACGCGCCGCCGGCGGCCACGGCCCCATCGGCTGAGCCGAGCGCGGTGGAAACCGCGCTCGCCGCCATCGACCCCGACACGCTGAGCCCGCGCGATGCGTTGCAGGCGCTGTACCGGCTGCGGGCGCTGATCGGCCGCTGACGCGCGGTTGGCCCGGATGCGGGTCGAGAGTCGAGGGAGCGGTTTGCACCTTGCACCTTGCCGCTTGCCGCTTGCGGCTTGCGGCTTGCGGCTTGCCGCTTGCACCTTGCA
>JAJAZC010000171.1 GCA_026785885.1 Rubrivivax sp.
AGCCGTGCAAGGCCTTCCGGCCTTGCACGCGCGGGCTCACCGCACGCCCTTGTCGCGTTGCACCGGCGCCGAAGCCGTGGCTGCGATGGCAGCACCGGTGTTGACTTCCAGCAGCGTGCTGCCGGTGATGGGGCCACCGGCGACCGAGCGGAACTCGATCAGGCCGAGGTAAAACGGGCCCGCCGGCACCGACCAGGCTGCAGCGACCGAAGCCGTGCCGCCGACGGCGACGCGCGAAGCACCGATCGATCGCAGCGTCTGCGTGCCTTCCGCGGGGCCGACGACCCAGCTGTGCAGCTTGAACGCGGCGTTGCCGCCGACCGGCGCAAAGGCCTCGACGCAGGCCGTGTAGGCGCCCGCGGGCGGGTTGACCAGCGTGATCAACTCGTCCGACGTACCGCCCGCGCTGCTGCCGACAATGACCGTGCCGCGGCGCAGCGTGACGTCCAGATCACTGGCAGCGCCGCCTTCGGTTTCGCTGTCGAACATCTGCACGCGCAGCCGCTTGGCGCCGGCCGCCACGGTGATCGGGAAGCAGACGTCCGGCCGGCCCAGGATGGAGCGGCCGCTGCCCACGCTGTCCGGCACCAGGCCGGTCGGTGTGGTCAGCAACGAGCCGGCGTAACCGGTAGCCACCGTGAACACCTTGGTGCCGGCAGCACGGGTGTCGGTGACGGTGGCCGGGGCCAGCAGCTCCGTCGCTTTGGCGGTCAGCGGGCTGCGTACCGACTTGACGCCATCGCTCCACACCAGCTGGCCAAACGACCAGGCACCGATGGCCGCCGTCGTGCGCGACAGCGTCACGCTGAAGCTGCCCGAGGCACCCGGCGCTAGGTTCAGCGTCGGCGGCGACACCGCGACGTTGAAACCGGCCAACGAGGCACTGGCGTTGTAGGTCACCGCCGTGTTGCCCGTGTTGGTTACCGTGCGCTGCAGGCTGCCCACGCCCACCACGTTGGCGCGCGTCATCGAGGCCAGGTTCAGGTTGTAAGCCGCAATGTCGCCGAAGACGTAGTCCAGGTAGTCGGTGAAGGTGGTGTCGTACACCAGCGTGGTGTCGATGGCGCCGTTCGGGTTGAGGTGGCCGGCGCCGAAACCCCAGCGGTCGTTGTCGACTGCACCGCTGGCCAGCTTGACGCTCTGCGACGCACTGGTCATCAGCGCCGACTTGATCGCATACGGCGTCCACGTCGGGTTGGCCTGCCTGAGCAGCGCCGCGGCGCCCGCCACGTGCGGGGCGGACATCGAGGTGCCGGTGAGCAGATCGGCGCCCGGGCCGGGGATGAACGTGCCGGCAATGACGCCGGCGCGCTCGGTGGCGCTGAGCTCACGTGTGTAGGCCGCGATGATGTCGGTGCCGGGCGCGGTGATGTCCGGCTTCAGCACGTCCGGGTCGGCCCGGTTGGGGCCGCGCGACGAACTGCCGTTCATCACCGGCGCCACGACGCCGGCGGCCAGGAAGGCGGCGCTGAAGCTGGCAGTCGCACCCGGCGTCTGGGCGTAGCTCGTGACCGCGGCAAAGGAAGACACCGACAGGTGCACGGTCGGCAGTACGGCCGAGATCACCGGCGTGGTGTTGGCCGACACCGGCGTGTTCTGGATGATCACGCCTACTGCGCCTGCCGTGCGGGCGTTGGCGACCTTGTTGACCAGCACGTTGCCACCGCGGTCGCAGACCACGATCTTGCCGGCCACCTTGGCCGGGTCCAACAGCGGGGCCACGCTGTCCGACGCGCCGAAGCACAGCGCCTGGTTGCTGCCCTGGGCAGCCGCGGCGCCGAAGCCGGCGTCGCGTGACCAGATCAGCGGTGCCGGGCCGACGCCGCCGGTCTGGAACGAGGCGCCCTGCGCCGTCGTGCCGTTGCCCAGCCTGACCGTGGCTTCGGTGTAGCGGTCATGCGTGGAGTTGCCCACCGTCATGAGCCACGGGCTGATGTGGGCCACTGTGTTGCCCGGGCCGCTGTTGCCGGCCGAGGCGCTGACGAAGACGCCGGCCTCGCTGGCAAACAGGAAGGCCACCTCGACACTGTCACGAAAGCTCGTCTGGCTGCCGCTGATCGAGAAGTTGATGACGTCGACACCGTCGGCAACCGCCTTGTCGATGGCTGCGACGCTGTCCGACGGGAAGCAGCCTCCACGGCCCGGAGCGCCGCCGCCGACGTCGTCGGTGTAGCAAACCTTGTAGGACGCCAACCGCGCCCGCGGCGCGATGCCGGAGACCGTGAAGGTGTTGCCGGCGATCTGCACGTCGGTGTTCTGGTTGCCGCCCGCGGTGGTCAGCGTGTGCGTGCCGTGGCCGCTGGGGTCACGCGGCGAATCCAGAAATTCGCCGGGCCAGGTCGGCGTGGCCGACAACTTCCAGCCGGCGTTGAAGTACTGCGCGCCGACTAGCTTGTTGTTGCACATCTGGGCCGTGAAGCCCAGGCCGGCCTGGCAGGTGCCGGTGTAGCGGCCCGCGGGCAGCGCGTCGTAGACCTGCGTGCCTGGCAGGTGCGATGCCACCGGCTTGCCGTTGCTGCCGACCTTGTCGGAAACAGAAGGGTTCTCTGGCCAGATGCCACCGTCGACGTGGCCGAGGATCACGCCCTCGCCCTTGACGGTGCGGCCGGCTGCGTCCAGCTTGGACCAGATGCCGCCGGGCTGGTCGATGCCCAGGAAGGCCGGCGTGCGGCTGGTGTCCATCGGCCGCATTTCGTCGGCGGTGATGGCCAGCACGCCGGCGTTGGCGCTGAGCTTGGCAACTTCGGCGTCGGTCAGGCGCGCAGCGAAGCCGTTGAAAGCCAGGCCGTATTTGTAGAACACGCTGGCCGCGGGCACCGTGGCCGCAACCTGGTTCTGCTTGCCGTCGAGGTAGCGCAGGTAGGCCTGCACGTGGTCGGCGCTGACTTTGAGCTTGGCGCCGGCCGTCGGCTTGGTGGCGCGCAGGCCGGACAGCTTGCCTTCATAGCCGGCAGCAGGCGCGTCGGCCAGCTCGATGATGTAGCTCTTGCGGTCGGCGCTTTGTGCGCCGGCAGCCAGGGCCACAGCCGCCAGGGCCAGGCCCACGGCGAAACGTTGGGTGGACATTGTTGTGTTCCTCATGCTTGTGGCTTGTGGCTTGTGTGCTCAACGGGCGCTGCGGCGGCGCACGGCGCCGAGCGCGGCGATGCCGAATGCCGCCAGCACCAGGGAGCCAGGCTCGGGCACTTCGGCGCTGATGTTGTCGAGCGCAAACTGGGCGACGTTGATCGACGGATTCACGCAATTCCCGCGCAGATCGAAGGCGCAAGCAGAGAAGGTCACCGAGCTCAGCGGCTGGCTCAGCGCGCCGAGTGCAGCGCCGCTGTAGGTGATGTAGCTGAACAGACCTGCTGCGTTGGCACCGCCCAGCGAAAACGTCTCGACGCCGGTAACGCCGGCAAAGGTCGTGTACTGCGCGACCAGCCGACCGACCTCTTCACCGAGGTCGTAGAAGCCCGGAACCTCCGGCAGGAAAGCCGCCTTAAAACCACCCAGCAACAGCGCGCGGGTGTTGCCGGTGGCCATCGTGACGCCGCCGTCGTTGAAGCCCGAGTAGTAGCGGCCCGTAGGGTTGGCAGGCACGTTGCCGAAAAAGCTGCCGGCCACCGTGTCGACGGTGCCGAAGCCGCCCGCCTGGCGGAACGAAAAGCCGCCGCTGCTAAACGAATCGCCGCTGTCGTAGAGACTCGGCGCCACATCTTCGAACGTCACCAACGCAGCCTGTGCGGGCACCATCGCTGTGGCACCCAAAGCCGCCATGCACGCCACGGCGCGCCAATCGATCTTCAACATGTGAATCCTTCGAATTAAGGTTGAATGCACCGGACGGTGCCGTGTATTGCAAGCTTGCAAGACCGGTGCCGCAGCGGCAGGTGCCAAAGGCCGACGGCGCCGCCCAGGGGCCGCGCGCAGTCTGCCAGTCTGAGGGCCCACCCGGGGCCGGCGCAACGGTTCCCCCCTGCTTGCAGGGCATGGCAATCCCCATTGACGCGCCGGTCGGGCGGATGCTTCAAGTGCGACGCCAGGCGCTGCCCGGCACGGCGGCCAGCAGCCGCTGCGTATAGGGATGTGCAGGCCGCGTAAACAGGGCCGCCGGGCTGCCGGCTTCGACGATGCGGCCCTCGTGCAGCACGATGACCTGATCGCACACCCGGTCCACCACCGCCAGGTCGTGGCTGATGAACAGGTAGGTGACGCAAAACTGGTCCTGCAGGTCCTGCATCAGGTTGAGTACCTGCGCCTGCACGCTGACGTCCAGCGCGCTGACCGGCTCGTCGGCGACGATCAGGCTCGGCCGCGTTACCAACGCGCGGGCGATGGCGATGCGCTGGCGCTGGCCGCCGCTGAACTCGTGCGGCAAGCGCTGCAGGTCGGCCGCGCCCAGGCCTACGGCGGCCAGCACCTCGGCCGCGCGCTCGCGCTGCTCGGCGCGGCCGGCGCCCAGCAGCACAGCCAGCGGCTCGGCAACGGTCTGCAGCACGGTGCGCCGCGGGTCCAGGCTGCCGTACGGATCCTGAAACACCATCTGCAATTGCGATCGCGTGCGGCGCAATGTGGCGGCATCGAGCTGGTGCAGATCGGCACCGCGCAGCAGCACACGCCCGGCGCTGGGCGGCTCCAGCGCCATCACCAGGCGCGCCAGCGTGCTCTTGCCAGAGCCCGATTCACCGACCACGCCCAGGCTTTGCCCGGCTTGCAGCGTGAAGCTCACGCCGGCCAGCGCCTGCACCTCCGGGGCGCGGCTCAACAGGCTTTGCCGCGGCAGTTGGTACCGTTTGGCGAGTTGTTCGACAACCAGCAACGGCGCGCTCATATCAAAGCTCGCCGAGCCGGATGCAGCGCGCCGCGTGGCCGGGGCTGCCGGGGCCGACCGGCACCAACGGCGGCAACGCCACGCGGCAGGCGTCGATGACCCACGCGCAGCGGTCGGCAAAAGGGCAGCCGCGCGGCATCTCGGCCAGTGTCGGCACACGGCCGGCGATGGTCGGCAAGCGTGCGCCGCGGCGGCCGCTTGCTGCGCTGACGGCGGTGTCGCTTGCCGCGCTGCCGGTTGCCGGATCACGCCAACCCAGCCGCGGCCGCGCCGCGAACAGGCCGCGTGTGTACGGGTGCGCCAGGCGCTCGAAGACCGCAGCCGTCGGCCCGCTTTCGACCACCGTGCCGCCGTACATCACCAGCAGCTGCTGCACCGCATCGGCCATCAGGCCGAGGTCGTGGCTGATCAACAGCAGCGCCATACCGCCCTCGCGCACCAGCTCCTGAATCAAGTCCAGCACCTCGCGCTGCAGCGTCGCGTCCAGCGCCGTGGTCGGCTCGTCGGCGATCAGCAAGTCCGGCCCGCAGGCCAGCGCCATCGCGATCACCACGCGCTGGCGCTGCCCGCCCGACAGTTGGTGCGGATACGCGTGCAGCCGCTGCCGCGCCTGCGGCAGCCGCACGCGCTCCAGCAGGCGCAGCGCTTCGGCTTCGGCTGCGCTGCGCGACAGGCCCTGGTGGATACGCAAGGGCTCGGCGATCTGCCGGCCCACCGTGTGCAGCGGATTGAGCGCGCTCATCGGCTCTTGGAAAACCATGGCCATGCGGTTGCCGCGCAGTCGGCACAGCGCGGCATCGTCCAGCGCGGTCAGCTCCTGCCCATCGAAGCGGATCGAGCCCGTGACCTGCGCGCCGTCGGGCAACAAACCCATCAGCGCCAGCGCCGTGATGCTCTTGCCGCAGCCCGATTCGCCGATCAGGCCGAGTGTCTGACCGCGGTCCAGCGCAAAGGACGCGTCGCGCAGCGCGGTCAGTGCACCCTGCGCGGTGTCCAGCGTGATGTGCAGATCAATGACTCGGAGCAGGGGCACGAAGCGCCGCGTCACAAAGCTTGGCTGGCGACCGCGCCGGCCGGGCGCATGAGGTCCAGATAGCTGCCGGCCAGCCGTTGGGCATTCGCCAAGCCCAGCGCGCGCATCAGCGCATCCGCCTGGGTCATACCTTCGGCGTCACTTTGCCCCGCGTGCAGCACGACCTCCAGCTCCATGAAGTCACCCAGGCCTTCAACCCGATCCAGGTGGATGCGCGTTGCGCCGGCCATCAGCAGCAGGCGGCGTTTGCGCACACGCCCGAGCCCGCCACAGGCGCGCGTGAGCGCCTCGCGCAGCGCGGCCGCGTCGGCCACCGGCACACGCGCGTAATCGCTGGCTTTGGCCGCGGTGGCGTCGGCGCGGTGGTAGTGGATGAGCTCGGCACTGCCGTCAGCAAACGTGCGCAGCTTCAGGCGGCCGTGTGGCACGCTGAAGAAGGTGTCGTCCTGCTCGATCAGCACCGGCTCGCCACCGGCCAGTGCCTGCGCGCGGGGCAGCAGCGCGTCGACGCTGGCGATGCGGGCCTTGATCTCGATGTTGCGCGGCATGGCGGGCCGCGCTTCAGCCGCCAGCAGCCATCTCGCGCAGCGCCTGCTCGAAGACTTCGGGCGGCTGGCCGCCCGAGATCAAATGCCGGCGGTCGATGATCACCGCCGGCACCGACTGAATGCCGGCCTGCTGCCATTCGCGCTCGGCCGCGCGCACGTCGTCTGCATAACGCCCATCGGCCAGCACGGCCGCAGCAACGCTCGCGTCCAGGCCGGCTGCTGCGGCCAGCGCCACCAGCACATCGTGCGCGCCCGGATTGAGGCCGTCACCGTGATAAGCCTGCAGCAACGCGTGTTTGAGCGCGCGCTGGCTGGCTGCGGATTGCAGCCCGGCCCAATGCAGCAAGCGGTGCGCATCGAAGGTGTTCCATACGCGCTCACGCGGGCCGAAGGCAAAGCCCACCGCAGCACCACGCTCGCGCAGCGTGGTGCGTGCTTGCGCCAGCTGCGCATCGCCCATGCCGTACTTGGCCTTCAAATAGTCGCCCGCGTCGACGCCCTCGGCGGCCATCGTCGGGTTGAGCTCGAAGGGCTGGAAGTGGATCTCGACCGGGATCTCGGGGCCGATCTGCTTGAGCGCCAATTCGAGCGAGTGCAGGCCAACCGCGCACCAAGGGCAGGCCACGTCGGAGACAAAATCGATGCGCATGGCGGGTCTCGCATGGGGGCAGGGCCGGCAGTGTACGAAGCCAGCAGCACAGCCGCAGGCATCCGGCGCATGGCCCTGCCGCGCGGCTCAGCGTTGCCGGGCCAGCCGCGGGTCCATCAGATCGCGCAGCCCATCGCCCATCAAGTTGAGCCCCAGCACGCTGAGCACGATGGCCACGCCCGGGTACACCGCCAGCAGCGGCGCCTGGAACATCTGCGACTGCGCGTCGTTGAGCATGCGGCCCCAGCTCGGCTGCGGCGGCTGGGTGCCCAGGCCCAGGTAGCTCAGCGCGGCTTCGGCCAGTATCGCGGTGGCAAAGCTGATGGTCGCCTGCACGATCAACGGGCTGGCGATGTTGGGCAGCACGTGGTCCAGCGTAATCGCCAGCGGCCCTTTGCCGGCGGCGCGCGCTGCGGTGATGAAGTCACGCGCCCACACCGCGTTGGCCGCGCCGCGTGTGATGCGCGCAAACACCGGGATGTTGAAGATGCCGATGGCCACGATGCTCATCACCAGCCCCGGCCCGTAAATGGCCGTCAACATGATGGCCGACAGCAGCGCTGGAAAAGCGAACGTGAAGTCGCTGCCGCGCATGATGATTTCTTCAATCCAGCCACGGCCCTGGTGGCGCGCGGCCGAGGCCACGCAGCCCAGCACGACACCAGCCACCAGGCCGATGCCGACCGCGATGAGCCCGACGACGATGCTGTTCTGCGCGCCCACCAGCAGCTGCGAGACGATGTCGCGCCCCAGGCTGTCGGTGCCCAACCAGTGCTGCAGCGTCGGTGGCTGCAGCTTGCTCGGGATGTCGATCTCGGCCACCGGGTGCGGTGTCCACACCAGCGACAGCAGCGCGGCCATCGCGAGCAGCGCCGTCAATGTGGCGCCGATCACGAAGCTCTTGTGGTGCAGCGCGCGCTGCCACAAAGCGTCCCGGCGCTGGCCAACGGCGCTGAACTCAGCCATGGCGCAGGCGCGGGTCGATCACCGCATACAGCACGTCGACGATGAAGTTGACGAGCACCACCACCGCGGCCAGCAGCATCACGACATCGCGCACGACGATCAGATCGCGGTTGCTGATGGCCTGGAACACCAGGCGCCCGATGCCCGGCAGCACGAAGACGTTTTCGACCACGATGGTGCCGGTGATCAGGTTCGCAAACTGCAGCCCGCCGACCGTCAGCACCGGAATCAGCGCGTTGCGCAGCACGTGGCGCCACAAGGCCGCGCGGCGCGACAAACCTTTGGCACGCGCCGTGCGCACGAAGTCCTCACGCATTACGTCCAGCACCGCCGATCGGGTGACACGCGCCAGGATCGCGGCCTGCACCAGCGCCAGCGCCACGGCGGGCAGGATCAGCGCCACGACGCCCGCCCACAGCCCACCGCCTTCGTCTGCGGTCCAGCCCGGAAAGCCGCCTGCGCTGACCCACTGCAGCTGCACCGCAAACACCAGGATCAGCAGGATCGCAAACCAGAAGTTCGGAATCGCAATGCCGAGCTGGCTCAAAGCCATCACGCCGACATCACCCGCGCGGTTGTGGCGCGATGCGGCATAGACCCCGAGGCCCAGCGCCAGCGCCACCGTCAGCAACATCGCCATCAGCGCCAGCGGCAGGCTCACGCGCAGCCGCTCGGCGATCAACTCGGCTGTCGATGTGTCGTAGCTGATGCTGGTGGCCGTGCGGCCCTGCAGCAGGCCGCCGACCCAATCGGCATAGCGCACCCAAGGCGGCCGGTCCAGCCCCAGCCGGGTATTCAGCGCGGCCAGTGACTCGGGTGTGGCGGTATCACCGAGGATGATCTCGGCGGCATTGCCCGGCAGCAGCTCCAGCACGGCAAAGACCACCACCGAGGCCACGGCCAAGGTCGCAAGCAAGGTGGCCAGGCGTTTGATCAGGAACGGACCCATCGACAAATATGATGCCCGAAGCCGGCCGCCGCCCGACTGCAACTGAAGGAGCACCCGACGTGGGCAACAGCATTCCTTTCGATACCAAGCAGGTCTTCATCGGCGGCCACTGGCGCCGTGGCAACAGCGGCCGCACGCTGGCGCTGATCGATCCTTCACAGGGCACTCCGCTGGCCGACATTGCACGCGGTGACGCCACCGATGTCGATGCCGCAGTGCAGGCCGCGCAGGCGGCGCTGGGCGGTGCCTGGGGCCGGCTCACGGCCACCGAGCGCGGCCGTGTGCTGATGACCATCAGCGCCGCGGTGTTGGCCCAGGCCGACGAGCTGGCGCGGCTGGAAGCGTTGGACGTCGGCAAGCCGCTGAAGCAGGGCCGCGCCGATGCGGTGGCGCTGGCGCGCTACCTGGAGTTTTACAGCGGTGCAGCCGACAAGGTGCTGGGCCACACGATTCCGTTTGCCAACGGCTACACAGCACTGACGCTGCGCGAGCCGCACGGTGTCACTGCGCACATCGTGCCCTGGAACTACCCGATGCAGATCATTGGCCGCAGCGTCGGCGCCGCGCTGGCCATGGGCAACGCCTGTGTGCTCAAGCCGGCCGAAGAAGCCTGCCTGACGGCGCTGGCCTTTGCCCGCATCGCGCACGAAGCCGGGTTGCCGGCGGGTGCGCTCAATGTCGTGCCGGGCCTGGGCGAAGAGGCCGGTGCCGCCCTGGCGGCGCACGCGGGTGTGCGGCATATCTCGTTCACGGGTTCGGTGGCGGTCGGTGCGCTGATCCAGGCCGCGGCAGCGAAAAACGCGGTGCCGGTGACGCTGGAGCTGGGCGGCAAGAGCCCGCAGCTGGTGTTCGACGATGCGGCGCTGGACGCGGCGCTTCCTGTGCTGGTCAACGCCGGCATTCAGAACGCGGGGCAGACCTGCTCGGCGGCCTCGCGCATCCTGGTGCAGCGCGGCGTCTTCGATGCCGTGGTGCGGCGCATGGCCGAGCGCTACCGCGGCCTGCGCGGCGGCCCGGCGCTGACCGATCCCGATGTCGGGCCGCTGATCAGCGCGCGCCAGCGCGATGTCGTGCAGGGCTATCTTGCGCTGGTGGTCGACAGCGGTTTGACAGTTGCCGCGCAAGCACCGCTGCCGGCCGGCTTGCCCACGGGTGGCTGCTACGTCGCGCCGACGCTGGTGGCCGGCGTGCCGGCGATGCACCAACTGGCGCAGGAAGAAATATTCGGCCCGGTGCAGGTCGTGATTCCGTTCGACGACGAGGCCGAGGCCATCGCCATTGCCAACGGCACAGCCTTCGGTTTGGTTGCCGGTGTTTGGACGCGTGACGGCAGCCGCGCTTTGCGCACCGCGCGCCAGCTGCACTGCGGCCAGGTGTTCATCAACAACTACGGCGCGGGTGGCGGCATCGAGCCGCCGTTCGGTGGCGTCAAACACTCGGGTCACGGGCGCGAAAAGGGCTTTGAGGCGCTGTACGGTTTTTCGACGCTGAAGACGATCGCGATCAAACACGATTGAAGGCTTGGCTGGCTTAGTGAGGTCCGTTCGGCCTCGGTCGGCCTCGGTCGGCCTCGGTCGGCTTCGGTCGGCTTCGGTCGGCTTCGGTCGGTCTTGGTCGGTCTTGGTCGGTTTCGGTGTCATACACTGTCATACGCCGCCACGACCCAGCAGCTCGGGCACCAGGATTCGATGATGTCCAGGGGGGCGCCCCCCCCCCCCCCCCCCCCCCCCCCCCCCCGCCCCCCCCCCCCCCCCCCCCCCCCCCCCCCCCCCCAC
>JAJAZC010000172.1 GCA_026785885.1 Rubrivivax sp.
CCGCACGGGCCTGGCGCGCGACAACCGGAGCCGTTTTGCCGCGCGCCACAGCAGCAGCAGGCCGGTCAGCGTGAAGGCATAGGTGGCGGCGTGAAAAAGCCCATCGAGAAAAACGAGCCGGCGCAGATTGGCCAGGCTGTCCGGCGGCAGCCCGCCGCTGCTGAGCATGTGGTGCCACTGCAAGATCTGGTGCAGCACGATGCCGTCGAAAAAGCCACCCAGGCCCAGGCCGGGGAGCACACCCGCGTGGCGCGGGAACGGCGTGTCGGGTGGCGAAGCAAGGACGTCTTTCATGCGGGCGGCGCTTGGGTGCGGGCGTGGGCGTCGGGCTGGGTTTGGCCGCGACAGCAAACGGCACACCCGGTCGCGATGTATCCGCACCGCGTGATGGCGGGTTTCGCATGAGCCCGCAACGCCGCCGCTGGTTGATGTCGCTGGGCGCGCTCGGGGCCATCTCAACACCGCGGCTGGGTCTTGGCGCGAAGGTGTCTGCAACGGAGGCCGCAAAGGCGCCATCACCCGTGGGCACAACGGTGAGCACACAGACGTCCGCCCCGCTGGGCGCGGCGCTGGCCGCCGCGCCCGGCGCAACGGTGCAAACGACACCCGGCGAAGCAGCAGACACGCCACGCCGCGGCCGTGTGCTGCGATTCCCGCAGGACCATGGCGCGCACCTGGGCGCGCGCACCGAGTGGTGGTATGCGACCGGCTGGCTTGGCCGCGAGCAAGTGCCGAGACAAGCAGCAGCACAACCAGCAACACGAGCAGCAGCACAAGCGTCGACACAATCTCCCGTCACGGGCTTCCAGGTCACCTTCTTCCGCAGCCGCACTGGCCTGGCGCGCGACAACCGGAGCCGTTTTGCCGCGCGCCACCTGCTGTTTGCGCACGCGGCGGTCACCACGCTGGATGCGCGGGGCAATACACGGGTGGATGGGCGCACGGATTCGCGCACGGATCCACAAACAACGGGCCGCGGCGTGCAGCACCGGCATGACCAGCGCATCGCCCGCTGGTCCGGCGCGCCCGGCAGTGCCTTGGGCGAAGCCGCGTTGGACGACGGCTATGTGCGCCTGGGCAACTGGACCTTGCAGCGCGAAGCAGCCAGCGGCGCGTGGCTGGCCAACGTGCCGGCGCGCGATTTCACGCTGGCGCTGCGGCTGGTGCCGACCCAGCCGCTGCTGCTGCAAGGAGAGGCCGGCTTCTCACGCAAAGGGCCCGCCGACCAGGACGCCAGCCACTACTACAGCCTGCCGCAGCTCGACGCGCAAACGCCCACCGGCGAACGCGGCCGCGGCTGGCTGGACCATGAATGGAGCGAGCAGCTGCTGCACCGCGACGCCACCGGCTGGGACTGGATCGGCATCAACCTGTTCGACGGCGGCGCGCTGACCGCCTTTGTGCTGCGCCGCCGCGACGGCAGCGCGTTGTGGGCCGGCGGCAGCCACCGCAGTGCCGCGGGCGTGCTGACGGTGTTCGGCCCGGCCGACGTGCGCTTTGTGGCCGGCCGGCGCTGGCAAAGCCCGGCCACCGCAGCCGTCTACCCGGTGCAGTGGCAGGTGCAGACATCGGCTGGCGCATTTACGGTGAATGCGCTGGCCGACGCACAGGAGCTGGACAGCCGCAGCAGCACCGGCACGGTGTACTGGGAAGGCCTGAGCGAACTGCTGGATGCACAGGGCCAGCGCGCCGGCCTGGGCTATCTGGAGATGACTGGGTATGTGGCGCCGTTGAAGATCGGCTGAACGGGCTGCAGCGGTCGAAGCGGTCGTATTGGCTGTAGTGGCTGGAGCGGCTGGGTCGTTTGCGACGGCTTCGTCGCAGCACCAGCTACATCGGCCACATCAGCTACACCAGCTGCATCGGCCGCTGCGGCAAAAACCGTCACCCCGCTGCGGGGCCAACGGCTACGACTGCGGCTTCGGCCGGGCGCGGCGGTCGTCGCGCCAGCCGCCGGGCATTCGCAGCCGGCCCAGGTCCACCGGCGCTGCGCGCACGCAGTTGCCGCCGGCCTGGCGCGCGGCCAGCACGGCGTCCTGCGCGTCGTCGATCAGCGCCTGCAGATTCATGTGCGCCGGGCGCAACTGCGCCACGCCGACGCTCACCGTCACGCGCAGGCGGCGCGGGCTTGTCTCATGGCGCAGCGGCACTTCCATCTGCTCGGCACGGTCGCGGATGCGCTCGGCGACATCCAGCGCGCCGGTCGCATCGGCCTGCGCCAGGAAGACGGCCATCTGGGCGTCGGAGAAGCGCGTCAGCAGGTCGGCGCCGCGCAGCGTAGGCGAGGTCTGGCGCAGCATCTCGGCCAGCACTGCGTCTGTGGCCACACCGCCGCGGGCTTCCACCAGGCGCGCAAAGCGGTCGACGTCGACCAGCAACAAAGCCGCACCGGTGCCGTAGCGCCGCGATCGCGCCCACTCGCGGCCGGCCAGGTCCAGGAACAGCGTGCGCGTGGTGCCCATCGGCGCGTGGATGCCGCCGCCCAGCACCGGCGGGCTGGCCGAGCCGCGCGTCAAGCGGTGCAGCAGCGCGGTGGCCGGCAGCAGCGCTGCCAACACGGAAAGCATGGCGGCCAGCGGTGCTTGCCACGGTTGCGAGCCGAAGGCCAGCGCCAAGCCCCAACTCAGCAGCGCGGCCAGGGTGGCCGTCACGACGATCAGCAGCGCGGCGGCCCAAGGCAACGGCAAGCGCTGCCCGATGCTGGCAACCTGCGTGGCGGCCTGGGCCTGCGCAATCGCAGCCGCGGGGGGCGCCGCCGAGCCGGCCGCCGGCCCCGCCGGATGCAGCGGCTGCGAAGGCGGCGATGATTTGGAGGGCTGGGTGGGCTGCACGGTAAAACAGTTGTCGGATCGAGCTGTGGCAAACGGGGTGCGCGCCAGGCTCCAGGGCTATTCGACCACAACCGGCAACCATTGAGGGCACGCTGGTTCGCGGGGGGTCTGTGCACGACTGCCGATGACGGCGCGGCAAGCGGCAGACGGACGGTCAACACATCGGCAACGCATGACGCACAGACGACATGCGGACAGCCCAGCGACGGCCCTGAGCCGTTTGACCGACGGTCCGACCGACGGCCGACCGACGTCCAACCGTCGGCCGACAGACGTTCCTCGATCGGCCGCGGCACGGCCGAGGCGAGGCTCGCGCGCGGCCGCCGCATAGACTTCGGCGCATGAACAAAAGCGAAGTCCGCGCCGCAGCGGCGACGCCGCGCGCGCTGTCCGGTTTGCTGCCATTTATGCGGCCGTATCGGGGCCGGGTGCTGCTGGCGGCGCTGTTTCTGGTGCTGGCGGCTTTGAGCACGCTGGCCTTTCCGGTGGCACTGAAGGTGTTAATCGATCAAGGCCTGATCGCCACCGACCCCGGTGAGCGGCTGATGGCGCTGCGCGGCCACTTTCTGGCGCTGTTTGCCGTGGCCGCATCGCTGGGCGTGTTCTCGGCAGCACGCTTTTACATGGTGAGCTGGCTGGGCGAGCGCATCACCGCCGACCTGCGCAACGCCGTCTATGCGCATGTGCTGCGCCAGAGCCCGGAGTTCTTCGAGACCACGCGCACCGGCGAGGTCCTGAGCCGGCTGACCACCGACACCACACTCGTGCAGACCGTCGTCGGCTCCAGCCTCAGCATGGGTTTGCGCAACGTCGTGATGGGCACCGGCGCGCTGATCGCGCTCGTGGTCACCAATCCGTACGTGATGACGCAGGTTCTGGCCATCCTGGTTCTGGTGGTGCTGCCGGGCGTGTACTTCGGCCGCCGGGTGCGCAAGTTGAGCCGCGCCAGCCAGGACCGCATCGCCGACTCCAGCGCCATCGCAGCCGAGGTGCTGAGCGAGATCCCGGTGGTGCAGAGCTACGTGCAGGAAGGGCGCGAGGCCGCGCGCTTCGACCTCAGTACCGAGGACGCTTTCAACACCGCGCGCAAGCGCACGCTGGTGCGCTCGATGCTGGTAGCTTTCATGATCACCGCCACCTTCGGCGCGCTGTTGTGGGGCCTGTACCAGGGCACGCAGGCGGTGATTGCCGGGCGTGTCAGCGCCGGGCACCTGGGGCAGACGGTGGTCTTCGTGATCATCTTCGTCGGCGCGGTGGCGGTGCTGTCGGAGATCTACGGCGACCTGCTGCGTGCTGCCGGTGCTACCGAGCGTTTGATGGAGCTGCTGGCCGCGCGCTCGCCGGTGGCCGAGCCGCCGTTGACGCAGCCGCTGCCGGCGGTGCGGGGCGGCTCGACGGTGAGCTTCGACGACGTCGTCTTCCACTACCCATCACGGCCCAAGACCGCAGCGCTGGACGGCTTTTCACTGCGCATCGCGGCCGGTGAAACCGTGGCGCTGGTCGGACCCAGCGGCGCCGGCAAGAGCACGGTGTTTCAGCTGCTGCTGCGCTTTTACGACGCGCAACAAGGCCAGGTGCGCATCGACGGTGTGCCAGTGCGCGATGTTGCGCTGGCTGCGCTGCGCCAGCGCGTGGGCATCGTGCCGCAGGACAGCACGGTGTTCTCGACTAGCGCGATGGAGAACATCCGTTACGGCCGGCCCGAGGCCAGCGACGCTGAAGTGCAGGCCGCCGCGCGTGCGGCCTACGCGCACGACTTCATCGTGGCGCTGCCAGAGGGCTACGCCACCTATCTGGGCGAGCGCGGCGTGCGGCTGTCGGGCGGCCAGCGCCAACGCATCAGCATCGCGCGGGCGATGTTGAAGAACCCGCCGCTGTTGCTGCTGGACGAGGCCACCAGCGCGCTCGACGCCGAGAGCGAGCGCGTCGTGCAGGCCGCGCTCGAAGCCGCCATGGCCGACCGCACCACGCTGGTCATCGCGCACCGCCTGGCCACCGTGTTGAAGGCCGACCGCATCGTCGTGGTGGACAGCGGCCGCATCGTCGACATCGGCAAGCACCATGAGTTGGTGGCGCGCGGCGGCCTGTATGCGCGGCTGGCGGCGATGCAGTTCGACCTGCAGCCGGTAGCGGCTTGAGCTTGAGCTTGAGCTTGAGCTTGAGCTTGAGCTTGAGCCTGAGCATGAACATAAACATGCACGCACGATGAACACGGCCGTGATCCGATCGCCCTACGACGACTTGATGCGCCACGTGCACAACCACGGCCTGGCCAAAGGCGACCGAACCGGCACCGGCACGAAGAGCGTGTTCGGCCACCAGATGCGCTTCGACCTGAGCGAAGGCTTCCCGCTGGTCACGACCAAGAAGATTTTCTGGAAGGCCGTGGTGCTGGAGCTGCTGTGGTTTCTGCGCGGCGACAGCAATGCGCGCTGGCTGCAGGAGCGCGGCGTGACGATCTGGGACGAATGGGCCGCGCCCGATGGCGAGCTGGGCCCCGTCTACGGCGTGCAGTGGCGCAGCTGGCCCACGCCGGACGGCGGCCACATCGACCAGATTGCGCAGCTCGTGCAGCAACTGCGCACCAACCCCGACAGTCGCCGCCTGCTGGTCAGCGCCTGGAACGTGGCCGAGCTGCCGAAGATGGCCTTGATGCCCTGCCACGCGCTGTTCCAGTTCTACGTCGCACCGGCCACCGCGCCCGGCGCGCCCGGCAAGCTCAGCTGCCAGCTCTACCAGCGCAGTGCCGACATCTTTCTGGGCGTGCCCTTCAACATCGCCAGCTACGCGCTGCTCACGCACATGCTCGCGCAGCAGTGCGATCTGGACGTCGGCGAGTTCATCTGGACCGGCGGTGATTGCCACATCTACAGCAACCACACCGAGCAGGTCGAGCTGCAGCTGTCACGCCAACCCCGGCCCTGGCCCACGCTGCAGATTCAGCGCCGGCCGTCAACGGTCTTCGACTACGCGTTGGACGACTTCGTGCTGCACGGCTACGACCCGCACCCGTTGATCAAGGCGCCGGTGGCTGTGTAGCTAGCGCAGTGTTCGACACTGTGTGGAACATAAAACCGCGTCTCGTGCCAGCTGGCGCCGTTGCAAATCCCCGCGATGCAAAAGAGCATCGCTGCGGTTTGCGCCTAGCCAGGCAGCTCGATCCATCGGTCTTCTCAAGTTCCACACAGCATCGAACACTGCACTGGCCAAACACCTTGTGACAGCGCGGCTGGCGCAGGCCGCAAGAATGGCTGCAACGAGGGGTGATGTATGCAGGCCAGGTGGATCGCTTTTGGACTGGTGGTGGTGGTGGTGTTGGTGTTGCCAGCGTGCGGTGGGGGCGGGGGCAATGGTGTGAGCAGTGATGCACCGGCGGCCAACCAAGCCCCTAAGCCGAGCATCGACACACCGGCCGCCAACGCGCTGTTCAGCGGCGGGCAAACGTTGACCCTCAGCGTCAGCGCAATTGACGCCGAAGACGGCGCCCTGTCGCCCGCGCGCCTGACCTGGTGGGCCGAGCTGCACCACGACGCACATACCCACCCCTTCCAGCCCGAGACCACCGGCGCCAGCGGCAGCGTCACCATCCCGCCGCGTGGCGAGACATCGGACAACATCTTCTACCGCTTGCACCTGCGCGCCACCGACAGCGGCGGTGCCGTCACCACCGTCACGCGCGACGTGCTGCCACGCAAAGCCCGCATCACGCTGGCCAGCCAACCGGCGGGTTTGAAGCTGACGCTGGACGGGCAGCCGGTGGCTGCACCCAACGCCTTCACCGGCGTTGTAGGCATGGAGCGCGACATCGGTGCAGCCGACCAGGACTCCAATGGCCGCCGCTACCGCTTCAACCGCTGGAGCGACGGTGGCGCAGCCACGCATGTGCTGATCACGCCGGCCGCCGACACCACGCTGACCGCCACCTTCGACGACATCGCCCCGGTCGTCAACCAGGCGCCCAGCGTCAGCCTCACAGCGCCGGCCACCGCCAACACGGGCGTGGCCGTGGCCTTGTCGGCCAGCGCCACCGACAGCGACGGCCGTGTTTTGCGCGTCGAGTTTTTCGATGGCGCAACGTCGATCGGCCAAGCGACCACCGCCCCCTACACGCTCAACTGGACGCCGGCCACCGCCGGCGCGCGCAGCCTCACCGCACGCGCCACCGACGACACCGGCGCCAGCACCACCAGCGCAGCTGTGGCCGTGGCTGTCACCACACCCACAGCCGACGCCCAGCCGCCCACCGTGGCCTTGAGTGCCCCGGCCAACTTCGCAGCCGGCTTGACCGGCACGCTGGCTGTGAATGCCAGCGCCAGCGACAACGTCGGCGTGGCGCAGGTCGAGTTCCAGATCGACGGCGTGGCCATCGGCGCGGCCGACACCACGGCGCCCTTCGGCGTAACACTGGACACCACGGCCCACGCGTCGGGCCAGCACGTGCTGCGCGCGCGGGCTCGCGACGCGGCGGGCAACGTGTCGGCTTGGGCCACCGCCACGGTGCAGCTCGGCGGTGCACGCACACAGCCGGCAGGCATAACGCGTACAGAGAGCGGTGGTCTCAACTCAGCCACCGCGATCGCGCAGGCACCCGACGGCCGCTTGTTTGTGACGGAACAAGGTGGCACGCTGCGTGTGATCAAAAACGGTCTTGCGCCGCTGGTCACACCCTTCGTCACGCTGGCGGTCGATCCGCAAGGCGAGCGCGGTTTGCTCGGTGTAGCACTCGACCCCGGCTTTGCCAGCAACGGCTATGTCTACGTCTACCACACGACGACTGACAACGGCACGCATAACCGCATCAGCCGCTTCACTGCATCGGCGGCTAACGGCGATGTTGCACAGGCCGGCAGTGAGGTGAAGCTGGTGGACTTGCCGGCACTATCGGCCGCCACCAACCACAACGGCGGCGCGCTGCACTTCGGCGTTGACGGCAAGCTGTATGTCGGCGTCGGCGAGAACGCGAACACCGCGCTGGCGCAAAACCCCAACTCGCCGTTCGGCAAGATGCTTCGCTTTAACGCCGATGGCACGATTCCGTCCGATAACCCTTTTCTTGCGCGGTCTGGCCTGGCCCGCGCAATCTGGGCAAGCGGCCTGCGCAACCCTTTCACGTTTGCGGTTCAACCGGGCACCGGCCGCATCCACATCAACGACGTCGGCCAAGGCACGTGGGAAGAAGTGAACCTCGGCGCGCCGGGCGCCAACTACGGCTGGCCAGATTCCGAAGGCCCGACCAACAACAGCGGCGAGACCGCACCGCTCTTCGCCTACAAACACAGCTCTGCTTTACCGCCCGGCTCTGGCCCCGGCGGCTTCTTCACCGGCTTCGCGATTGCCGGCGGCACCTTCTATTCAAGCAACGGCGCACTGCCGGCACCCTGGCGCGGCAACTACTTCTTCGCCGACTACGTCAGCAAATTCATCGGCGTGATCGACCTCGCCAACGGCAACGCGGCCTATGCGTTCGGCAGCGTCACCGGCAGCCCGGTGGACCTGCTGGCCGCGGCCGACGGCAGCTTGCTGGTGCTGACGCGTAGCGGGATCGTGCGGTTCAGCGCGCCGTGATTGCCTAATTGCGTTGGCGCGTCGCCGCGTCGGCTTTGAAGCGGCAAGGGCGGGTTCGGGCAGGCCGTGGCACTTCTCTGTGGCGGTCGGCGGGTACGCCGACTTCCCTGCGATGCTCGGTCATGCGGCCCACCCGACCCGGAGGCGAGCAGCGCAAGGCAGTCGGTGTACTCACCGACGGACACAGAGAAGTGCCACGGCCTGCCCGAACCCGCCTTTGCCGCTCGAGACGCCTCGGTGCAACGGCGCATCGCCGCATCGCCGCATCGCCGCATCGCCGCATCGCCGCATCGCCGCATCGCCGCATCGCCGCGCCAATGTGCCTCTGCCGCCTAAATGCGTCCAAGCCAAGCCAAGTCCTAGTCCTAGTCCTAGTCCTAGTCCAAGCCTTGCCTTGCCGCCCGAACGGATCCCAGCCCAGCCTGACCAAGCTTAGCTATTTGCCGCAGTCGGCATGTCTACCGAGCTTGTCTA
>JAJAZC010000173.1 GCA_026785885.1 Rubrivivax sp.
CCCCTGCCAGGCACAGCCCGACGCTCTTGGACCGATGCTGGCGTTTGGTCTTGAAGAAAACCGTCAGATCAGCGAGAGCCTGCCGGCCTTGTGCATATGAGCCAACGCAAGATCGGTGACGTCATCCTCGACGTCAAGGACATCTCCTTGCGCTTCGGCGGCGTCAAGGCGCTCAGCGGCATCAGCTTCGATGTGCGTGAGCACGAGGTGCGCGCCATCATCGGACCCAACGGCGCTGGCAAGAGCAGCATGCTCAACTGCATCAATGGCGTCTATCAGCCGCAGGAAGGCAGCATCCGCTTCCGTGGCCAGACCTTCAGCCACATGAACAGCCGCCAGGTCGCTGAGATGGGCGTGGCGCGCACCTTCCAAAACCTGGCGCTGTTCAAGGGCATGAGCGTCATCGACAACATCATGAGTGGGCGCAACCTTCGCATGAAGACCAACCTGCTGCAGCAGGCCTTTCGCAACCCTTGGTTCGGCAAGGCCGAGCGCGAAGAAACCGAGCACCGCGAGTTCGTCGAGAAGATCGTCGACTTCCTGGAGATCCAGGCCTGGCGCAAAACACCGGTGGGGCGCCTGCCGTACGGGCTTCAAAAGCGCGTCGACCTGGGCCGCGCACTCGCGATGGAGCCCACCGTGCTGCTGCTGGACGAGCCGATGGCCGGCATGAACGTCGAAGAAAAGCAAGACATGAGCCGCTTCGTGCTGGACGTCAACGACGAGTTCGGCACCACCATCGTGCTGATCGAACACGACATGGGCGTGGTGATGGACATCAGCGACCGCGTCGTGGTGCTGGACTACGGCAAGAAGATAGGCGACGGCACACCGGCCGAGGTGCGCGCCAATCCAGACGTAATCGCGGCCTACTTGGGGACATCACATTGAGCGCGCCACAACCGCCCCGACCGAGTGGCCGCCGCGGAACCGGCATCGCCGGGCCGCCAGCGCCGGCCCCCGGGGGGCGGCGCTAGCGGCGCTTTGGTTGGGACCAATAGCCATGGGCTTCTTACTTGAAACGATCATTGGCGGGCTGATGTCCGGCGTGTTGTATTCGCTGGTCGCCATCGGCTTTGTGCTGATCTTCAAAGCCAGCGGCGTCTTCAACTTTGCGCAGGGCGCGATGGTGCTGTTTGCGGCGCTGGCGATGGCGCGGTTTTCTGAATGGCTGCCGGCGCTGCTGGGCATTGACAGCAAGGTGCTCTCCAACGTGCTGGCTTTCACCGCGGCCATGGCGCTGATGGTGGTGGTGGCGTGGCTGATCGAGCGGCTGGTGTTGAGCAAGCTCGTCAACCAGGAAGGCATCACGCTGCTGATGGCCACGCTGGGCATCACCTACTTTCTCGACGGCTTCGGGCAAACGCTGTTCGGCAGTGCGATCTACAGGATCGACGTCGGCCTGCCGAAGGAGCCGATGTTCCTGCTTGAAAACCTGTTTCCTGGCGGTGTGCTGGTCAGCAAGGAAGACCTGTACGCAGCCGGAATCGCGGCGCTGCTGGTGGTGGTGCTGTCGCTGTTCTTCCGGTACACCAGCACCGGCCGCGCTTTGCGTGCGGTGGCCGACGATCACCAGGCGGCGCAGAGCGTAGGCATTCCGCTGAACCGCATCTGGGTCATCGTCTGGAGCGTGGCCGGCTTTGCAGCGCTGGTGGCCGGCATGATCTGGGGCAGCAAGCTCGGCGTGCAGTTTTCACTGTCGCTGGTGGCGCTGAAGGCACTGCCGGTGGTGATCCTGGGCGGGCTGACCAGCGTGCCCGGCGCGATCATCGGCGGGCTGATCATCGGTGTCGGCGAGAAGGTGTCGGAGGTTTACCTGGGCCCGAGCCTGGGCGGCGGCATCGAGATCTGGTTCGGCTACGTGCTGGTGCTGTTTGTCCTGCTCGTGCGGCCCCAGGGCCTGTTCGGCGAGAAGATCATCGACCGGGTCTGAACATGCTGTATCGCGAGAATGGCCAGTTCAAGATCAGCTACGCAAAAGACCAGCAGGTATTCCCGATTGCGCAGGATCGCATCGGCATTGCGCTGTTGCTGGCCTTTGCTGTCATCGGTGTGCCGCTGCTGGCCGACGAGTACATGTTCCGCGCCATCCTGATCCCGTTTCTGATCCTGGCGCTGGCGGCCATCGGCCTGAACATTCTGGTTGGCTACTGCGGGCAGATCAGCCTGGGTACCGGCGCATTTATGGCCGTGGGTGCCTATGCGGCCTACAACTTCTTCGTGCGCGTCGACGGTATGCCGCTGATCGTGGCGCTGCTGTTGGGCGGGCTGTGCGCCACGGTGGTGGGCGTGCTGTTCGGCATCCCGTCGCTGCGCATCAAGGGGCTGTACCTGGCGGTGGCCACGCTGGCCGCGCAGTTCTTCGTCGACTGGAGCTTCCTGCGCATCAGCTGGTTCACCAACAACTCGCCATCGGGCTCGGTCAACGTCTCCAACCTGTCCTTCCTGGGCCTGTCGATCAATACACCGCACGAGAAGTACCTGTTCTGCCTGGGCATCCTGGTGGTCTTTGCATGGCTGGCAAAAAACCTGGTGCGCGGCCACATCGGGCGCGAGTGGATGGCCATCCGCGACATGGACGTGGCCGCTGCGGTGATCGGCATCCGCCCGGTCTACGCCAAGCTCACGGCCTTTGCAGTCAGCAGCTTCATCGTCGGTGTGGCTGGCGGGCTGTGGGGCTTTGTGCACCTGGGCTCGTGGGAGCCGGCGGCCTTCAGCATCGACCGCAGCTTTCAACTGCTGTTCATGATCATCATCGGCGGCCTGGGCTCGATCATGGGCGGCTTCTTCGGTGCCGCTTTCATCGTCGTGCTGCCCATCGCGCTGAACCGCGCGCTGCCGGCTTTGGGTGACTTGATCGGCGTGCCCATCAGCACCGCCGCTGTTGCGCACAGCGAGCTGATGATCTTCGGCGCGCTAATCGTTTTTTTCCTGATCGTTGAACCGCACGGGCTGGCGCGACTGTGGTCGACCGCCAAAGAAAAGATGCGGCTGTGGCCCTTCCCTCACTGACCGCTTTCATTCAATCGCCCATCGGAGACACACCATGAAGTTTTCTCGTCAGGCCGCCGCCGTGGCTGCCGTATTCATCGGCACCTTGATCAGCGCCGGCGCCGTTGCGCAGCAGGGCAAGCCGCAGTTCTTCCCGAGCCTCACCGGCCGCACCGGGCCTGTGGCGCCCAACGCCACCCCGTTTGCCAACGGCTACGCCGACTACATGAAGCTGGTCAATGCGCGTGGCGGCATCAACGGCGTGATGACGCTGGTGGAGGAATGCGAGACGGCCTACGCCACCGACCGCGGCGTCGAATGCTATGAGCGGCTGAAGGGCAAGAACGGTGGTGCCACGGTGTTCCAGCCGCTGTCCACCGGCATCACGTTTGCGCTGACCGAGAAGATCCCGAACGACAAGATCCCGATGATCACGTCGGGCTACGGCCGCAGCGACAGCCAGGACGGCGGTGTATTCAAGTGGAACTTCCCGCTCATCGGCCACTATTGGGTGGCAGGCGACACGGTGCTGCAGCACATCGCCAAGACGCAGGGCGGCTGGGACAAGATGAAGGGCAAGAAGATCGGCGTCGTCTACCACGACAGCCCTTTCGGCAAGGAGCTGCTGCCGATGCTGCAGGAGCGCGCCAAGATGCACGACTTCGAGCTGCAGATGCTGCCGGTGCCGGCGCCGGGCGTGGAGCAAAAAGCCATCTGGCTGCAGGTGCGCCAGCAGCGGCCGGACTTCGTCGTCATGCAGACCTGGGGTGTGATGACGGCCACCGCGCTGAAGGAAGCGGTGGCCACCGGCTACCCGCGCGAGAAGATGTTTGGCACCTGGTGGAGCGGCGCCGAGCCCGACTTGAAGGACGTCGGCGCCGCCGCCAAGGGCTACAGCGCAGTGATGATGCAGCACGGCGCCGAGCCGCAGTCTGCGGTCGTCAAGGAGATCCAGGACAAGGTCCACGGCAAAAGCCAGGGCACCGGGCCGAAGGAAGAAGTCGGCAGCGTGCTGTACATGCGCGGTGTCGTCGGCGCGATGCTGGCGGTCGAAGGTGTGCGCGCCGCGCAAGAGCGCTTCGGCAAAGGCAAATGGATGAGCGGCGAGCAGGCGCGCTGGGGCTACGAAAACCTGAACCTCACGCAGGCCAAGCTCGATGCACTGGGCTTCAAGGGTGTCATGCGGCCGGTGTCCACCAGCTGCCAGGACCACATGGGCTCGGCCTGGACGCGTGTGCACACCTGGGACGGCGCCAAGTTCACCTGGGCCTCGGACTGGCTGCAGGCCGATGACCAGATCATCCGGCCGATGGTGCGTGCTTCGGCCGAGCGCTACGCGGCCGAGAAGAAGCTGCAGCGCCGGTTACCGGCGGATTGCCAATCCTAGGACCACCCCCGTAGCGGCTGACGTCGCTTCCCCCTCATGAGGGCGCCGCCATCGGCCCGGCAAAGCCGGTTCCACGGCGGCCACTTGAGGGGCGGGCCCGGAGAACCTATGTCCAACATCCTACTCAGCGTCAACGGTATCGAAGTCATCTACAACCACGTGATCCTGGTGCTCAAGGGCGTGAGCTTGCAGGTGCCTGAAGGCCGTGTGGTGGCGCTGCTCGGTGGCAACGGCGCCGGCAAGACGACGACGCTGCGCGCGGTGAGCAACCTGCTGGCAGGCGAGCGGGGCGAGGTCACCAAAGGCAGCATCGAGCTGCGCGGTGAGCGCATCGAAAAGCTCAGCACGTCGGAGATGGTCAACCGCGGTGTCATCCAGGTCATGGAAGGCCGGCACTGCTTTGCGCACCTGAGCATTGAGGACAACCTGATGACGGGCGCCTACACACGCAAGGACGGCAAGGCCGCGGTGGCACGCACGCTGGAGAAGGTCTACGCCTACTTCCCGCGGCTCAAGACACGGCGCACGTCGCAGGCCGCCTACACCAGCGGCGGTGAGCAGCAGATGTGCGCCATCGGCCGGGCGCTGATGGCCGAGCCGAAGATGGTGTTGCTGGACGAACCCAGCATGGGCCTGGCGCCGCAGATCGTCGAAGAGGTGTTCGAGATCGTCAAAGACCTGAACACCAAAGAGAAAACCACGTTCTTGCTCGCTGAGCAAAACACCAACATGGCGCTGCGCTACGCCGACTACGGCTACATCCTGGAAAACGGCCGCATCGTGATGGACGGGCAGGCAGCGGCGCTGCGCGAAAACGAGGACGTCAAGGAGTTCTACCTGGGCATGGGCGGCGGCGATCGCAAAAGCTTCAAGGATGTGAAGAGCTACAAGCGGCGCAAGCGGTGGATCAGTTAAGGCCGCGACGCCCCCTGCGGCTGCTGCCCCCACGGGTACGTCAGCAGTGGCAAGGCGAAGCCGGCTGCGCGTCAAACCTTGAGATCGAGGTGAACTGTGAGTGAGGATGGATCGGGTGGGTTTGCATTGCCGGCGTTCAATGCCGGCAACGCGTTGCTGCAATTCAAACGCGCGTTGCGCGACCTGGCTCTGGTCGAGCGCGGCAACGGCTTCGAGCTGCGCGGCAAGCGCGTGGTCGAGCTTGACGTCGTTGGCCCTGTCATCACGGTTCGGCTGGCGCGGCAGCTGGCGTTGACGCCGCAGTGGGACGGCGTGACGGTCAAGTCGGCGGGCGATCAGCGCAAACTGGTCGATGAAGTGAAAAAGCGGCTAGCGCGTTGGGCCCAGGAAGATTGAAACGAAGGCCATGAACACTGCCCCGCCAACTGCACTCGAAACCCGCGATCCGGCGCTGCGCGAAGCGGCGCTGATGGCCAAGCTGCCGGCGCAGGTGCGCGCAGCGCAGGCCGTGCCGGCGCTGGCCGAGCGGCTGGCGGGCATCGACGCTGGCAGCGTGACCACGCGCATGGCGCTGGCGCAGCTGCCGGTGACGCGCAAACACGAGCTGCTGGAGCGCCAGCAGGCCACGCGCGGTGTGGATGCTTTTGGCGGCTTTGCTGCCATCGGCTGGTCTACGCAGCAGGCCTTGCGCCCAGCCCGCCGCGTCTACCAAAGCCCGGGGCCGATCTATGAACCCGAGGGCCATGCTGCGGACTACTGGCGCAGCGCGCGTGCACTGCACGCCGCCGGCTTCAGCGCTGGCGACCTGGTGCACAACAGCTTCAGCTATCACCTGACGCCGGGTGCCTGGTTGATGGAAAGCGGCTTGCACGGGCTGGGCTGCACCGTTTTCCCGGGTGGCACCGGCAACACCGAGCTGCAGCTGCAGGCGATGCAACACCTGCGGCCCGACGGCTACTGCGGCACACCGAGCTTCCTGCGCATCCTGCTGGAAAAAGCCCAGGACAGCGGTGTCGCGTTGCCCAGCTTGAGGAAAGCACTCGTCAGCGGTGAAGCATTTCCGCCGTCGCTGCGTGACTGGCTGCAGGCCCGCGGTGTCGTGGCCTACCAGGCCTTCGCTACGGCCGATGTCGGCGTCATCGCATTCGAGACCGCGGCGCGCGAAGGCCTGATCGTCGACGAAGGTGTGATCGTTGAGATCGTGCGCCCCGGCACCGGCGACGCAGTGCCCGACGGCGAGGTTGGCGAGATCGTCGTCACAGTGCTCAACGCCGACTACCCGCTGGTGCGCTTTGGTACCGGCGACCTGAGCGCGGTGCTGCCCGGCCTGTGCCCAACCGGGCGCAGCAATCTGCGCATCAAAGGCTGGCTCGGGCGCGCCGACCAAACTGCCAAGGTACGCGGCATGTTTGTGCACGCCAGCCAGGTGGCCGAGGTGCTGCGCCGCCACCCGGGCCTAAAGCGGGCACGGTTGGTGGTTGAAGGCGAGATGGCCAACGACCGCATGACGCTGCAGGTGGAAAGCGATCAGTCCGCAGCCGGCCTGGCCGATGCCGTGGCCGGCACCGTGCGCGAGGTCACCAAATTGCGGGCTGATGTCGTGCTGCTGGCACCCGGTGCATTGCCCAACGACGGCAAGGTGATCGAGGACGCCCGCCGCTACGAATGACCGCCGGGCCACGCACCAAACTTTGCGGTTGTACAGGGCCGGCCTAAGTAGTTCCCACGCTGATTGGCGTCAACCGTGCTGGCTACAGTGCGTTGGCATCTCATCCTGTTTGCGGAGACACCCTTGAAAAAGACTTTGCTGGCGCTCGCCGCCGCTGTTATTGCGCCCGTGGCTCTGGCCGCCTATCCGGAAAAGCCCATCACGCTGGTCGTGCCCTTTGCCGCTGGCGGCCCCACCGACAAGGTCGCGCGTGATTTGGCCGAGGTGCTGCGCAAAGGCCTCAACAACCAGACCGTGGTGGTTGAAAACGTCGGCGGCGCCGGCGGCACCTTGGGTGCGGCCAAAGTCGCCAGGGCCAATGCCGATGGCTACACCTTCCTGCTGCACCACATCGGCATGGCCACCAGCCCGGCGCTGTATCGCAACCTGGCCTACA
Source organism: Rubrivivax sp. (assembly GCA_026785885.1). Classification (GTDB taxonomy): domain Bacteria; phylum Pseudomonadota; class Gammaproteobacteria; order Burkholderiales; family Burkholderiaceae_C; genus Rubrivivax. The sequence continues at coordinate 7,399 of JAJAZC010000173.1, forward strand.
AGACGCTGGACGACTTCGAGTACGTGGGCCTCATCAATGAGGTGCCGATGACGCTGATCGGCCGCCCAACGCTGCCGCCCAACAACTACCCCGAGCTGTTGAAGTGGATCGAAGCCAACAAAGGCAAGATCAATTTGGCCAACGCCGGGCTCGGCGCCGCATCGCATCTGTGCGGCCTGCTGCTGCAGCAAAGCTTGAAAGCCGACATGACCACGGTGCCGTACAAAGGCACCGCACCCGCGATGACGGACCTGCTGGGCGGCCAGGTCGACCTGATGTGCGACCAGACCACCAACACCAGCTCGCAGATCGAAGCGGGCAAGGTCAAGGCCTACGCCGTCAGCACGCTCAAACCGCTGACGACGCCGGCGCTGGCCAAGCTGCCGACGCTGGACTCGCAAGGCCTCAAGGGCTTCAACGTGTCGATCTGGCACGGGCTGTACGCGCCCAAGGGCACGCCCAAACCGGTGCTGGACATGATGAATGCGGCACTGCGCTCGGCGCTCAAGGACCCGGAGTTCATCAAGCGCCAGGAGGCGCTGGGTGCTGTCGTCGTCAGCGACAACCGCGTCAACCCGGCCGAGCACAAAAAGTTCGTCGAAGCTGAAATCAACAAGTGGGGCCCGGCCATCAAGGCTGCAGGCCAATACGCCGACTGAGCGTATCGGCAAGGCCATGTAGGCCTTGCTCGGCCTGTGATCGCTGGCGCGCGGCCTGACCGCGCGAAAGTTGGCACAGCGCCGGTTGGACGCTGATGCCGACCGGGCGTTGCAGCCCGCGCTCAGGCGCTGAGGGTGACGCGCGCAAACTTGCGCTTGCCAACCTGCACGACACAGGTGCCGGCTGCCAGCTTCAGGGCCTTGTCGCTGATCACGCTGCCGTCGATGCGCACGCCGCCCTGCTCGATCAGCCGCAGCGCTTCGCTGGTCGACGGTGCCAGCCCGGCCTGCTTGAGCAACTGCCCGATGGTCAGCGGTGCGCCGGCCAGCGTGACCTCGGGTATCTGATCCGGTATCCCACCCGCGGCGCGGTGCTGGAAGTCCGCCTGCGCAGCACGCGCAGCCGCTGCACCGTGGAAGCGCGCGGTGAGTTCATCGGCCAGCATTACCTTGGCATCTTTCGGGTTGCGGCCGGCCTGGACCTCACGCCGCAGCTGCGCAATCTCGGCCTCGGGCCGAAAGCTCAGCAGCGTGAACCACTTCCACATCGTCACGTCGCTGATCGACAGTGTCTTGGCAAACAGGGTGTTGGCATCGTCGGTGATGGCGATGAAGTTGTTCTTGCTCTTGGACATCTTCTCGACGCCGTCGAGCCCCTCGAGCAAGGGCATGGTCAGGATGCACTGCGGCTCCTGACCGTATTCGGCCTGCAGCGCACGGCCTACCAGCAGGTTGAATTTCTGGTCGGTGCCGCCGATTTCGAGGTCGCTTCGCAGCGCCACCGAGTCGTAGCCCTGCATCAGCGGGTACAGCAGCTCATGCACGCTGATCGGGTTGCCGGCCTTGAAGCGCTTGGTGAAGTCGTCGCGCTCCAGCATGCGCGCCAGCGTGTACTTGGCGGCCAGCTCGATCATCCCGCGCGCGCCGAGCGGATCACTCCACTCGCTGTTGTAGCGGACCTCGGTCCGCGCCGCGTCCAGCACCAGGCTGGCCTGGCGGTAGTAAGTTTGGGCGTTGGCCTCGATCTGCTCGCGTGTCAGCGGTGGGCGCGTGGCGTTGCGGCCCGAGGGGTCACCGATCATCGACGTGAAGTCGCCGATGAGAAATATCACGGTGTGCCCCAGGTCCTGCAGCTGGCGCATCTTGTTGAGCACCACGGTGTGGCCGACATGGATGTCAGGCGCGGTGGGATCGAGCCCGAGCTTGATGCGCAGCGGCTTGCCGGTGGCCTCAGAGCGTGCCAACTTGCGCAACCACTCATCCCGCGGAAGCAATTCCTCACAACCATGCAGGCTCACTGCCAATGCCGCGTGCACACGGTCGGTCACGGGGTGTTCAGCTGGGCTCATGTCGTCCATCGCAGGGGGTTTTATGGCCGGTCCGCCTGATGCGCGTGGCTATACTCCGCGCACTTTTTCGCCAGCGTTGCTGCGCGCAACCCTGCCGCCGAGCAGGGAGCATCGGGGCCACAGGCCTGATCCGCGGCATCAACGTTGAATTCTAGGGGACGGGTTGTCAAAGGACAGGTGCCCCATGGCGCACCAACCATCCTTGACAGCCGTGTCACCGAACCCACTGCCGGCATGCGCGCCATGCGTTTGCTCGGCAATAAGAATCATCACCTGCGCGTGCACTTGCCACCCCTTCCAGCCGGCCCCGATCTCGAACAGTTTGGTCGCCGCCATCGCTTCGGGCTGATCGCTTCATTCGTCGCGCTGCTAACAGGCACTGCCATCACGGCCGTGGCCGTGGCGCCGATGGTCGCGGACCCCGCCCTGCTGCCGCAGCGGCTGATCAAACAAACCGTGCAGCCCAGCGGCCTGAACGCCCAACTCGAAGCGCTGGCCAACCAAGAACTCACACTGACGCGCAACACCATGACGCGCGCCACCGACACGCTGGAGGCTGTGCTGTCGCGGCTGGGCGTGCGGGACATGGCTGCAGCGCAATTCTTACGCAGCGACGGCACGACGCGCCAGATCGTCGCTGGCCGTGGCGGCAAGATGGTGCAAGCGCGCACGGACGCCGAAGGCACACTGCAAGAACTGGTGGTGCGCTATCCGAGTGATGTTGTCGATCAGGCGCGCACGCACTTCACACGGCTGACGCTGCTGCGCAGCGCTGATGCGCGCTGGCGCTCTGACCTGGCCACGGTGCCTTACTCGTCGCAAATGCGCATGGCCAGCGGCACGATCCGCAACACGCTGTTCGCGGCCACCGATGAAGCCGGCCTGCCAGACAGCGTTGCTGCCCAGCTGTCCGACATCTTCGCCACCGACGTCGACTTCCACCGGGAACTGCGCAAGGGCGACAGCTTCAGCGTCGTCTATGAATCGCTCACCGCCGACGGCGAACCGGTGCCCTGGAACGAAGGCGCCGGGCGTGTGCTGGCCGCCGAGTTCGTCAACGGCGGCCGCGCCCACCATGCGGTGTGGTTTGCGCCAGGCGAAGGCCGCGGCGCGTACTTCGACATCAACGGCCAAAGCAAGCGCCGCGCGTTTTTGGCCAGCCCCATGGAATTCAGCCGGGTGACGTCGGGTTTTGCAACGCGTTTCCACCCGCTGATGCAGCAGTGGCGCCGCCACCTGGGCGTCGATTACGGTGCGCCCATCGGCACCGCGGTGCGCAGCGTCGCCGAAGGCACAGTGGAATTTGCCGGCTGGCAAAACGGCTACGGCAACGTGGTGCAGGTCAAACACGGCACCGACAAGGCCACGCTGTATGCGCACCTGAGCAAAATCAACGTCAAGGCCGGGCAGCGCGTTGGGCAGGGGCAGCACATCGGTGCAGTTGGAACGACCGGCTGGTCGACCGGGCCGCACTTGCACTTTGAGTTCCGCATCAACGGCGAGCACCAGGATCCGCTGCTGGTGGCCAAGTCGGCCGAGACGGTGGCTTTGGACAGCGCTTCGCGCCCGCGTTTTGCCGAGCTCGTGCGCACAGTGCAAGCCAAGCTGGACGTGGCCGAGTCGCTGATCGGCCAACGCCGCCAGGGCGAGTAAACGCGGCGGCCCGATGAGCTGGTTCATCGGGTTGATGTCGGGCACATCGCTCGACGGTGTCGATGCGGTGCTGGCCGAAGCCGATACGCAAGGCCGGCTGCAATCGCAGGCGCATGTGCACAGTGCGTTGCCTCAAGCGTTGCGCGACGAATTGCTGGCCTTGAATCAAAGCGGCCCCGACGAATTGCATCGCGCCGCGCTGGCAGCCCACGCGCTGGTCGACATCTACGCCTCTGCGGTGGCCGCCGTGTTGACGCAGAGCGGGCTGACGGCATTGCAAGTCAAGGCGCTGGGCGCACACGGCCAGACCGTGCGCCATCGCCCGCAGGAATTCAGCGGCTGCGGCTACACGCTGCAGCTGATGAACGGCGCTTTGCTGGCCGAGCGTTGCGGCATCGATGTGGTGTGCGACTTCCGCAGCCGCGATGTGGCCGCTGGTGGCCAGGGCGCGCCGCTGGTGCCGGCGTTTCACGCCGCGTGCTTTGGCATGCGCGGTGAGGCCCGGGCGGTGCTCAATTTAGGCGGCATCGCCAACCTGAGCCTGCTTGGCGCGCAAGGCGAGGTTGCCGGGTTCGATTGCGGCCCTGGCAACCTGCTGATGGATCTGTGGTGCCGGCAACACCGCGGGCAAGCCTACGACGATGGAGGCCGCTGGGCTGCGCAGGGCCAGATCGATGCTGGGCTGCTGTCGACCCTGATGGCCGAGCCCTTCTTCGCACGTCACCCGCCCAAGAGCACAGGACGCGATTTGTTCGATGCCGCATGGCTCGCGAAGCACCTGGCCGGCCCGGTACGGCAACCAACTGATGTGATGGCGACATTGGCCGAGTTGACGGCGCGCGCGGCCATCGAGGCACTGCAACGCGAATCGCCCGGCACCAGCACGTTGCTGGTTTGCGGCGGCGGCGCGTTCAATGCGCACCTCATGTCGCGCTTGAAGGCGCTTGCGGGGCCTGCGCGGCGCGTCGACACCACGGCCGGCGCCGGCGTGCAACCGGATCAGGTCGAGGCCCTGGCGTTTGCCTGGCTGGCCCGGGCCCACCTGGCGCGCGAGCCTGGCAATATCGCTGCCGTTACCGGCGCGGTGGGCGGGCGCGTGCTCGGCGCGCTTTACCCGGCAGCTTGATCACACGCCCAGCTGGGCGCCAGACAGCCGCATGTCAGGCTGTACCGGATAACCCGCATCCGCAGGTCAGGCCGTGAAGGATGAGCCACGTCCGCAGGTCAGTCTCTAAAAAGACGACTCGCATCCGCAGATCAGGCTGTAAAGGACGACCCGCATCCACAAGTCGTTGTGGCATTCGGGTTCTTGATCACGAACTGCGCTCCTTGCAGATCTTCCTTGTAGTCGATCTCGGCGCCCATCAAATACTGCAGGCTCATCGCATCGATCAACAAGGTGACACCGTTCTTGGACATCGGCGTGTCGTCTTCGTTGACGACCTCATCGAAGGTGAATCCATATTGGAAACCCGAGCAGCCGCCGCCTTGCACAAACACCCGCAGCTTTAGATCGGGGTTGCCCTCTTCTTCCACCAACTGCTTGACCTTGTCGGCTGCGCTGTCCGTGAACACCAGCGGCCCGGGCATTTCATCGGTGTTGGGAGAAACTAATTCAACGATAGCGTTCATGCGGGGCTCCTGGCAGGGCAAAACAATACGGGGATCAGCGCAGCGCGCGCTTTCAGACTTCGTTGGATGCTGCCAACTTGAGTGCGGGCTTCTCGGCGCTTTTCAAGGGCCTCAACTCACCTTCGACCTGCGCGCCGGGGTGCATTTCCAGCATCTCGTAGCGCACGCCGCCCGAGATTCGGGCTTTGGGCTGTACTTCGAGCAACTCGCTGCACACCAGGTCACCTTGGACTTCACCGTTGATGATTACATGGCTTGCCGCCACCCTACCGTGCACTCGCGCATTGTCACTGATGACCAGGATGCTGCGCCCCTCTTGGGCAGCAGTCACATCGCCTATGACTTCACCATCGATGCGCATGCCTTCGGCGAAGCTAATGTTGCCGCGAACCACCGTGCCCTCGCCGATCAGGCTGCGAATGGGCGGCGCTTTTTTCTTTCCAAAACCCAGCATGCGTGTGACCCGGTTGTCTGCAGTTAAAGACGCAGTGTCTTTGTGGCCCTCACGGCCCCTTGTGCATCTGTCACCTTGATTTGAATGGTTTTTAGCACGGCCTTTGCTGGATGGAAGATCGTTCCTTCGACCCTTGTAACTTGACGAATCTGCAGCGGTTGCGGACCGCCGGGCAAAGATTGCGTCCACATCTGACCGTCAAGCTGGCCGCTCAGCAGTAGCTCGTAGCGACCTTTGAACTCAATCCCACTTTTTCCGCTATGCACCAGCAACATCTGATACCTCAGCTGCCCGGGCGCTTCGGCTTCAGTCTGCAAGCCGCGCAACTGGACGCTATCGGTGCCAGCTGGCAGCAGCCTTTCAAACAAGCTCAGGTCGGTCTGCAGCGTTTGCTTGTCGGCCTGCAGTTGGCGCACCTGCCGTGACACGCGCTCCAGCGCCGTGCGCTCGGTCTTCAGTAGGCTGTCGGCGGTGTCGGCTATCTGGCGCGCGTGAGCATGCTCGATGCGCAACTGGCTGACTTCATCGCGCAGGCGGGCCAGCTCCGCCTTGGCATTACGGTCCAGGCCTGCGATGTCCTTGCCGAACTCGAACGTCCACAATGCTAGCGCTGCAGAAAAGCCCAGCATCGCCGCCACCGCGGCCCAGCGAAAGGGCCACGGCAAAAGGCTGCGTACGATCATGCGCGGTGCACTGACCGACAGCCGTCGCCGCAGCAATTTCCAGCGCATGTCACAAACCAGAAGCGGCCAATGAACAAAGCCACCCGCAGGTGGCCTTGAGTCGCATTCAGCCTTGCACGGCGCTAGGTCGCAGCAAGCGACGCCTGCCCGAGCAGCACGCGCCAAGACGCAGGTCTTGTCGCATCTGCAGCGTCACCGCTTGCTGAACTGTTTGCGGCGCCGGGCGCCATGCAAACCGACCTTCTTGCGCTCGACCTCACGCGCGTCACGGGTCACAAAACCAGCGCGGCTCAGGTCGGGTTTGAGAGCCATGTCGTAATCGATCAACGCACGGGTGATGCCATGGCGCACGGCACCGGCCTGACCAGATTCACCGCCGCCATGGACGTTAATCTTGATGTCGAAGGACTCGTTGTTGCCCGTCAGCAGCAGGGGCTGGCGCACGATCATGATGGAGGTCCGGCGTCCAAAATAATCGTCGATGACTTTGCCGTTGATGACTATCTGGCCGCTGCCCTTCTTGATGAAAACGCGTGCGACGCTAGATTTGCGGCGGCCGGTGCCGTAGTTGTACTGTCCAATCATTGCAGCGTCCTCAGATCTCGAGCGGCTTGGGCTGCTGAGCGCTGTGCGGGTGAGTATCACCGGCATAGACCTTCAGCTTCTTGACCATCGCGTAACCCAGCGGGCCCTTGGGCAGCATGCCCTTGACAGCCTTTTCCAGGGCACGGCCGGGGTGGCGGGCTTGCATATCTTTGAACGACGTGGCGTAAATGCCGCCCGGGTAGCCTGAATGCCGGTAATAAATCTTGTCGGTGGCCTTGGCGCCAGTGACGCGGATCTTGTCGGCATTGACGACGATGATGAAATCACCGGTATCGACGTGAGGCGTGTAGATGGCTTTGTGCTTGCCGCGCAAACGGAGTGCTGCTTCGCTGGCAACACGACCGAGCACCTTGTTGGTGGCGTCAATCACAAACCACTCGTGCTTCACCTCGGCCGGCTTGGCGCTGAAGGTCTTCATGAGGGTCTTTCAGAAGCGGCAACCGACCAGCGGCTGCAGCGAACTTCGGAGGTGGTCGTCGCTCCACGCGTCAGGCCCGGCTGGGCATCGACGCTGCAGCACCTTTGGCACCGCTTGTAGAGGCGGCCTCTCGGGGTGCATCGGCCGGCAAAACCGGCAGGCAGAGAACGTCTCTCCCGGCCGATTCCAGGAGAGCCCATCAGTGTACACGGCCGCATGCAGGGCATAAGCACCTGCTGCCGGTACGACGCTACAGGCCGTCGCCTGCCCGGCTTTGCCACTTGGGGGTAAACCCTAGATCAACCCAGTACTATGTGCGCTCGATCCAGGACCACCGACATGAACACGCAGACCGACCACATCGACAAGGCTCTACCCAACGGCGCCCAGCCACCACGCCATCTGCGCTGGCTGCCTGTGCGCCGGCTTGGCAACCATCACCGCGGCCGGGTGCTGGAGCATCTGTTGGCGCTGGACGGCCAAGACCGCCAGTTGCGCTTTGCCCACGTTGCCAGTGACGAGCAAATCGCCCGATATGCCGAACACCTTGACTTCGGTCGCGACGAAATTTTTGGCGTCTTCGATGATCAGCTGGTGCTGGTGGCGATGGCGCACCTCGCTTTTGATGCTGACGGGAAAACGCCGGAATTCGGTGTCTCCGTGCACCCGCGGCTGCGCGGCCGCGGCATCGGCGGGCGCTTGTTCCACCATGCCGTAACGCACGCGCGCAACTGCGGCGCAGGGGAAATTGCCATCCACATTGCTCGCGAAAATAGCGCCATGTTGGCCATCGTGCGGCGAGCCGGTGCGCGCATCGATTTTGCAGGCGCCGATGCCGTGGCCCAGCTGGGGTTGCCGGCCGACACGCTGGGCTCGCAGCTGGAAGAAATGGTCGAGCGCCAAGCGGCCAACATCGACTACCGAATCAAGCTGCAGGTGCTGCGCCTGGACCGGCTCTTCACCGGCTTGCTACACGGCCGCCGCATCGATGACTGAGCCCGCGCGTAAGGCCGGAGGGCCTTGCTCGGCGGGAGTTGGCCTTAGCTCTGTTCAACGCGCGATGGCTGAGCCCGCGCCTGCAAAGCCGGAAAACCTAACTCGGCCAGCGCTGGTCTGAGCGCCATTTACGCGCGAGCCGCACCATGCCGCGGCATCATCGGCGTCGGAGCCTTGCCGATGAGTCCCAATCGATCACGCGACAGCACCCTCGTTTATTCCACCGACGGAGGCCGGATGTGCCCGGGCTGCGGGCGGCCGCAGCCGGCCTGCGACTGCGCGGCTCGGGCCCGCGCCACGCAACGTGGTGACGGCAAGGCGCGCGTGAGCCGCGAGACGCAGCGCCGCGGTGGCAAGACGGTGACGGTTGTGCGCGGGCTGGCATTGGACGAGACTGCGCTGGCCGAGTTGGCCAAGCGCTTACGCCGCGCCTGTGGCGCTGGCGGCACGCTGAAGGACGGCGTCGTCGAAGTCCAGGGTGACCACGTCGAGCGCGTCGTCACATGGCTGCAGCAGCAAGGGCATGCTGCGCTGCGGGCTGGGGGCTGATCGCGGCACCGCACTCCATTTACAGGCCTTCACAAGTCGGTGGTGAACCGCGCAGGCCAGCCGACCGTTGCATGCAGGCGGGCTAACCGGTAATTGCAAGTCGGTTGCCGCCTGCGCCGAGCAACCGAAGGAGATGAAATGAGCTCACGCATGTTTAGCGCCGTGCTGGCTTTGCTAGCAGGTGTTCTGGCCAGCGGCGGGGTCCAGGCCCGCGGCCCCGACGTGCAATGGTCGGTGACCATCGGTTCGCCCTGGCCCGCCGTGGTGGTGGCACCGCCGCGGGTATATGGCCCACCGGTATACCTGCCGCCTGCCGTGATAGTCACGCGGCCTGTGCCGGTCTATGGCTATGGCCCAGGCTACGGGCCCGGCTACGGCCCTGGATATGGCCCTGGATATGGCCCTGGATATGGCCCAGGCTACGGCCCCGGCTCACACCCCCGCTATGGCCATGGCGGCTACCGCGAACCCACGCACTGGGACGCCGACGGCGACGGCATCCCCAACCGCCACGACCGCCGCTACAACCCGCGCTGGGACGTCGACGGTGACGGCATCCCCAACCGCCGCGACGCCCATAACAACCAGCGCTGGGATAATGACGGCGACGGTGTGCCCAACCGCTATGACCGCTACGAACGTCATGACCGCCATGACCGCCATGACCGGTATGACCGCCAAGACCGCCACGACGACCGTTGTTAGCAGCCGCACTCGCGCGGCGATCGCGACCGCCACGGCTGGCACGGCCGCTGAGCCGTTGTGACGTCGACAAACCTTTAGCGCAGAGCGCTCACCGCCGCGCCCGCTGCCGCACCTGCGCCAGCGGGCGTTTGCCTTTGAGCTGCCGCTCGATGCCGTCGTTGAGCGCACTGCGCAGCGCCAGGACCTCGTCCATGTGGCCGTAGACACCGGGGAAGCGCAGGTCCAGCCACAGCCACAGCGTGCAGCCGCGCAGCGCCTGCTCCATGCGCTCCAGTCGGCTGTGGCCATCGACCTCATCCAGAAACCACGGCCGCCCGGCCTTGCCGCCGCGCGCGTGGTTGTGGCTCCAGTCCAAAAAGGCCTGCACCAGCGAATCGGTGCGCATGTCCACGGGCGCCTGGGCGTAGGTGAAACGCTCCTTCAGCGTCAGGCTCGACGCGCTCTTGTCCAGCTCTTGCGCCAGCTCCAGCATCTGCTCCAGCTCAGCGACCTGAAAGTGCGCATCGTCCAGCCGCAGCTGCTGCATGAAGACGCCCAACACCTCATGCAGCCGTGTGTTGTGCAGGCGTGAAGAGATGGTCTGCACATGCCAGCCGTTAGGCGCCACGGGTGCTTTGAAGTCCGGCGGCGCGCGCGGTGTGCGGGCCAGCAGCGTTTTGAGCGTGCGCAGTGCGTCGGGCTCTGCGTCTTTGAGCACGCCGACGAATCCTTCTTCGTGGATGCCGTAACGCCCGGCGCGGCCGGCGATCTGGTGCACCTCGGATTCATCCAGCATGCGGTCGCCCTGGCCGTCGAACTTGCTCAGGGTGCTGAACAGCACACGCCGGATCGGCAGATTCAGGCCCATGCCGATGGCGTCCGTGGCCACCAGCACGTGGCTTTCGCCTTGTGCAAAACGTTCGGCTTCACGGCGCCGCACTTCGGGCGGCAGCGCGCCGTAGATGACGCTGACCGGGTGGCCCTGTGCTGCGATGGCATCGCGCAGTGTCAGCACATCGCGCCGGCTGAAGGCCACCACCGCATCGCCGAGCTTCAGTGAGTGCAGCGGCACCGGCTGCGGCAGCAGCTCGACATGCTGCTTGCGCTCGAAGTGGCGCACCGTGCAGCGCTCGCCGCACAGGGCCAGCAGGCTTTCGATGGCCGGCACCGCGTAGGCGCTGCAGATGATGATCAGCTCCGTTGCCGGCACCGCAACGATGGCCTGCGTCCAGGCCCAGCCGCGGCTGGCATCGAAGATCATTTGCGCTTCGTCGATCACCGCCACGTCGATGGGCGTGTTGGTGGCCACCATCTCGATCGTGCTGCTGACCACCCGCGAGCCCACGGCCGGCACGTTTTCTTCGCCGGTCAGCAGCGAACACGGCACGCCGCGCGCCACCAGCCGGTCACGCCCTTCCAGCGCCAGCAGACGCAGCGGCGCCAGGTAGGCACCGTCCAGCGCCTGCGCCAGCCGCTCGAAGGCCGTGTGGGTCTTGCCGCTGTTGGGCGGGCCGACGTACAGCGACACCTGGCGCCCGGCGCGCCGGGCTTTGGCAAAGGTGTCCGGGTAACCCTGAAACGCCAGCTCGCGGTTCAAGCCTTGCAGCGTGTCCTGCTCGGCCACCTGGTGTTCCCAGCGGTCTTGCGCGCGGGAACACGCGGCCAGCAAATCGGCCAGCGGCTGCGGTGTCGTGCACTCGGCCTGCAAACGCAGCAGCAAAGACGCCAGCTGTTGCGGCTGCAGCGCTTCGCTGCGTACCAACAAGCGGCCCAGGTGGGCACGCAGTTCATCGGCATGCGGATAAGGCGGCGGCGCGCCCAGCGCGGCCTGCAGCGCGGGCACATCGCCGCTGCGATAAAAAGCCCAGATTGCATCGGCTTCGGCATCCACGCGGTACTGGACTGGAACCGGCACCGGCACCGGAGCTGCCGCCGACCCTGCGGAACCTGCTGATCCCGCCGATGCCGGGTGCGGCAGCGTCAGCGTCTGGCTGGCCAGCCGCGTCCAGCGGCCGACGCGGCGTGTCAGGCCCAGGCCCTGCAGCGTTGCGGTGCGCGCCAGCATCTGTGCGCGGGCCTCGGCGCCGCCGGGCACGGCGTCCAGATGCGCCAGCGCAGCATCGATCAGCGCCGGCTCGATCCAGCGGCTGGGCCGCCCGCCGGCGGCCGGCTTGCTCAACAGCACCAGACCCAGCTTGTCCAGGTGCTGCTCGAAGCCCTTGCTGCCTTCGTCGATGTAGTCGGCCGGCTTGACCACCTGCGGCAGCACATGCGCGGCCTGGCGGATGCGGGCCAGCGCTTGGTTGTCCACGTGCGGCGGCAGGCGCTTGGCGTGGCGTGGGTCGGGCAGCGTGAAGGTGGCGATGGCGGGGTCGGCGGACATGCTGAAGGCGGGGTGCGTGGGCTTGAGCGAACAGGGTTGGCGGTGAGCCTGCCGATAATCGCTCATGAACAGCCCAGTCTCCACCGGCACTGCAGCAAGCCCCAGCGGGGCGCCCGACATCCGGCCAGCTGATGCGAGCGATTTCGCGACACTGCCCCTGCCACCGCATGTGCTGCACAAGCTGCAAAGCCTGGGCTACACCCGCATGACGCCGATCCAGGCCGCGAGCCTGCCGCTGGCGCTGGCCGGGCACGACTTGATTGCGCAGGCCCGCACCGGCAGCGGCAAGACGGCGGCCTTTGCGCTGGCGTTGCTGGCCAAGCTGAACCTGCGGCGTTTTGCGGTGCAGGCGCTGGTGCTGTGCCCGACGCGCGAGCTGGCCGATCAGGTCACGCAGGAGCTGCGCCGTCTGGCCGCGGCCGAGGACAACGTCAAGATCCTCACGCTGTGCGGCGGCGCCACGCTGCGCCCGCAGCTGGCCAGCCTGGAGCACGGCGCGCATGTCGTGGTCGGTACGCCGGGCCGCATCCTCGATCACCTGCAACGCGGCAGCCTGGACCTGCAGGCGCTGAACACGCTGGTGCTGGATGAGGCCGATCGCATGCTGGACATGGGCTTTCACGAAGACATCACAACCGTGGCGCAGCAATGCCCGAAAGAGCGCCAGACGCTGCTGTTTTCAGCCACCTACCCCGAAGGCATCGCACAGCTGAGCGCGGCGCTGCTGCGTGAACCAAGGACCGTCAAGCTGAGCGCAGCGCCGGCTTCATCACAGATACGCCAGGTCTTCTTCGAGGTCACCGAAGCGCAGCGCCTGCACACCGTGAGCCTGCTGCTGGACCATTACAGGCCGGTCAGCACGCTGGCCTTCTGCAATACCAAACAGCAGTGCCGCGATCTGGTGGAAGTGCTGCGCGCGCAGGGCTTTGCAGCGCTCGAGCTGCACGGTGATCTGGAGCAGCGCGATCGCGATCAGGTGCTGGTGCGCTTTGCCAACCGCAGCGTCAGCGTGCTGGTGGCCACCGACATTGCCGCGCGCGGGCTGGACATCACGCAGCTGGAGGCGGTCATCAACGTCGACGTGACACCCGAGCCGGCCACGCACACCCACCGCATCGGCCGCACCGGGCGCATCGGCAAGGAGGGCGACGAAGCCGGCTGGGCTTTCACGCTGGCCAGCATGGACGAAATGGGGCGTGTGGGCACGATCGAAAAAGCCGGCGGCTTTGCGTCCGTCTGGCAGGCGATCGACAGCCTGGTGCCCAGCAGCGCCGAGCCGCTGAAGCCGCCGATGCAGACGCTGCAAATCCTGGGCGGCCGCAAGGAAAAAATCCGCGCCGGCGACGTACTGGGCGCACTGACCAAGGACATGGGTTTCGACGCCGCGCAGATCGGCAAGATCAACGTCAACGAGTTCTCGACCTACGTCGCGGTGGCTGCCGATATTGCCCAGCAGGCCGAGCACCGGCTGGCCAGTGGGCGTGTCAAAGGCAAGAGCGTGAAAGTACGTCTGCTCGACGGTTGAGGGCCGCCGCTGGCGAAGACGATGGTCGACAGGGCCTGGTTGCAGGGCGCCGAAGAGGCCTGGATCGGAGACCCTTCGTCGGCTCGACGCCGCCGTTCACGGCTTGCGCATCCCGCCTTCGACAAACGCCGCCGCGCTGCGTGCGTTGAGCTTGAAGCCGGCACTGACGCGGTGGCTGGCCATCACGCCGCCGTCCGTATCCAGGGCCCGCAGCAAGGCATGCGGGTCGTCCTCGTCGGGCACCACATCTAGCGTCACCTGTACGCGGCCGCTGGGCGTTTCGATCCACTCGCTTTTATGCAGCTGGGCGTGCAGCTGCTGCTCATGCCGGCGGATGACCTCCGACGCGGTCTTGACCAGCGTGTTGAAAGCCGCGCCGTCCAGCGGCTTCGGGTTCTTCTTGTCGCGCCCCATGGTCCAGGGGCCGACCAGCGCCGGCTCGGTCTGCCCGGCCTTGATCATCTCGACGGCCCAGCCCTCGTCGTCGTTGTTCTTGACGACGCGCGCCGTCCAGCCCTGGTCCTGCCACAGGCGGGGCTGCTTGACGGTGTCGTCCGGTGCTTCTGTGCTCATCGTGAATCATTGTCCTTCGGCTGCCACGCCAGGGGCGCGCTGTCGTGCGGTTGCGGCCGATCAGCGCACCGAAAACGGTGCCTGGTAAGGGCGCCCGAAAGCAACGCCAGCGGTCACGGTGCCGGCGGGTTTGAGGTAGGCGCGGCCTTCGCGTTTGTTGTTGCGCGTGTCGACAAAGCCGACCGGCCCTTCCACCATCTCCAGGATGGACAAATCGGCCGGCGCGCCGATCTGCAGCGTACCGAGCTTGGGCACACGGCCGATCACACGGGCGGGTGCCTGCGTTGCCATCGCCACCACCTGCGGCAGCGTGAAGCCCAGCTGCAGGAACTTGCTCATGACCCACGGCAGGTACGGCATGCCCGGTGTGTTGGCGCTGAAGACATGAATGTCCGACGAAATGGTGTCGGGCGGGCAGCCCTGTGCGATTGCGGCTTCGGCCACAGTGACGTCGAAGCTGCCGCCGCCATGGCCGACGTCGAAGATCACGCCGCGCTGCTTGGCCGCCAGCGCCGCCGGGAGCAGCTTGCCGTCCTGCACGATGTTGGTGAATTCGCCGGCGATATTCGGCGCGCCGGAGTAGCTGTGCGTGAGCACGTCACCCGGGCGCAGCAGATCAAGGATTTGCGACATCAGCGCACGGTCGGCGACGCCGCCGATGTGGCACATCACCTTGGCCGGCACACCGCTGGCCACACAGGCCTGGATGGCGCGCTTCAGCGGCTCAATGCCGTGGCGCGCAATGACGTTTTCGCTCATGCGCACCTTCACACCCAGCACGATGTCGGCGTTTTCTGCGATCGCGCGTGCGGTGCTGTCGACCTGCGCGTAGTCGATGTTGTAGAGCTCGGGCACCGGGAAGCCAGCCAACCCGGCCACGGCGATGTGCAAGAAAGCAAACTGCCGTGTGCGCCCGCCGGGCACGATGAAGCGCCGCCAGGCCGCGATGTTGTTGGCCCCGGCGTCGCCGGCCGAGACCACGGTGGTCGTGCACTGGTGCGCCACAAGCTCATCGGCCGGGATGCCGATTGCCGAGCCAAAGGGGTAGGTGTGCGCATGCAGGTCGATCAGGCCCGGCGTCACCAGCTTGCCGCCAGCGTCCATCACGCGCAGTGCGCGCTCGGGTGCGATGGCGGCTTCGACGCTCTCGATCAAACCGAAGCGGATGCCGATGTCGCGCTTGCCGGCCAGGCCCTGGCTCGGGTCCAGCACGTTGGCATTGCGCACGAGCAGGTCGAACTTGTCGTTCGGGCCCATCGCAGCTTGCACGGCGCCCGGCATGGCGGCACTTGCGGCAAGCGCCACGCCGCTGACGATGAGCTGACGGCGCGTGGTCTCGGACATGGGTGTCTCCCCGTTGTGATGGTTGTCACAACGATTCGATCACGCGCACTTGCAGGGCGCAATGCGGTCGCACCCCGCGGCACACGGTGCGTGCAGGCGCTGGTCGGCCAGCCCTTCAGCGTGCAACGCCACTGAGCCAGGCGGCGCGGATCTCGCGGCCGCAGCGGGCCGACGCCATGCCGGCGCGGTCGGGCTCGCCGCCTGTGCTGGACATGTCCTCACGCGCCAGCACGCCCCACCAGCGTTTGCCGGCATCGATCCACGGATAAAAGCCGAAGGCGCCCGGGCTGCTGAATGCACCGTCGCCGACCTTGGGGTCGTTCTCGACCCAGTGGCCGAGCGAGTACTGCCAGCTTTCGTCGGCCGGTATCGGCGTCTTGCTGGCGCTGGCGCAGGTGGTCGGGTTGGTGCAGACCGCCGACGTACCCAGCAGCGCGTGCAGCGCCAGCCGCGCGCCGACGGTGTCGCGCAGCAGCTTGCCGTATTCCTGCGCGCTGGTGCGCATGCCGCCGGCGGGTTGCGGCACGCCGAAGCCGATGACCGGTGGCGTGCTGCCCAGCCCGGCCTGCACGTGCAGCGCCAAGTCGGCCGCGGTGTCCGGGCCCAGGCCCATCAGCACGGCGTGCCGCTGCATGTGCCCGCCGCTGTAGAAGAAGCGCCCCACCTGCGCCGGCGTGAGGCCGCCGTTGCTCACGCCATTGGCTTGCTGGCATTGCTGCACCGTCTGGCCGCGCGTGCAGCCAACGAACTGCGTGTAGCCGCTGGTGAAACGCAGCAGCGCGATGTCGTCAGCGGTCGGCACACCCTGGCGCTGCTGTACGACGTAAGCGGCATAGATCAGCTTGGACGCCGAAGCGATGGCCATGATGGTGCCAGCCAACACCTGCGGCGAGCCGACGCTGCCCTCGCCGGCCACACCCGCAGCGTCGCCCACCGACCAGTAAAACGGCGCCACCGCCGTGCACAGCGCATGACCTGCTGCGGTGCCGGCGGCTGCCGACTGGCGCTGCGCCAACGTCACACTGCCGGCACCCGGCGGTGGCGCGGCTGCGCTACCACCATCACCATCACCGCCACCACACGCGGCCAGCAAGACAAGCGAGACAACTGCAGCAGCAGCCAACACCGAGGTCAAGGTGACGGCAACAGCACCGCGGGGCGGAACATCGACATCGGACAGCATGATCAAGCACCTCCTGGTTGTGCCGCCGGGCGCCGCGGGTCGGGCGCCGCAGTCAGGCTCATCGATACTGCTGCAAGCCGCCTACAACGCGATGAAGTTGCGTCACTGCGATGTAAAGCGGGGCGGGGCGCGGCGGGGGCGCCAGGGCGCGTCAGGGCAAAGCCACCTCGGCCAACGCACGCTCGATCAAGCGCCGCGGCACGCGCGCCTTGGGCACGGCAAAGTCCCACCACATGCGCACGTCGTCATCCAGCCCGACGCCGTGCATGAAGTTGTAGACCGCCTTCTTCAAGCCGACACCCAGCGCGTCGTGGTCCACCCCGGCGGGATCGACAAAGCCGATGTCGTTGCGCGCAAAAGCACCCGGCGGCAGCGGCACCAGCTGCACGCCGTAGTCCTGTGGCGCGCGGCCCACCGGCGAGTGCACGGTGCAGGTGAAGCGGTGAAAGAAGCCGCTGTGGATGCAGCCGTTGGCGAAGAGCTGGCGCACGGTCTCCAGAGCGTCCACCGTGTCCTGCACGGTCTGCGTCGGAAAGCCGTACATCAGGTAGGCATGCACCAGCACACCGGCGTCGGCAAAGCCCTTGGTCACGCGCGCCACCTGGGCCACCGTCACGCCTTTGTTCATCAACGCCAGCAAGCGGTCGGACGCGACCTCCAGGCCGCCGCTGATCGCGATGCAGCCGCTGTCCGCCAACTGCCGGCAGAGCTCGGGCGTGAAGGTTTTCTCGAATCGGATGTTGCCCCACCAGCTGATGCCGACACGCCGGGTTTGCAACTCGGCAGCCAATGCTTTGAGCGACTTCGGCGGCGCGGCTTCGTCGACGAAATGAAAGCCGGTCTGCCCAGTCTCGGCAACGATGGCTTCGATGCGGTCGACCAGGGTCACCGCACTGGCCGCGTCGTAGCGGCCGATGTAGTCCAGGCTCACGTCGCAAAAGCTGCACTTTTTCCAGTAACAGCCATGCGCCACCGTCAGCTTGTTCCAGCGGCCGTCGCTCCACAGCCGGTGCATGGGGTTGAGCATGTCCAGCAGAGACAGATAACGGTCCAGTGGCAGGCCGTC
This sequence comes from Rubrivivax sp., assembly GCA_026785885.1. Taxonomy (GTDB): domain Bacteria; phylum Pseudomonadota; class Gammaproteobacteria; order Burkholderiales; family Burkholderiaceae_C; genus Rubrivivax. Next base: position 25,156 of record JAJAZC010000173.1, read on the forward strand.
CCAGGTGGGCGTGCCGACCTGCTCGAACGGCACATCGGGCTCGGCAAAGTTGACGTAGCGCACCGTGCCCTGCTCACGCAAGAAGGTGCGCACCAGGCGCTGTGCCGAGCGCCGGCCTCGCAGGTGATCCAGCAGCGCCAGCAGCGGGCGCTCGCCGGCGTCCAGCGTGACGTAATCGAAGTGGTCGAAGACGCGCGGCTCGGCCAGCGTACGCAACTCGGTGTTGACGTAGCCGCCGCCAAGCACCGTGACGATCTGTGGCGCCACGGCCTTGATAGCTTGCGCAATGCGAAAAGCCGCGTACACCGCGCCCGGGAAGGGCGCGCTCAGCAGCACCACGGTGGGCTGGTGGAGTTCTAGCGCGGCCAGCGTCAGCGCCTGCAGCATGCGGTCGACCAGGTTGGCCGGCGCGGCCAGCGCTGCAGCCAGCGGGTCGAAGCTGGCCTGGCTGGCGGCCAGGCTTTCGCCGTAGCGCACAAACTCGAAGCGCGGGTCGACGGCATCCTTCAGCACATCGGCAATGTCGTTGAGGTACAGCGTGGCGATGTGGCGCGCGCGGTCCTGCACACCCAGCGCACCGAAGGCCCAGGCCATCGGGTCCGCGCCGCTGACGTCGCCCGGGCTGACATAGACATCCAGCGACGCGAAGCGCGGGCCTTCGGGCAACCAGTGGCGGCCGGCAATGCGGTGCGCCAGCGTGCTGTCCCGTCCCTGCAGGAAAGCGATGACCGGGCCGATGCTTTCGGCATAACTGTTGAAGCGCTCGGCAAAGCGGGTCACACGCTGGCTGCGCTGGGCCGGTAGCAAGGCCAGGATCACGCCGTGCACGGCCTGCAAGCCGGCCGCCGACAGCAACTGCAGAATCAGCGCCAGCGCCAGGTCCTCCTGCACTGCAGCCACGCCTTGCGCGCGCAGGAAGCCGGTGAGGTAGGCGGTGGATGGGTACGGCGTATTCAGCTGCGTCATCGGCGGGATGACGGACAGCACACGCAGGGTCGCCGCCGGTGCGGCGGTCACGGAAGCAGTTGGCGCAGCAGTCATGTCAGCAGTCATGGCAGCTTGCCAGCGCAGGCGGGTAAAACCATAATGGTTGCATTATGGAGGCCACCTGGCATGCCCACGACGCTGACCTTGAAGAACATTCCGGACGCGGTGTACCAACGGTTGAAGGCGTCTGCCGAACTGCACCGGCGCAGCATGAACAGCGAGGCCATCGTTTGCCTGGAAGCCGTTCTCGCCCCCGCGCGGGTCAGCCCGTCAGAGCGCCTGGCCCGCGCGCGGGAACTGCGGGCAGCGCTGAAGCCAGCAAATTTTTCGCCACGCAGCATCGACCTCATGAAGCGTGAAGGACGGGAGTGATCGTTGTGGACTCGAACATCCTGGCCTACCTGTACCTGCCGGGCGAATACACCGGCGCTGCAGAGAGCTTGCTGAGCCACGATCCCGCGTGGGCCGCGCCGATGCTGTGGCGCAGCGAATTTCGCAATATCTTGACGGGCTACTTGCGGCGCAGAAGCCTCAGCTTCGAGCAGGCCCTGGCCCTGCAGCAAGAGGCCGAAGAACTTATGGCCGGATGCGAATACGAGGTGGACTCTGCCAGCGTGCTCGAACTGGTGCGTGACAGCGGCTGCTCAGCGTATGACTGTGAGTTTGTCGCCTTGGCCGCAAAGCTCGGCACACGCCTGGTGACGATGGACAAAAAGCTGTTGCGCGCTTTTCCGGCGCGCGCGGTTGCGTTGCCGGCAGCCTGACGTGTCAGCACTTCGTCTATCGACACCCGCGCAGCAACGCGGCGCGCGACGACGACGAGCGGACGAACTGCCGCGCCCAAGGCCTCGGGTACATTGACCCGCTGCATGCAAACCCACTCGCAAGACCGGCTGCTCGACCAACAGTTGCTTGCCTTTCTCGGGCCCATCGACGAGCCCGCATTGCAGCTGTTGCGGGCCGAGCTGAAATGGGTGGAGTTGCCCGCCGGCGCCACGTTGATGGCGCAGGGCGAAGCCGGCGACGCGATGTATTTGTCGATCAGCGGCCGCCTGCGCGCCTACGTGCTGGACGACGACGGCACCGAGCACCTGGTGCGCGAGATGGCACGCGGCCAGGTCATCGGCGAGATGGCGCTGTACACCGACGAGCCACGCTCGGCCACCGTGGTGGCCATCCGCGATTCGGTGCTGGTGCGCTTGAGCAAACCGGCCTTTCAGCGCTTGCTGGAAAACAGCGTGCAAGCCTCGATTGCACTGACCCGCCAACTGATCCGCCGCTTGCAGGCAGTGCAGACGCGCTCCGATCTTGCGCGGCCGGTGACGCTGGCGCTGCTGCCGATCACCAACAAGGTCGATCTGGCCGCACTGGCCGCGCGGCTGGCGCAAGAGCTGCGGCGAATCGTGCAAGGCGGGAGGGTGTGCTGTGTGGATGCCGATGTCGTCGACCGTGAACTCGGCGCCGCCGGTCTGGCGCGCAGCGCACTGCTGGCAGCCGGCACCGGCGCGGCCGATGTCGACCGCCGAATCGGCATCCTGCTCGACGGCATCGAAGCCGCGCACGATGTCGTGCTGCTGCTGGCCGATGCCGAGCCGACGCCGTGGACACAGCGCTGCAGCCGCCGCAGCGACGAGATCGTGCTGCTGGCCAGTGCAGACGAGCCGCCCGCGCTGCACCTGAGCGAAACGCAGTTTCTGATGCGGCGCAGCGGCCGCGCCGAAGCGGCCGAAATCCTGGTGCTGCTGCACCCGGCCGCGCGCCGCTGCCCGCAGGGCACGCGCCATTGGCTGGCGCGCCGGCCGGTCAGCAGCCACATCAACCTGCGGCCGGCGCTGGCGCGCGACATGGCGCGGCAGGCGCGCCTGCTGGCGCAGCAGGGCGTGGGCCTGGTGCTGGCC
>JAJAZC010000174.1 GCA_026785885.1 Rubrivivax sp.
ACCCCGCCCCGCGTTTGCCGCGCCGCGCCGCGGCGGCAGCGGCAGCGGCGGGCGCCGCCTCAATTCACGCGCACGAAGCGCAGCTCCATCACGTCGTTGGGCCACTGCACGGCCTGCACTTTCTTGGCCATCGCCCAGCTCAGCGTACGGCGGTACAGCGGCACCAGCGGCAGATCATCGGCAGCCATGCGCAGCACGGTTGCGACCATTGCGCGGCGGCGCGTCAGGTCGGGCTCGGTGCGGATGGCGTCGATCAGCACATCGAGCTTCGGGTTGCTGTAGCGGCCGGCGTTGAAGGTGCCGAGGCCCGCTTTGTCGTAGGTGCGCAGCAGCGCGTTGAGCGAGCTCCAGGCGTCCGGCGTGGCGGTCCAGCCGTACTCGATGAAGCTGCCGGTGCCCTGACTCAACTTGGGGAAAAACTGGTTGCTGGTGCTGCTGCGCAAGGTGGTGCGCACTCCTACCTGCGTCAGCATCGCGGCCACCGCCTGGCAGACGTTTTCACGCCAGGCGACGTTGACGCAATCGAGTGCGATGGCAAAGCCGTTGGGGTAGCCGGCTTCGCCCAGCAGCAGCCGTGCGCGGGCCGGGTCGTAGGGCAGGCGCTTGTCCAGCTCGGCCGGTGAGCCGTCGACCAGCGGGCTCAGAAAAGCGCCTGTGGCCTGCGCCTGGCCGCGCAGCACCTTGTCGATGATCAGCGGCACGTTGATGGCGTGGTAGATGGCCTTGCGCACGCGCAGGTCCTTGAAGGGGTTGCGGCCTTTGACGTCGCTGTCCTGCAGCTCTTCGCGTGCCTGGTCGAAGGCCAGGTACTGCTGGCCGACGTCGGGCATTTGCTGCAGCGCCAGCCGCGCGTCGGCCTTCAGCCGCGGGATGTCCTGGTAGGGCGGGTCCAGCACCAGATCGACCTCGCCGCTGGCCAGTGCGGCCAGCCGCGTTGCGTCGGACTTGATGGTCACGAAGCTGGCTTGCTCGACGTTGCCGTGGCGCTTGTCGGCCCAGCCCCACCACGCGGCATGGCGCTTGAGCAGGGTGCGCACGTCGGGCTCGTAGCGTTGCAGCTGCATCGGCCCGGTGCCGTTGGCGTTGCGCACCGCGAAGGTTTCCTGCTTGGCGTTGAAGTCCTGCGCGCGCTGCACGCCGTGTTTGTCGCACCAGGCCTTGCTCATCATGGCGACGAACTGCAGCTTCTCGGGCAGCACCGCGTCGGGCGCTTCGAGCTGGATGTCGATGACGAGCACGTCGACCTTGCGGATGGCGCTGATGCCTTTGAGCTGAAAGGCACGCTGCGACGGCGCAGCCAGCGCGCGCTCCAGAGAAAACACCGCGTCGTCGGCGGTGAAGGGCGTGCCGTCGTGAAAGCTGACGCCGGGCCGCAGCTTGAAGCGCCACACCGTGGGCGCGACCATCTGCCACGACAGCGCCAGTGCCGGCTCGGCTTTGAAGCGCTCGTCGCGGCCGACCAGCGACTCGTAAATCTGGAACACCACGCGCGAGTGGTACAGCAGCGCGATGGCCTGCGGATCCATGCTCTGCGGATCGAAGGCCGAAGCCACGCGCAACGCGGCGCGCGGCTCTGCCGGCTGGGCATGGGCGCCCGGCAGCAGCAGGCTCCATGCCAGGGCTGCCACCAGTGCGGCCACCAGGGCCGTCCGCCCAACAGCGGCGCGAACGAGGGACGAAATTTTTAACAGCGGTAGGTTCATGGGGCCGGGATGATGGGGCCACGAATTGCAAGCGGCAATCCGGGCAGCACCCCCGCCATCCCTAGACCGACCTGATCCACTAAATCACTGAAATCGGGTCGGTGCTGGCCGCGCAATGGGGTGCGCTGCGGCGTTGCGAATGCGCGCGGTGCCTATGGGCATCGCTGTGCTTCGCGCCTTGCATCGCATCCTGTCTTGCGCGTCCTTCACCGCCCATTTCAATGATTCAGTGGACTAGTTGCTGGCTACGTCGCCGGCTTCATCGGCGGTCTCATCGGCCTTGGCCTTTTGCACGCGGCTGGCCAGCCGGGCTGCGATGGCGTTGAGGTCTTGCACCGCGGTGGCCGCTGGTGCCGCATTGGCCCAGTGCAGCCACGGCAGCGGCAGCGTCGTCATGTAGGCCGGGCGGCTCAAGCGGTCGGTGGCGCGCTCCGTCAGAGTCAGCGAGATGACCGCGCCTACCAGCGCTGCCACGGCCACCACGGCCGTGACGCTGCGCGGCGCCTGCGGCAGCAGGTGCACCAGCTGCGCGCGCAGCATCAGCAAACCCAGCAGCAACTGCAGCGGCCCGGTCAGCCGCCACAGCGCAGGCCAGCCCAGTGCAGCGGCCAGCGGTGGCAACAGCAAGTCGACCACCGCAACACCCAGCAGCCACGGCAGCACGATGCGCAGGTGGCCCAAGAAATCGAAGCGCTGCTGGAACAGCTTGGATGCCAGCGCCCAGAGGCCGCACCAGCCGGCCACGGCCAGCGGCAGGCCCACGGCCACCGGCAGCCACGCGGTGGCCTCAGAACCGGGGTCCAGCGTGAGCGCGTGCTCTGTCAGCGCCTGCAGCATCACCAGCGCGCCCGCCACCAGCGGCATGACCCAGGGCGCTGCAGCCACCGCGGGCAGCGGCTTTTCTGCGGCCACTGTCTCAGCGGGCAGGCGCAGGCGCAACCGCACAGCGCCAATCTGCAGCGTGGCGCCGGCCGCCGGCAGCAGCAGCTGCTGGCCGGCTATGTGCCGCTGCGTGCCGATCTGCACGCCGTTGACGGTATCGCCCACGCTCAGCATTACCTGGCCGCTGCTGTCCAGCGCCAGCAGCGCGTGCTGCGGCGCGACGAAGGGGTCGTCGATGACGACGTCGTTGCCCAGAGCGCGACCGAGCGTGACGGGCCACTGGCGCAGATCGACGACGCGGCCGACACGGCCGTCGCGGTCGATGATTTCCAACAAGGCTCTCATGGCCTTGCTTCGTCGATCAGGGCCCGCGGGGCCCCGTCTCCAAAGCGCTGCGCCTCACGGCGCTGTCCCGATGCGGATGGCCTCATGGCAGGGCTGTTTTCGGCGCGGCCCGCTTGGGCGTTGTCGGTGCAGGCGCCCAGCCGAAGCCGTCCAGGTAGTGCTGCGCCAGGCGCTGTGCGCTGGCCAGGCTGACACCCTGGGCATCGAGCCGCCCCTGCACACCGCGGGTGCGGCCGTCCAGCGTGGCCACCAGCACCATCATGTCCAGCAAGCCGTCGAGCTTCTTGTAGGCGCGCAGGCAGATCACGGCCTTCAACGGCAGCGCCGGGGTGGCTTTGTCGGGCGGCTCGCCGGCGCTGATGCTGCGCTCGGTGCACTGGCCCGCGGTGCGCCAACGGTCGTCCTGGCCGACGAACTCGTTGCCGAAGCTGCTGCTGTAGCGGTCGGCGAAGCGCAGGCTGCCGAGCTTGCTGCCGTCGTAGGCCTCGTGGCGCACGGTGATGAAGCCGGTGAGCAGCGGGCCGCTGACGAAGACGCGGCTGTCCATCTCGCAGTCCGAGCGTTCGAACTGCAGGCCGCGCGTGGCCTGCGGCGAGCCGCGGCCCCAGCAGCGCATCCACGTTTCCTGCGGCACCGGAATCGTGTAGCGGGGGTGGCCGGCGCTGCGCCAGGGCTGGGCGATGAAACGCTGGGTCAGCTGCGCTTCGTGCTTGAGCAGCTGCCGCGTGACCTCGGGCCAGGCCGGTGCAGTGATGGGCGCTGCGCCGCGGCCGCGCTGGATCAGCGTGCGCACGAATTCGGCCGGCACCAGAAAGCTGACCTGCTCGCCATCGCGCCGCGCAGCGACGTTGACGCCGATGAGCCGGCCTTGTTCGTCCAGTGCCGGCCCGCCACTCATGCCGGCACTGAGCGAGCCGCCGAAGAACAGCGTGGGCAGAAAGCTGCGCTCCACGGGGCCGTTGTAGCTGCCTTCGGCCACCGCAAAGCCGACGTCCAGCGGGTTGCCCATCGAGAAAATGCGCGCGCCGCGCGGCAGCGCGTCGTCGGCCGCACGCAGTGCCACCGCGCCACGGCCGGCCAGTGCTGCTGGCTCGACCGGCTTGAGCAGCGCCAGGTCGTGCACCACGTCGAAGGCCAGCAGCTGCAGCGCACCTTGTTTGCCGTCCACCGTGGCGTAGACCAGGCGGTGGCGGCTGGGCTGCAGCGCGTACTGACTGATGACGTGGTAATTGGTGATCAAGAGGCTGCCGTCGTCGACCAGGAAGCCCGAGCCGACCGAGGACTGGCTGTCCTGCGTGCGCAGCAGCGTGCGTACCTGCAGCAGGCGCGGGCGCGTGCGTTCGTAGATGCGCTGGCCGGCGCCGGTGAGCGGTGTTTCAGTGATGCCGGGCTCGGTGACGGCGGCAGTTGCCGGCGCAGTGGCCGTGGCGCTGGCCGAAGCCGGGGCCGATGCTGCCGTCGCTGCCGTCGCTGCCGTCGCTGCCGTCTTGATCGGTGCGCCCTTGGGCCGGTCTGCGGCGCCCGATGCAGCTTGTGCCGTCAGTGCCGTCGTTGCCGTCAAGAAGGCCAGAGACAGCAGCAGCGGTGCAAGAACCTGGCGGACAAACAGGCGGACAAACAGGCGGACAAACAGGCGGACAAACGGAGGGACAGACGGAGGGACAAACGAGGGGGCAGACGGAGGGCGGAAGCGGCGCGACAACAGCATCGGACCATCTTAGGCCACGGGCTGCGCGAAGCCCGGTGCTAACCTCGTGCGCATGTCTTCACCCGTGGCCGACAAGGCCCCGCTGCGCTGGCTCGGGCCCTGGGTGGGGCAAGTCAACGCCCAGACGCTGCGCGCCGATTTGTTGGCCGCACTGCTGGCTGCCGTGCTGGTGCTGCCGCAGGGCCTGGCGTTCGCCACGCTAGCCGGTCTGCCGCCGGCCTGGGGTTTGTACAGCGCCATCGTGCCGGCGTTTATTGCTTCGCTGGCCGGCTCCAGCCGACATGTGCTGACCGGCCCGACCAACGCGCTGTCGCTGGCCCTGGCCGCCGCGCTGGCGCCGCTGGCAGTGGCCGGCAGCGCGGAGTACCTGCGGTTGGCGCTGGTCTTGACCTTGATGGTCGGCATGATCCAGCTGGCCGTGGCGTTGCTGCGGCTGGGCACGCTGACGCACTTCATCGCGCCGTCGGTGCTGCTGGGCTTTACCACCGGCGCGGCTTTGCTGATCGCCTGGCATGCGCTCGATGCGCTGGGGGTGTGGCCGCGGCTGGACGCGCCGGCGCTGCTGATCGGCGCTTTCACGGTGGCGACGGCGCTGCTGCTGCGGCGGCTGTGGCCGCGCGGGCCGGCGCTGCTGCTGGCGCTCGTGGCCGTCACTGGCGCAGCCGTGCTGGTGCTGCGCTGGGCGCCGGCGGGCACTGTGTCGCTGCGGCTGATCGGCACGCTGCCGCAAGCCTGGCCGCCTTTTGCCGTGCCGGCGCTGCAGTGGGCCGATGTGCCGCGGCTGGCCACCATCGCGCTGGCGCTGACGCTGGTGGCGTTGGGCCAGTCGGTGGCTATCGCCAAAGCGCTGTCGCAACGCAGCGGCCAGGTGCTGGACGTCAACCGCGAGTGCCTGGGCCAGGGCCTGGCCAACATCGGCGGCGCGTTCTTCTCCTGCTTCGCCAGCTGCGGCTCGCTGAACCGGTCACTGCCGCACTGGCAGGCCGGCGCGCGCACGCCGCTGGCCGGCGTGATGGCGGCGCTGTTGTTGCTGTTGTTGGTGGTGGTGGCCGCGCCGCTGCTGGCCTGGGTGCCGGTGGCGGCCATCAGCGGCTTGTTGCTGCTGGTGGCCTGGGCGCTGGTAGACCGTGCGGCCTGGCGTGAGCTGGCCCTGCTGGATCGGCGCGAGGCCGCGGTGGCCGCCGGCACCGCGCTGGCCACGCTGCTGCTGCCGCGGCAGGTGGCCGTGCTGGCCGGCGTGGCGGCGTCGCTGGTGGTGTACCTGCACCGCACCGCGCACCCGGCGCTGCGCAGCATGGGCTTTGCCGCGCCTCCGCAGCCCGGCCTGGATTCGGACAAGCCGTCCGGCTCGAATTTCGACAGGCCGTCCGACCTGGATTCAGACAGGCCATTCGGCCTGGATTCAGACAGGCCATTCGGCCTGGATTCGGACAGGCCGATCGACCGCCTGGCGCGACCCTTCATCGTCGTCGACGGGGGCGCTGGTGCCGAGTGCCCGCAGCTCAAGATGCTGCGCATGGAAGGCTCGGTGTGGTTCGGCGCCGAAGCGCATGTGGCCGACGCGTTGCAGGCGCTGTGCGACCGGCCCCAGCCCCAGCGCCACCTGCTGGTGATGAGCAAGAGCATGAACTTCATCGACGCTGCCGGCGCCGCGCTGTGGGAGCGCGAGCGGCTGCGGCGGCTGGCCATCGGCGGCGCGCTGTACTTCCACCGCCCGCGGCCGCCGGTGCTGGCTTTGTGGCAGGCCAGTGGTTTCCTGCAGCGCCTCGGCGCCGACCGCGTGTTTGCCGACAAACGCAGCGCGATTGCGGCCATCGTGCCGCGGCTGGACGGCGCCATTTGCGCCGGCTGCCGGGTGCGCTGTTTCGAGGAGTGCGCGCGGCAGCCGGGGCCGGCGGGATCCGATCAGCCGGGCTCGGCCGAGTCGATCAAGCCAGCTTGAAGGTGGCCATGGCCTGCACCAGCTGTTGCGACTGCTGGCGCAGGTTGTGTGCAGCCGCAGCGCTTTGCTCCACCAGCGCGGCGTTTTGCTGCGTGCTGCGGTCCATCTCCGTCACCGATTGACCGACCTGCGCCACGCCGGCGCTTTGCTCGGCACTTGCCGCACTGATCTCGCCGACGATGTCGCTGACGCGGCGGATCGAAGCCACGATGTCCTGCATCGTCGCGCCGGCACGGTCGACCAGCGCGCTGCCCTGTTCGACACGCGCGACGCTGTCGCCGATCAAGGCCTTGATCTCGCGCGCCGCGCCGGCCGAGCGCTGGGCCAGCGTGCGCACCTCGCCGGCAACGACGGCAAAGCCGCGGCCCTGCTCGCCAGCGCGCGCTGCCTCGACGGCTGCGTTCAAGGCCAGGATGTTGGTTTGAAAGGCGATGCCGTCGATGACGCCGATGATGTCGGCGATCTTGCGGCTGCTGTCGTTGATGCCCTTCATCGTCGTCACCACCTCGCTCACCATCTGACCGCCGCGCGCTGCCACTTCGGAAGAGCTGCTGGCCAGCTGGTTGGCCTGGCGCGCGTTGTCGGCGTTCTGGCGCACGGTGGCGCTCAGCTGCTGCATCGACGCGGCCGTCGTCTGCAGCGCGCTGGCTTGCCGCTCGGTGCGGTTGGACAGGTCGGTGTTGCCGCCAGCGATCTCCGCACTGGCCGTGGCCACGTGTTCGGCGCTGCTGCGCACCGATTGCACCGTGCCGGCCAGCGTCTGGCTCATTGCCTTCATCGCCGCCATGACGCTGTCCTGGTCGTCTTTGCGCAGCACGATGGCCGAGCTCAGGTTGCCGGCGGCCACAGCACGCGCCACGTCGCGCAGCGCCTCGGGCTCGCCGCCGAGCTGGCGCATCACACGCACGAGATACAGCATGAGGCCCATCAGGCCGCCTGAGACCAGCAGCATCACGGCCATCACCAGATTGCGCGCCAGGATCGCTTCGCCGCTGACCGCGGCTATTTCGACATACACGCGTTCGCCCTGGCGCTTCTTCTCACTGGCCAGCGGCTCCAGCAGGCGGTTGCGGGCCGGGATGGTTTTCTCGAGCAGGAATAAGAAGGCCTCGTCCTTCTTGCCGGCCTGGATCAGCGCCACGTTTTCGCTGCCGATGGCCCAGAAGTCTTTCATCAAGGCCGGCATCGGCACGAAGGCCTGGCGGCCTTCGGCGGTGTGCATGGCATTGCCGAAGGTAGCTAGCGTGGCTTCCAGCGACTGCTTCTTGCTCGTGATGTCGGCCAACGTAGCCTGCAGTTCGGCCGGGTTACGCGACAGCATCGCGTGCCGCACCTGCAGCGAGGTTCGCGTGACGTCGAGTTCGATCTGCGCAATGCGCTGCAGCTGCGGCACGCGGTTGTCGACGATGCTTTGCGCTTCGGCGGCTCCTTCGGCCAGCATCACCCAGACGGTAACGGCCAAGGCAGCCATCGCGAACATCAGGGCGCCACAAATGGAGTACAGCTTGTGGGCCAGGGTGAAGGTGGGTGTGGGTGTGGGTGTCATCGTCGGCTTCTTGTGGGTTGCGCATGCAGCCGTCACAGCATTACCCGACGGCTACCCGCTTTACGGCCAACGCCCGTGCCGGTTGAGGCCGCCGAGTGCCAACAATGCCCGTACGCGCCCGCTATTCAGCGGCGCATCAGCGTGCTCTTGCCGAACAGGCTCTCGATCAGGTCCACCGCGACCTCCGCGGTTTTGTTGCGCACGTCCAGTGCCGGGTTCAGCTCCATGACGTCCAGGCTGGCCAGCCGCCCGGTGTCGGCGATCATCTCCATGCACAGCTGCGCTTCCCTGTAAGTCGGCCCGCCGGGCACCGTGGTGCCGACTCCAGGCGCCACAGCAGGGTCGAGAAAGTCGACGTCGAAGCTGACGTGCAGGTGCGTTTTGTCGTCCAGCGTCGCCAGCGCCAGCTCCATCGTGTGGCGCATGCCCATCTCGTCGATGTAGCGCATGTCGAAGACCTCCAGCCCGGCTTCGTGCACAAAGCGCTTTTCGCCGGCATCGACGCTGCGGATGCCGATCTGCCGCACGACCTTGGCGCTGATGGCCGGAACGGTGCCGCCGATCTCGATCAGCGCCTGCGGGCCGTAGCCGCACAAACACGCCACCGGCATGCCGTGGATGTTGCCGCTGGGGGTGAGGGTGCTGGTGTTGAAGTCGGCATGCGCATCCAGCCACAACACGCGCAGCTTCTTGCCGGCTTCGCGGCAGTGTCGCGCCACCGCGCTGATGCTGCCGATGCCAAGACAGTGGTCGCCGCCCATCAGGATCGGCAGGCGGCCGGCCTGCAATTCCGCATACACCGCGTCGTGCACGTTGCGGTTCCAGGCCACGACCTCGTCGAGGTGGCGGTAGCCGCCATCCGGCGGCCGCCACGGGTTGGGCGGGCCGCTCAGGTTGCCGCGGTCCAGCACTTGGAGGCCGTGGCTTTCGAGCGTCGGCGCAATGCCGGCCACACGCAGCGCTTCGGGCCCCATGCTGGCGCCGCGTGCGCCGGCGCCGATGTCGGTGGGCGCGCCGATCAGGGTGACAAGTCGGTTCATGCGCCCGATTGTGGCGGCCGGCCCTGCCTCAGATGTCGACTGCGAGCTCGCCGGTCTGCGTCGGCTGCGCGTTAAAGCCGTAGTGCGTGGCCAGCACGTCCCAGGCTTCTTCGGCGGTCTCGACGTAACAGAACAGCCGCAGATCGCCGGCGCTGATCATGCCGGTCTCGACCAGGTAGTCGAAGTCGATCAGCCGCGTCCAGAAGGCACGGTCGAAGAGCAGGATCGGGCGCTTGCGGCTCTTTCCGTTTTGCACCAGCGTCATGGTCTCGAACAGCTCGTCCAGCGTGCCGAAGCCACCCGGGAAGCACACCAGCGCAATGCTGCGCATCAGGAAGTGCATCTTGCGCAGCGCGAAGTAGTGAAACTGGAAACACAGCGCTGGCGTGATGTACGGATTTGGCGCCTGCTCGTGCGGCAGCACGATGTTCAGGCCGATGCTCTTACCGCCGACATCGAAGGCGCCGCGGTTGCCCGCTTCCATGACGCCGGGCCCGCCGCCGGTGACGACAAACAGCGGCGTTGCCAGCGCGCGCGAGCGCTCGGTGGCAATCGCTGCAAAGCGGCGCGCTTCGTCGTAGTAACGGCTCATCAGCACGGCGGTTTCGGCACGGCGCAAAGTTGCGTCGTCGCTGTCCGGTGGCAGCAATGACTGCGTGGCCTGCGCATCGGCCAGGCGCGCGGCCGCCACGTCCGGCGGCAGGATGCGCGCGCTGCCGAAGATCACGATCGTCGACTCGACGCCTTGCTCGCGCTGCACCAGCTCGGGCTTGAGCAGCTCCAGCTGCATGCGCACCGGGCGCAGCTCTTCGCGCAACAGGAAGTCGGTGTCGGTGAAAGCCAGCCGGTAGGCGCTGTCGGGGCCACCGTACAGCGCCGGCTCGGGGACCTGGGCGGCGTCTTCTTCGGCGCTCGGGAAGTTGCGCGCGGTCAGCTCAGGAATCGCAAGCGCGGCAGGGCCGGCGGGGTTGGCGGGGTTGGCGGGGTTGGCGAAGCTGGTGGGTTTGTCCATGGGTGCAATCTGCGCTCGAAAGGGCGCGTTCTCAAAGTGCGGTGGCGCACACCGTGCAGCTGGGCAGGCGCTGCAGCGTGATGCAGTCCCAGGCCATGCGCCGGCCGTCCAGCATCAACAGTCGCCCGGCCAGCGTCTGGCCGGCACCGCTGATGAGCTTGATGGCCTCGGCGGCCTGCAGGCTGCCGATGATGCCCACCAGCGGCGCCAGCACGCCCAGCGTCACGCAGGCGGTGTCCTCGTGCGTGGCTTCACGCGGGAACAGGCAGGCATAGCAGGGCGCTTGTGGGCTGCGCATGTCGTAGACGGCGACCTGGCCGTCCCAGCCGATCGCAGCACCCGACACCAGCGGCTTGCAGTGCCTGACGCAGGCCGCATTGATGGCGTGGCGGGTGTGGAAGTTGTCGCTGCAGTCGAGCACCACGCTGGCCTGCGGCACCAACGTGTCCAGCAGTGCTGCGTCGGCACGCTGCATCAGCGCCTGCAGCTGTACGTCGGGGTTGACTGCGGCCAGCGTCGTGCACGCCGAAGCGGCTTTGGGCAGGCCGATGCGCGAATGGTTGTGCACGACCTGGCGCTGCAGGTTGGTGAGGGCTACGACATCGTCGTCGACCACCGTGATGCGGCCAACGCCGGCGCTGGCCAGATACAGCAGCGCGGGCGAGCCCAGGCCACCGGCGCCGATGACCAGCGCATGCGCATCCAGCAGGCGCTGCTGACCTGCGATGCCGATCTCATCGAGCATTAAGTGGCGGGCATAACGCAGCAGCTGCTGGTCGTTCATCGGGGGCGCCAAGTGCAGAGCCCGCCGGGTGGCGGGCTGTGTGCAGGTAGCCGGGACAACTCGACTACCGGGGTTGACTACTGGGTTGACTGCTAGGTCGACTCCGGCGCGCGCTGTGACGCCAAGTTCGAAGTGTGTTTCTGCAGTTCGCCGGAGAGCTGACGCTGCTGCTGACGTTGCGAGTTACTTCGTGGCTTACTTCGACGGTGTAGCCGCGGCCTCGGCGCGCTGCTCAACCGAGGTCTTGCTGGCCACAACCGGCAGCCCGCGCAATTGGTTGACAGCCTGTTGCAGCGGGAAGTCCTCGGCCGTGCCGAATTCCGGCAGCGGCTTGGCCGGCTCTTTGCTTTTGGCCAGCTGTTCTTCGACCTTCTTGCGCGCTTCCTCACGGGCTTTCTCGCGCACGGCGTCCTTTTTCTCGTCGGAGCCTTGCAGGTGCTTGTCCAGATCGGCCTCGCGCATGCGCAACGCAGCGTAGACATTGCCCTCGGCGGTTTCGTCGAGGAAGACGTCGGGCACGATGCCTTTGGCCTGGATGCTACGGCCACCCGGCGTGTAGTAGCGTGCGGTGGTGATCTTCAGCGCCGTGTCGCCGGGCAGCGGACGAATGGTCTGCACCGAGCCCTTGCCGAAGGTCTGCGCGCCCATCACGGTGGCCCGCTTGTGGTCCTGCAACGCGCCGGCAACGATTTCGCTGGCCGAGGCCGAACCTTCGTTGACCAGCACCACCAGCGGCACCGACTTGATGGCCGCCGGCAGGCGCTTGAGCGGATCGGCGCCGCCGCGGCGCGCGTAGTCCGACGGGCTGGCACGGAAGGTCTGGCGCGATTCGGCAATCTGCCCGTTGGTGCTGACGACGACCACGTCGGCCGCCAGAAACGCCGCGCTCAAGGCCACCGACGCGTCGAGCAGACCGCCCGGGTCGTTGCGCAGATCCAGCACGAGGCCCTTGAGGTTAGGGTCCTGCTTGTACAAATCTTCGAGCTTGCGCACGAAGTCATCGACCGTGCGGTCCTGGAACTGGCTTACGCGCAGCCAGCCGTAGCCGGGCTCGACCATGCGCGCGCGCACGCTCTGCATGCGAATTTCTTCACGCACGATGGTCACCGGGAAGCTGCGGCTCTCTGTCTTGCGAAAGACCGTCAGCACCACCTTCGTGTTGGGCTCGCCGCGCATCCTCTTCACGGCCTGATCCACCGTCAGGCCCTTGACCGGCGCGTCGTCGATGCGGGTGATCAGGTCACCGGATTTCAAGCCGGCGCGAAAGGCCGGTGAGCCTTCGATCGGCGAGACGACCTTGACCAGGCCGTCTTCCATGCCCATCTCGATACCGATGCCGATAAAGCGGCCGCCGGTGTTCTCGCGGAATTCCCGAAAGGTTTTTTTGTCGAGGTACTGCGAATGCGGATCGAGCCCGGCGACCATGCCGCTGATGGCGTCGGAGATGAGTTTTTTCTCATCGACCGGCTCGACGTACTCGGCTTTGACGCGGTCGAAGACGGCAGCCAGTTGCTGCACCTCTTCCAGCGGCAGCGGGCTCAGCGCGTTGCGGGCCACCGCTTGCAGCTGCATCGTCGCCAGCGCCCCGGCCACGATACCGACCGCAAGAATGCCGGCGAACTTCAGTTTCGAACCCATGTTTTACCCCGTGAAAAGACGCGCTTTTGCAGCCGATTCGCAACGCTCCCCAGTATAGGACTGGGCCACGTTTGGAGCGGGTTGGAGCGGGAAAGTTGCACCCCGCGAGCCGGGGCACCAGCCGCGGCAAAACAGCTCAGGCAGGCTGGCGTGCCGTCTGCAGGCGCGCCGCCGGCGGCGGTGCCGGCAGCGGTGGCGGTGCGCTCATAGGCAGCCGTGGGAAGGTCACGACGTGTTCGACCTCGGCGCGGATGCCGATCCATTCGCCGACCTCGTGGTCGTGGTGCGACGGCACATGCGCCATCACCCGCTCACCACTGGCCAGGCGCAGCGTGAGCAAGAACTCAGAGCCGCGGAAGGCTTTGCGCTCGATCAGCGCCCGCACCGTGCTGGCGTCGTCATGCACGATGTCGTCGGCGCGCAGCAGCACGTCGCACTCGCCGTTGTCGAAAGCCTCGGGCAGCGGGCAGCCGGCCAAATCGTTGAGTTCGCCCAGCGCCGTGTGCACACAAGGCCCGTGCGCGCAGGCCACGATCTGCGCCGGTGTGAAGACGCCATGCCCGATGAACTGCGCGATAAAGCGCGTTGCCGGCCGGTGGTACAGCGTGTAGGCGTCGTCCCATTGCTCCAGCACACCCTGATTCATGACGCCGATCACGTCGCCCACAGCGAAGGCCTCCAGCTGATCGTGCGTGACCAGGAGCGCCGTAGTGTTGCTCTGCTTCAGGATCACGCGGACCTCTTGTGCCAAGCGCTCGCGCAGGTCCACGTCCAGGCTGGAAAACGGCTCGTCCAGCAGCAACAGGCGCGGCCCCGGTGCCAAGGCGCGCGCCAGCGCCACGCGCTGCTGCTGGCCGCCGGACAACTCGTGCGGCGCGCGTTTGGCCGCGTGGCTCAGGCCCACCAGATCCAGCATCTGCTGCACCCGTTGCACACGCGCTGCCCGCGGCAATTCGGCAATGCCGAAGGTGACATTCTCAGCCACGCTCAGGTGCGGGAACAGCGCGTAGTCCTGGAACACCATGCCGATCTGGCGCTGCTCGGGCGGCAGGTGGATGCCGTGCGCGGCGTCGGACAAAGTCTGCCCGGCGATCGACACGCGCCCAGCGGCGCAACGCTCCAACCCGGCTACGGCGCGCAGCAGCGAGGTCTTGCCGCAGCCTGATGGCCCGATCAGCACCCCGATCTGGCCTGGCACCAGGCCGAGCGACACATGCTCGACGGCGGCCCGCGCCGCTGCCGGCTGCGGGTACCGCACGTCCACCGATTCGAGGCTCAGGAACATCGGCCGATGATAATGCGTGGGCTGAATGCGCATTGTTCGCATTCAACGCTTTCCCCTGATGGCTTTGTCGATGCGCGCGCTGTTGACGCTGATTTGCTTGTTGCTTGTTTTGCCGGTGCTGGGTGTGCTGGGCGCCTGGCTGGCGCTGGATGCGGCGGCACTGGCGGTGCTGAGGCACCAGTGGCATACGGTGCTGCCGGGTTACGTGCTGCAGTCGTCGCTGCTGGCTGTGGGCGTTGCGCTGGGCGTCATGGTGCTGGGCGCGGCAACTGCGGCGGCTGTTACGCTGTTCGACTTTCCCGGCCGTGGCTTCTTCGAATGGGCGCTGCTGCTGCCGTTGGCCATGCCGGCTTATGTGCTGGCCTATGCCTGGACCGACGCGCTGCAGTTCAGCGGCCCCGTCCAGGTCGGCCTGCGCAACGCGTTAGGCTGGCAGGGCGCGCTGTGGCCCGACGTGCGCAGCCTGCCGGTAGCGGTGCTGCTGTTCGTGCTGTGCCTGTATCCGTACGTTTACCTGCTGGCGCGTGCCGCGCTGGGTGAGCGCGCAGTGCGGTTGATGGAAGCGGCGCGGCTGCTGGGAGCGCCGATGCGCCGTCGGGTGCTCGAGGTCGCCTTGCCGATGGCGCGCCCGGCCATCGCGGCCGGCACAGCGCTGGCGCTGATGGAGACGCTGGCGGACTACGGCGTTGGTGCCTACTTCGGCCTCACGACCTTCAGCACCGGCATCTACAAAGCCTGGCTTGTGATGAGCGACCCCATCGCCGCTGCGCAACTGGCGGCGCTGCTGCTGGTGGTGGTGGCGGCCGTGCTGATGGCCGAGCGCAGCGCGCAGCGCCGCTTGCGCTTTGCTGCCGGCCGCAACGCGGCGTCGTCGGCCGAAGCGCGCCCTTTGCAGCTGCAGCACGGCGCGGCTGCGCTGGCCGTGCTGCTGTGCGCCATGCCAGTGCTGCTGGGCTTTGTGCTGCCGGTGGCGTGGCTGCTGCGCATGTTGTGGCAAGAGGCGCAATTCTCCGAATTCGGCCTGCCGCTGGCGCGCTTTGTAGCCTGGGCCTGGGCCAGCTTCCAGCTCGCTGCAACCGCCGCCCTGGCCGCCACCGTGTTGGCCCTGGCGCTGGGTTTTGTCCTGCGCCGCGGTGCCGCTGCGCAGGACGCGGGCGCGCGCTTGCTGCGCCCGGCGGTGCGCGTGTTGTCGCTGGGGTATGCCGTACCGGGTGCCGTGTTGGCCATCGGCATCCTCGGTCGTGTGGCCTGGCTGCAGCAGCGCTGGCCCGACGCCGGCGCTGCTGCGCTCGTCACCGGCACGGTGTTCGGGCTGCTGTACGCCTACCTGGTGCGGTTTTCTGCGGTGGCGCTGCAGTCGGTTGAGGCCGGCTATGCACGGCTGCCGCTGTCGATCGATGAAACCGCGCGCACGCTCGGCGCCGGCGCAGGGCGGGTATTCATGCAGCTGCACCTGCCGCTGCTGCGGCGCTCGGCTGCTGCCGCGGCGCTGCTGGTGTTTGTCGACGTCATGAAAGAGCTGCCGGCCACCCTGGTGCTGCGCCCCTTCGGCAGCGACACGCTGGCCGTGGTGGCCTATAACCTGGCGCGCGACGAACGTTTGGCTGAAGCCGCATTGCCTTCGCTGGCCATCGTGGCTGTCGGGCTGATTCCGGTAATCCTGCTGAGCCGGGCGCTGCGCGCGCCGGCGTCTTGACCTTGTTGCCATGACCAACCCACCCGACCTCTGGCTGCCCTTGCGCCGCCGATCCCGCAGCAGCGACCTGGCCTTGACCGGCGCCACGCGCCTGTGGCTGCGCCAGTTGCCGCCGCGACGACGCCCGCTGGGCTTGTGCCAACGCCACCCGCATGTGGCCAACCGCCTTGCCTGGTGCTGGCGCGACGACCAACTGATTCACTCGGTGCTGCAGGACTTGTTCGAAGACCGCCGCGGCGGTCGCGCCGGCTTTTCACCGGTGGTCGTGCGTGAGCTGCAGCGGCTGCGCGATTTCCGACTGCCCGCCGGCTCGCCGGCATTGGGTCCGCCGACAGCAAGTTGAGGGCGGCTGCAAGCTGGCTGAAGGCGCGATGAAGCAGCGCGCAGGGGTCGATCGACTTGCTCGCTCGCCGCTTTGTTAAGGCACTGGATAAGGCGAGGTCGGTGCTTGGGATCGCCGCCCTGGCGGCTGTTGAAATGAAGCGGCTCACCAGTCTGGGCCGCTGTATCGCGACATGGACGCGCTCGTCGATCAGGTCGCGGAGATGATGCGACATGATCTGGCAGCCAAGGACATCGACTTTGTCTGCGTGCCCGGCGCCCGGGTCGTCCGCGTTGCAGCGGACCCGGTGCGCATGCAGCAGGTGGTGTGGAACATCATCCGCAACGCCGTGAAGTTCACGCCGCGCGGCGGCCAGATTCGTATCCAGAACACGATCGACGGCAACGACTTCGTCATGACGTGCACTGACAGCGTGGTCGGCATCGAGGCAGCGGCGCTGGCCCGCATCTTCGTTGCCTACGAGCAGGGCAGTACCGGCACGTATCAACGTTATGGCGGGCTTGGGCTTGGCCCGGCTATCCCGATGGGCATTGTCGAGGGCCATGGCGGCAAATTGGCCGCCGCCGGCGGCGGGCCCGACAAGGCAGCGACCTTCACCTTCCGCCTGCCACTGGGCGGCCGGCGCCACAACCCGGCGCCGCTGCTGGGCAAATGATCTTGCGCCTGGCCTGCGCACCCTGCAGCCGAGGCACGCGTCGGCTGACTCGGCAGGCCGTGCGCAAAGCGCCGCTAGCTGGTCCCGCCACCGGGAATCGAACCCAGATCTGACCCTTAGGAGGGGCCTGTTCTATCCATTGAACTACGGCGAGCCGAGCGCTGATTTTTGCATGGCCGCATGGGCGGCATCGGGTTGCATCGCGCGGTGTCTGCTGCAGACGCCGGGCCTGGATGCGGCCCGACAAGTTCACCCGGGCGCCACCCGGCGGCGCAGCAGACTTACTTGCTCAAGAGCCGCATCGCACCTTCGAGCCCCGCCAGGCTGAGCGGAAACATGCGCTGGTTCATCAGCTGCTGCACGATGGCAATGCTCTGCCGGTATTGCCACACGCCCTGCGGCTCGGGGTTGATCCAGGCGAACTTCGGGAACGCGTTGGTCAGCCGCTGCAGCCATTCGGCACCTGCTTCTTCGTTGTTGTATTCAACGCTGCCGCCGGGCTGCAGGATTTCGTACGGGCTCATCGTCGCGTCGCCGACAAAGATCAGCTTGTAGTCGCGGCCGTACTTGCGGATCAGATCCCAGGTGGCGAGCTTTTCACCGAAGCGGCGCCGGTTGTTCTTCCACATGAAGTCGTAGACGCAGTTGTGAAAGTAGAAGAACTCCAGGTGCTTGAACTCGGTCTTGGAGGCGCTGAACAGTTCTTCGACGCGGTGGATGTGCTCGTCCATCGTGCCGCCCACGTCCATCAGCAGCAACACCTTCACCTTGTTGTGGCGCTCCGGCACCATCTTGATGTCCAGCAGGCCGGCATTGGCCGCCGTACTGTGGATGGTGTCGCCCAGATCCAGCTCGTTGGCAGCACCTTCGCGGGCAAAGCGGCGCAGCCGGCGTAGCGCCACCTTGATGGTGCGGGTGCCCAGCTCTTTGGTGTCGTCGTAGTCTTTGTAGGCGCGCTGGTCCCAGACCTTCACCGCACTCTTGTTGCGCTCCGCGGCTTGGCCGATGCGCACGCCCTGCGGGTTGTAGCCGTAGGCGCCGAAAGGGCTGGTGCCGCCGGTGCCGATCATCCTGCTGCCCCCTTCGTGGCGTTCTTTCTGCTCCTCGAACCGCTTCTTCAGCGTCTCCATCAGCTCGTCCCAGCCCATCTTGTCGATCGCGGCTTTGTCCTCGGCGCTCAGCTCCAGCTCCAGCGTTTTGCGCAGCCAGTCCAGCGGCACATCCTGCGTGAAGCCGGCCAGCAGCTCGACGCCTTTGAAGTAGGCCGCAAACGCGCGGTCAAACTTGTCGAACTGCGTTTCGTCCTTGACCAGGCTGGTGCGCGCTAGGTAGTAGAACTTGTCGACCGATGGGCCGCCGTCGTCGTCGATGACACCGGCCTGCAGCGCCTCCAGCAGCGTCAGGTACTCCTTGACGGAGACCTTCAGCTTGGCTGCGCGCAGCGTGTAGAAAAAGTTGATGAGCATCGATGTCCCGCAACGGCGGCTGAGCGCTTCGATTTTGATTGCAGCCGGCTGCCCATAACGCGGGCCGGCGCTTCAGCCGGGCTGCACTTCAACTGGGCTCCACCAGCCCCGGGTCGTGGCGGCGCAGCCAGTCGAAGAACTCGCCGTACCAGAGCTGGCTGTTGCGCGGCTTCAAGACCCAGTGGTTCTCGTCCGGAAACCACAAGAGCCGCGCATCGACGTTGAGCGCTTTGAGGGTGTTGTAGTAAGCCAGGCCTTGCGCGTCGGGTACGCGATAGTCCAGTGCACCGTGGATCACGAGTGTCGGTGTGCGGAAGTTCTTGGCGCTGGCGTGCGGGCTCTGGCTGTGGATTTGCGCCATGTCGTCCCAGTACCAGGCGCCCAGTTCCGCAGCGTGCCAGGGGTAGGCGTCGTCGGCAAACATGCCGACCCAATCAAAGCAGCCGGCGTGGCACACGTAGGCTTTGTAGCGGCCGGGCTTCACGTGGCCATTCATCCAGGCCACCATGAAGCCGCCGTAGCTGCCACCGGTGGCAAACACGCGGCGGCGGTCGACCCAGGGTTTCTTCAGCAGCCAGTCGGTGCCGGCCTCGATGTCCTGCAGCTCCAGTGCGCCCCAGCGGTGCGTGATGCTGTCCAGAAACGCGTAGCCGAAGCCCGAGCTGCCGTGGTAGTTGACGCTGGCCACGACATAGCCCTGCGCGGCAAACAGCTGCGTGTTCCAGCGGTAGTGCCAGTTGTCCCCCGGGCCGGTGTGCGGGCCGCCGTGGATGTTGTGCATCACCGGGAGCTTCTTCTTGGCCTCGGCGTCGAACCCGGGCGGGTAGGTCAGCCACATCTGCACCGGGTCTTCGAGGGCGCCGGTGAGCCAGACCTCTTCGACCGTGCCGATCGCGATGCCGGCCAGCAGCGCATCGTTGAAGCTGTCCATGCGCAAAGGTGCGCTGCCGGGCAGATGTGCGTGCAGCCGTGCCGGGTGCTGCGCGCTGTCGGCCAGCGTCACCAGCGCTCCGGCGGCCTTGTCGAAGCTGCCGACCCAGCCGCCGGCCACCAGGACCTCGGCCCGTTTGTCGGCCAGATCGAAGCGCCACAGGTGGCGGCGGCCCTTGTCCTCAGCGCAAAACAGCACGGCGCTGCCGTCGTCCTCCCAGTGCAGCGGCGCGTGGACCTCGTGGTCCCATTCCTCGCTGACTGTTCGCCACGCGCCACCTTCGCGGTCCCACAGCGCCAGGTGCGCCGGCATCGTGTGCTTGCGGCCGACCTGGCTGGCGGTGAAGGCGATGCGGCTGCCGTCGGGGCTGTAGCGCGGCGCGCTCAGGTCCCAGGCCTTGTCCTGCGCGATGACGGTGCTGCGGCCGCTGCGCAGGTCCATCTCGGCCAGTGCGGCGCGGCCATCGGGGCGTTTGACGGGCGCCGGGTCGAAGGCAAAGACCACGCGTTTGCCGTCGGGTGAAATGTCGAAGTGGTCGACGCCGGGGTCGGCGCGGGTCAGCTCGTAGCCGCGGCCCTCGAACAGGTCGCGCACCTTGCCCGCGGCGCCGTTGAAGCCGTCGGTGCCTTCGGCACCGATGTCCATCACATGCAGGTGGGCGACCCGGCCCATCGGCAGGTTGCGGTCCCAGTGGCGGTACTGCGCTTCGCTGGTGGCGTAGCCGGTTTCCTTGCGTTCGCTGAAGGCCTTGTGGCGCACGGCCTGCGCTTTGGCGCCTTTGGCGTCGGGCCAGACCCAGCTGACGAAGACGATGCGGCGGCCGTCCGGGCTCCAGCGAAAGGCCTCCACGCCGGTGGCAACCTCTGCTGCGCGGCGGGCCTCGCCCCCGTCGGGCGCAATCAGGTAGAGCTGGCTCTCCTGATCCTTACGGCCCTGCTGGTCGCGCTTGGCGGTAAAGGCGATCAGCTCGCCGCCCGGGCGCGGCGGGCTCCAGCGCGGCTGGCCGTCCTTGTCGCCGGCGGCAGTCAGCGCGCGCGCCGCGCCGCCCAGTGTGGACAGCAGCCACAGTGCGGTCGTGCTCTTGTTGTCAGCCATCGCATGGCGGGCCAGCGAAACTACGGCCTGCGCGCCATCGGGGCTCAGGCTCGGGGCGCCCAGGCGCTCGATCTTCCAGAGGTCGAGGACGGTGATGTTTTTCTTGCGGGCCATGTCAGCGTCCTCGGGTGTGCGGTGATGTTGTCGGGCGGGGCGCCTGACGGGTGCTGTCAACCCTGCCGTGCGGCCAGCGCCGATTCGAGCCGCGCGCGGCTGGCCGGCCACTCGGCTACGGTCATGCTGTACATCACGGTGTCGCGCACACTGCCCTCGCGGCGCAGCGCGTGGTGGCGGATCACACCGTCCTTCAAAGCACCCAGCCGCTTGACGGCCCTCTGGCTCGGGAAGTTGACGCCATCGGTGCACCAGCCGACGACTTGCGCGCCCAGGGTGGCAAACGCGTGTTGCATCAGCAGCCACTTGCAGGTGGTGTTGACGGCGCTGCGCTGGCAGCGTCTGGCGTACCAGGTGTAGCCGATCTCCAGCCGCTGCACGGTGGGCAGGATGTCGTGATAACTCGTGCTGCCGATCACAGCGCCGCTGGCTGCGTCGAGCACCACGAAGGGCAGACACTGACCATTGGCCTGCATGTGCAATGCCGTGGCAATGTAGGCGGCCTCCGAACCCGGCTCGGGCACCGAGGTGAACCACAACCGCCACAGCTCGCCATCGGCAGCGGCCGCGGCTTCGGCCAGACCTTGCGCATGCTCGGGCAGCAGAGGCTGCAGCCGCACCGGGCCGCGGGCCAACTCGATGGGCACGACCCGGGTCATGCGCGGCACCGCACCATCAGACCCAGCTTCCCGCCGCGGAACCGGCTCTGCCGGGCCGCTGGCGGACGGCCCCTCGGGGGTAGCGAGCGCAAGCGAGCTCGGGGCCCCATCTACCGGTTGTGCTTTTGCATGAAGACGAGCTTCTCGAACAGCGTCACGTCCTGCTCGTTTTTCAACAACGCTCCCACCAGTGGCGGCACCACGACCTTGTCGTCCTTGCTGTGCAGCGCGTCCAGCGGAATGTCCTCGGCCACCAACAGCTTGAGCCAGTCCAGCAACTCGCTGGTGCTGGGTTTCTTCTTCAGACCCGGCAGGTTGCGCACGTCGTAGAAGGTCTTCAGTGCTCGGCTCAGCAGCTCTTTCTTGAGCCCCGGAAAGTGCACGTCGACGATGGCGCGCATGGTGTCGACATCGGGAAACTTGATGTAGTGGAAAAAGCAGCGGCGCAAGAACGCGTCGGGCAGCTCTTTTTCGTTGTTGCTGGTGATGAAAACCAGCGGCCGGTGCTTGGCCCGCACCAGTTCCCGCGTCTCGTAGACGTAGAACTCCATGCGGTCGATCTCGCGCAGCAGGTCGTTGGGAAACTCGATGTCGGCTTTGTCGATCTCATCGATCAACAGCGCCACCGGCTGCTCGGCCGTGAAGGCCTGCCACAGCACACCCTTGACGATGTAGTTGTGGATGTCGCGGACCTTGTCGCCGCCCTCGATGCCGGCCAACTGGCTGTCGCGCAAACGGCTTACCGCGTCGTATTCGTAAAGGCCCTGCTGTGCCTTGGTGGTGCTCTTGATATGCCACTGCAACAGCGGCATCTGCAGCGCCGCGGCAACCTCTTCGGCCAGCATCGTCTTGCCGGTGCCGGGCTCGCCCTTGACCAGCAGCGGGCGTTTGAGCGTTACGGCGGCGTTGACCGCCAGCATCAGGTCGGGCGTGGTGACGTACTGCTCCGAACCTTGGAATTTCATGGGCTGCGGGCCGTGTTTTGCTCGTCGGAAAGGGTCGAATTCCAGTATATAGGCCACCTATACTTGGGGTCTTGTTTCTGCACCCTCGCCGTCGATATGAACCAAGCCATCTCCGTTCTGCTGGCCCTGGCCGGCACCCTGTTTGTTGCCGCCGGTGCGCATGCGCAGGATGCCCCGGCCGGTGACGCCGTCGCCGGCCAGAAGCGCGCCCAGGTGTGCATCGGCTGCCACGGCATCGTCGGCTACCAGGCCAGCTTCCCCGAGGTGCACAAGGTGCCGATGATCTCGGGCCAGGGCGCCAAGTACATCGCAGCATCGCTCAACGCCTACAAGAAGGGCGAGCGCAAACACCCGACGATGCGCGGCATTAGCCGCGCGCTCAGCGACACCGAAATCGCGGACCTGTCGGCCTACTACGCGCAGCACGGCGCGTCGTCGCTCAAGGCCGTGGCCGACACCCCGGCGGTGCAGCCCAGTGTCCAGGTTGCAGCGCTGCTGACGCGGGGCGCTTGTGTGTCCTGCCACGGCGCCAACTTCAACAAGCCCATCGACGGCAGCTACCCCAAGATCGCCGGGCAGCATGCCGACTACCTGTCGGTGGCGCTGCGTGCCTACAAGACCGAGGACAACCCTCAGGTCGGCCGCAGCAACGGGATCATGGTCGCGCAGGTCAAGCAGTTCACGGTGCCGGAGTTGAAAGCGATGGCGCAGTACATCGGCTCGCTGCCGGGTGACTTGCGCACGCTGCCGCAGAGCAAGTTCCGCTGACCGACCCCGAGCCGCTTCGAGGGCGGCAACGGGCGTCAAGCCCATCAGCCGCTGCGAAGACCGGGCAGCTTGACGAGCCCGGTGGCCAGCGCGGTACCCAGCAGGATCACCGTGCAGCCGGCCAGTGTGGCCAGCGTCGGTGTTTCGTCCAGCAGCAGCCAGCCCCACAACAGCGCAAACGCCGGGATCAAAAAGGTTACCGACATGGCTTGCGTGGCGCCGGCGCGCACGATGAGGCGGAAATACAGCGCATAGGCCAGGCCGGTGCACAGAAAGGCCAGCGCAGCCACCGCCAGCCAGGCTTTGGGCCCCGGGTTGACGGTAGGCCACGTGGCCAGCGCAGGCACCAGCAGCACGGTGCTGGCGGCTAGCTGGCTGCCGGCGGCCAGCGCCATCGGCGGCAAGCTCGCCAGATAACGCCGCGAGACATTCGCCGCCACGCCGTACAGCACCGAAGCCACCACGCAGGCCGCAATGCCGACGGCCGCACTCACGCCATGCTCGCCCGGGCGCATATCGGCCTTGCCCCAGCTGAGCGCCACCACACCGGCTGTGCCGATGGCCAGGCCCAGCCAGCGCGACGGGGTCAGCCGCTCACCGAGCCACAACCAAGCCACCAGCGCGCCCCAGATCGGCGTGGTGGCGTTGAAGACCGACATCAGTGCCGTGCTCAGCACCAGCGCGGCCAACGCGAACAGCGCAAAGGGCAGCGCGTAATTCATCACGCCGACCGCTGCGATGGCGCGCCAGGCGCCGCGCAGCGCCGTGGCTTCGCCGCGCCAGGCCAACAGCGGCAGCAGCATCAGCGCAGCGCCCGTGACGCGCAAAAACGCCAGCACCAACGGCCCGAATTCGTGCGCGCCCAGGCGCATGAACAAGAACGACGCGCCCCACAGCGCGGCCAGCAGCGTGAGGTCCAGCAGGTTGCGCCGGCTCATGCCGCACGGGCCTGCAGCGTCGCGCCCTGGTCGGGCTCGATTCCGCTCCCCGGCAGGCCTGCGGCTTCGAGTGCCAGCAGCGCCTCTTTGCGCGGCAGCCCGCCGGCATAACCGGTGAGTTCGCCGCCATGCCCGACGACCCGGTGGCAGGGCACGATCACCGACAGCGGATTGCGCCCCACCGCCGCGCCCACCGCACGTGCAGCCTGCGGTTTACCAAGCGCCGTGGCCAGGCTGCCGTAGCCGTTGCGCGCGCCCCACGGGATGTTGCGCAGCAGCGCCCACACGCGTTGCTGAAACTCCGTGCCGCGCGGATCGAGCGCGACATCGAACTGCCGGCGCAAACCGCTGAAGTACTGCTGCAGCTCAAGCGCGGCTTGCGCGAGCCAGCGCTGCGCTGCGTCGTGCGGTGCGCTCAGCACGCCCGGGTGGTGCGCCTGGCCCTCGAACCAGGCCCCGGCCACGCCGGCCGGGGGGGCCGCGAGCAGCATGCCGCCCAGCGGGGTGTCGATGCGGTGTTGCGCGATCAATCGCTCATTCATGTCGATGTCTCCAGGTGGTGCCACAGCCGCATCACGGCATAGGCGCGCCAGGGCCGCCAGGGCTCGGCCAGCGCGGTGATGTGTCGGGTGTCGCGCGAGCCCAGCGCGTTCATCAGGCCGATGTCGCTGGCCGGCCAGGCGTCGGGCCAGGCCAGCGCGCGCATCGCGATGACCTGCGCGGTCCAGTCGCCGATGCCGGGCAGCGCGCGCAGTGCATCCAGCGTCGGCTGCAGCGGCGCGCCGCGGTGCAGCACCAGCGTGCCCTGCGCCACCGCGCTGGCCAGCGCCTGCAGTGCACGCACGCGCTGGCGCAAGATGCCCAGCTTGCCGATGACCTCGGGGTCGGCCGCTGCGATGCTCTGCGCGCTGGGGAAGACCATCGTCAAAGCCGGGTAGGGCGTCTGGATCGGCGTGCCGAAACGGTCGGCCAGCCGCTGCACCAGCGTGCGCGCAGCCTTGACCGTGACCTGCTGGCCCAGGATCACACGCACCGCACACTCGAAGCCGTCCAGCATGCCGGGCAGGCGGGTGCCGGCGCGCATGCGCAGTGGCAGCGGCAGTGGCAACAAAGCCATGACCGGATCGATCAATGCCGGATCGGCATCCAGATCCAGGGCCTGGCGCACGCGCTGCATCAGCGCGCCCAGCACCGGAGCCAGGCTGTCCGAAACCTGCACATGCACCTCGTGGCGCGCGGGCACGAAAGTGCTGCTGAGCCAGCCTTGCATCAGTTGCCCGCGCTGCACCCAGCCGACGGTGCAGCGCAGCGTCAGCCCCTGCACCTGCTCGATGCCGCGCACCTCGCGCCGCGCAAAAGAACCGAGCACGGCTTCAACGTCATAGGGCGGCCGATAGGCCAGGCGCAGCGCCATGGCTGCCGGCTTCGCCGCACCTTCGCGCCGCAGTTGCGTGGGGCTGAAGCGGTAGCGCTCGGCAAAGGCGGCGTTAAAGCGGCGCAGGCTGTCGAAGCCGCTGGCCAGTGCCACCTGCGTCACCGGCTGCCGCGTGTCGGTCAGAAGCTGCTTGGCCAGCAGCAGCCGCTGCGTCGTCAGGTAGGCCTTCGGCGCGACGCCGTGCGCGGCCTGGAAGATGCGCCGCAGGTGGCGGTCGGTGACGCCTAGCCGCAGCGCCAATGCCGGCAGGCCGATAGGCTCAGCGGCATGCACGGCGTGCTCGATTGCGAGTGCTGCCCAGTCGGCCAGCCTGCGCGAAGAATCCATCTGCGACAGGCCAGGCGCGATCTCCGGCCGGCACTTCATGCACGGCCTGAAGGCAGCTGCTTCGGCCTGCGCGCGGGTGTCGAAGAAGCGGCAGTTTTCCGCCCGCGGTGTACGCACACGGCACACCGGGCGGCAGTACACGCCGGTTGAGGTGACACCGACGAAGAAGCGCCCGTCGAAGCGCGCATCCCGCGCTTTGAGCGCGAGGTAGGCGGCAGCGGTGTTGAGGACCATGGCACAAATCATAGGTCGAAGCCGGCTGGCGGCTCGCCGTTTTCGGACCTGTGGTTTGCGGCATTGCAGATGCGGCGGGCTGACTGAGGAGTGAGCGATCAATGAGCGATCAGTGGGCGCGCAGTAAGCAGGCGGTGAGCAATCGGTGAGCGATCGGCGTGTGATCGGCGCGTGATCAGCGCGTGATCACCGAACGATCTGCGACCCGCTCCGCACCCCAGTCTGCACCCCATCGAGCCGCCCATTCGGCAAAGGCCTGCAGCAGCGCGTCGTAGTGCGCCGGGCGCTGTTCCAGATGGGCCAGCGCTAGGCAGGCTGCTTCCAGTGTGCTGCGCTGATCGGGCCGCGCCGCCTTGCGCATCGCGTAGCGCGATGGTGGTGGTGGCAGCGGCACAGTGGGCAGCGCCCAACGCGGCAAGGCCTGCAACAGCGGATGGCGATGCAGCAGACGGCGCGTCTGGCGCCAGGTGCCATCCAGCAGCACGAGCTGTTCGACCTGTTCGACCTGTTCGACATGAGGCGGCGGCGGCGCGGCGGGGTTGCCGACCCCGCTCGGGTACAGCAGCAGTGCACCACTGGCGAGGGTGTGCTGCAGCCGGTTGTCGTCGAAGGCATCGCCTACCTCGACACGGCATTGGCTCAAGCTCAGCTTCAGCAGCGTCGCGCTGTTCTTGGCATGGTTGGCCTCCAGTGGGTGCATCAACAGCAACAGCGGCAACCGGTTGGCGGTGGGGCACACCCAGCGGCACAGGCACGCCGGCAGCGGGCGTGTGCAGCGGCCGCACAGCGTGCGCCGGCGGGGCATGGGCGTCTGGGCATTCATTGGTAGGCCGCAGGCTATCCTGCGCGGCATGCCCGAGCCCACTGCTGCCGACACGACGGCGACCCAGACCGTCGACACCGCAGCCGCCGCGGACTTTGCTGCACTCGGCCTGCTGCCCGGCTTGTGCCATGCGGCCCGCGCCGCCGGCTGGGCGCTGCCCACGGCCGTGCAGCGCGCCGCCATCCCGCACATCCTGCAGGGCCGCGATGTGCGCGTGCAGGCCGCCACCGGCGCCGGCAAAACGGCGGCGTTTTTGCTGCCGCTGTTGCAGCGTTTGATGATGCAGGTGGGGCATGCGGGTCAGGCGGGGCAACCCGCTCAGGCCACTATCGCCGATGCGCGCCCGCGGCGGCTGTATCTGCTGGTGCTGTCGCCCACACGCGAGCTGGCGCAGCAGACCGGCACCGTCGCCGCGCAGCTGGCCCCGGCGCTGAAGACTGTGGTCGCAGTCGGCGGTTTGTCGATCAATCCGCAGATGATGGCGCTTCGCGGCGGTGCGCATGTGGTCGTCGCCACACCCGGGCGGCTGCTGGACCTCTCACGACAGAACGCGGTGCGTCTGGCCGACCTGCAGGCCGTGGTGATCGACGAAGCCGACCGCATGCTCGACGCCGGCTTCATCGACGAGACCCGCCGTGTGCTGGCGCTGCTGCCACACCCGCGGCAGACGCTGCTGTTCAGCGCCACGCTGTCCGATGCGGTGCTCAACATCGCACAGGCGACGCAGAGCGATGCGGTGCACATCGAGCTGCTCGACACGCCCGACAGCGGCGATCCGGTCCCGGCCGGTCATGCCGACCATGCCGACCATGCCGACCATGCCGACCACGCCGACCATGCCCGCCATGAGGGCCATGAAGATCATGAAGGCCGTGAAGGCGCGGTGTCGACAGCCCCGCCGGCGCTGCCCGCGGGCATCGTGCAGCGTGCCATCGTCGTCGACAGCGCGCGCCGCACACCGCTGCTGCGTGCGCTGATCGCCAGCGCAGGCTGGCGCAAGCTGCTGGTCTTCGTGGCCACGCAACATGCGGCAGAGCAGGTGGCCGACAAGCTGCGCCATGCCGGCCTGCCTGCAGCCGCGCTGCACGGCCAACTCAGCCCGCTGCGCCGCAACCAGGCGTTGGCCGATCTGGCCGCAGGCCGGCTGCAGGTGCTGGTGGCCACTGACCTGGCCTCGCGCGGGCTGGATGTGCCGGGCGTCGACGCCGTGGTGCAACACGACCTGCCGCGCTCGGCGGTCGATCACCTGCACCGCATCGGCCGCACCGCGCGGGCCGGTGCGGCCGGCACTGCGGGGAGTTTTGTGCTGGCCGCCGCGCCCGGCAGCGAAGCCCACTTTCGCCTGATCGAAAAACGCCAGGGCCTGCGGGTGCCGCGCGAGCAGGTGCCCGGCTTTGAGCCCAATGCCGGCGCACCTGCAGCGCTGCCGGCATCGAGTGACGGCGGTATCAAGGGCCGCCGCAAAAGCCGCAAGGACAAGCTGCGCGAGGCGGCGGCGCGAGGCTAGAAGCGCGGTGGATGCAGGGGCGCGTTGACCAGCGCCTCTCGCAGCGTTCAATCGGGCAGGCGCGTCGTCGTGAGCCTTGAGTGTTGGTCTGGTGCGCTGGATGCCGGCTTGTTGTGCTCCAGCGCATCGCGTCGGGTGGTGTTCGGCAGGGGGCTCCGAGTGGGGCGGTCTCCGCTTCGCTACGACTTCCTTGCGCTGCTCACCCCCGGGGCGCGCGGCCCAACTCGCTAGGTCGGCTGCGCTCACTGTGCTGACAGTGGCCGCGAGTGTGTTGTTGGTGCGCGCGTTGCGCGCCGACCCGAAGGCTGCGCTGCTTAGCGACCCCACCAGTCGCCCCCTGCCGAACACCACCCGCCGCTCCGGCACCCGCGGTGGCGTTTTCCACATTTCAAAGGCCACGACTGTTGCAGCAAAGGCGGGTTCGGGCAGGCCGTGGCGCGCCTGTGGGGCTGAGCCCGGACACAAACAGTCCTGGGGACTGTTTGTGCCTGGCGAGGGCCAGGGCCTCTGGCCCTGGCGCCGGGCAGCGCAGGGTGTGTGGCCAGCGCGCGCAGCGCGCATCAACAACATACTCGCGGCCACTGTCTGAGCGTAACGAACGAAGTGAGTGAAGCGAGTTGGCC
>JAJAZC010000175.1 GCA_026785885.1 Rubrivivax sp.
CGCCGACGCCGACGCCGACACGAGCAGCCATGCCGGCCGCCGCCGCGCGGCCGGCACGCCCCGTGGCGCCGCGTCGGTGCAGGACGTGCTCGCTTGCCTGACTGAGCTGGCCGCGGGCCAGAGTCTGGCGCTCAACGTCGCGGTGCAGCGCCTGCGCGAAGCGCAGCTGCTGGGCAAGAACAGCTCGTCGCTGAAGCTGTTTGCGCAGCTTGCCGACCGCTTCGACCTGCTGCCCGCGGGCAAGCCGAACCAGGTGCGTCTGCACCGGTGAACGCCGCTGGGCTGGCATTCAGCGCAGGCCCAGCAGCCCACCGGCGCCCAAGCCCCCACGCGAGCCGGGCTTGCTTGAATCGCCATAGCCCGCCCTAACATCCCGGGCTGTTTGGATTTACCCCTCGCGGCACCGGAGGCCGCTACCGCCATGAAACGCATCGTCCTTTTTGTCGTCACCA
Source organism: Rubrivivax sp. (assembly GCA_026785885.1). GTDB lineage: Bacteria > Pseudomonadota > Gammaproteobacteria > Burkholderiales > Burkholderiaceae_C > Rubrivivax. Next base: position 453 of record JAJAZC010000175.1, read on the forward strand.
ACCTGGCCGTGATGTTGGTGCTGGGCCTGGCCGCCAGCCTGCTGGGTGTCAACCGTTACTTGACGGCCAACGGCCTGAACCTCCCCATGCTGCTGGGCTTTTCGCTGCTCATGGGTTTCGGCGGCGCGATCATTTCCTTGCTGATGAGCAAGACCATCGCCAAGTGGAGCACCGGCGCGCAGATCATCAATACCAGCGCCGACCCCACGCACCGCTGGATCGTCGGCAGCGTCGAGACCTTTGCCAAGAAAGCCGGCATCGGCATGCCCGATGTCGCGATCTTCGAAGGCGCGCCCAACGCCTTTGCCACCGGCGCGTTCAAGAACTCGGCGCTGGTCGCGGTTAGCACCGGCCTGTTGCAGACCATGAACCGCGACGAGGTCGAGGCGGTGATTGCCCATGAGGTTGCGCACGTGAGCAATGGCGACATGGTGACGATGACGCTCATCCAGGGTGTGATGAACACCTTCGTCGTGTTTCTGTCGCGTGTGATCGGCTACTTTGTCGACAAGGTAATCCTGAAGAACGACCGCCAGGGCGTGGGCATCGGCTACATCGTCACGACCATCGTGCTGGACATCGTGCTGGGCGTGCTGGCCGCCATCATCGTGTCCTGGTTCTCGCGGCAGCGCGAGTTTCGTGCCGACGCAGGTGCAGCTGCGCTGATGGGCCGCAAGCAGCCGATGATCAACGCGCTAGCCCGTCTGGGCGGCATGGATCCCGGCCAGCTGCCGCAGAACGTGGCCACGATGGGCATCAACGGCCGCCCCAACGGCATGCTGGCGCTGTTTTCATCGCACCCGCCGATCGAAGACCGCATCAGAGCGCTGCAGCAGGCGCAGCAGGTCTAGGAAGCCGGTCGCCCTGCAAACAAGAAAGCCCGGCAGCGATGCCGGGCTTTTTGCTGTGCGGTCGGGCCCCAGTCGCGGTCGCTCAGCTCTTGACGCGCAGCGTGCGGCCCATCAAATAGAACTCGTCGTTGGGCCGCATGCCGCTCAGGTTGGCCAGCCGGTTGCTCATGCCGAAGAACGCGGTGATGGCGCCGATGTCCCAGGCGTCGTCGTCGCTGAAGCCGTGCTGGCGCAGCGCCGCAAAGTCGGCTTCTTCGACCGTGTGCGAAGCCGTGCAGACCTTCATCGCAAAGTCAAGCATCGCGCGCTGGCGCGGCGTGATGTCGGCCTTGCGGTAGTTGACCGCCAGCTGGTCGGCGATCAGCGGCTTTTTTTCGTAGACGCGCAGGATCGCGCCGTGCGCCACCACGCAGTACAGGCACTGGTTGGCGGCCGAGGTCACGACGATGATCATCTCGCGCTCGCCCTTGGTCAGGCTCGACGCCGTCTGGTCCGTGCGCAAGCTGGTGTCGGTGACCTCCTTGAGCAGCAGCGCGTCGTGGTAAGCCATGAAGGCGCGCCACTCCGCCGGCCGATGCGCCAGCGCCAGAAAGACGTTGGGCACGAAGCCGGCTTTTTCCTGCACCTCCAGGATGCGGGCGCGCAGGTCGTCGGGCAGGTCGCTCAACTCGGGCACCGGGTAGCGCGACATCGCGGGACTGGCTGCGGTCAAAACGGCGGGTGTGGGGTCGGTGTGGCTCATCGCAGCACTCCTTCAGGTTTTGAATTGGATGGCATGCAGCCGGGCGTACATGCCGCCCTGCACCAGCAGCTCGGCGTGGGTGCCCTGTTCGACCAGGCGGCCGGCGTCCAGCACCAGTACGCGGTCGGCGTTTTCGATCGTCGACAGACGATGCGCAATGACGATCGTCGTGCGGCCCTGCATCAGCGTGTCCAGTGCAGCCTGCACCGCACGTTCGCTTTCGCTGTCGAGCGCCGAGGTCGCTTCGTCGAGGATCAACACCGGCGCGTCCTTTGCGATCGCGCGCGCAATCGCCAGGCGCTGGCGCTGGCCGCCCGAGAGCTGGTTGCCGTTGTGGCCGATGGCAGTTTCCACGCCTTGGGGCAGCCCATCGACGAAGTCCAGCAAATGCGCCGCGCGCAGCGCAGCCCGCACCTCCTCGGTCGACATCGGTGCGCCCAAGGCGACGTTGGCCGCGATGCTGTCGTTGAACAGCACCACGTCCTGGCTGACCAGCGCCAACTGCCGCAGCAGCGCCTGCACATCCCACTGCAGCAGCGGCACACCGTCCAGCGTGATGCGGCCGCTGCTGGGCTCGATGAAGCGGGGCAGCAGGTTGGCCAGCGTCGTCTTGCCCGCGCCGGAAGGCCCGACCAGCGCCACCGTTTCGCCGGCTTGCACACGCAGCGTCAGGCCGTCGATGGCCGGCGCAGCGCCGTCCTGGTAGCGCAGCGAGACATCCTCGAAGGCGATCTCGCCGCGTGCCCGGCTGCTGCCCTGGGTGGCGCTGCCGTCTGTGCCCCCAGCGTAGGTGCCGGCAGCGTAACTGCCGCCAGCGTAGGCGCCGCCGGTCTGCACGGGGCTCAGATCAATGAGGTCCAGCCCACGCTCCACTGCGGCCAGCCCACGTGTCAGCGGTGCCACTACGTCCGACAGGTGCTTGACCGGTGCAATCAGCTGCAGCATGGCCATCACGAAGGCCACGAAGCTGCCCACCGTGGCGCCGCCGCTGCTGCTTTGCCACAGCGCCATCGTGATCACGGCCGATAGCGCACAGGCCGCCAGCATCTGCGTCACTGGTGTCATCGTGCCGCCGGCCACCACCGCTTTCATCATCATCTGGCGCACGCGGCCGGCACGCTCCATGAAGCGTGCGGTCTGCTGCGGTGCTGCGCCGTGCAGGCGCACCGTGCGCCAGGCCAGCACGTTTTCTTCGACCACGTAGGCCAGCTCGTCGGTGGCTTTCTGGCCTTCTATGGTGACGCGGTGCAGCCGCTTGCCCAGCGTGCGCATCACCAGGCCAACCGCCGGAAACAGCAGCGCCACCACCAGCGTGAGCTGCCAGTTCAGGTACAGCAGGTAGGCCAGCAGCGCGATCAGCGTCAGCGTGTCGCGCACCAGCGTCAGCAGCGATCCGATGAGCAGGCCGACGCCGCCCTGCGCCTCGTACACCAGAACGTTGGTCATGCCGCTGGCGCTGTGCACGGAAAACAGCGCCGGCGCGGCAGTCAACAGCCGGCCGAACATCGCCTCGCGCAGCGACAGCACCGCGCGCTGCGCAGTCCAGGCCAGGCCGTACTGCGAGACGAATCCCGACAGGCTGCGCACGGCAAACAGGCCGATGATCGCCGCCGGCACCATCCACAGCGGCAGCTCGTTCCTGGCGAAGCCCTGGTCCAGCAGGCGGTTCATCAGCGCCGGAATCATGGGCTCGGTGATGGCGGTGACGACAGCAGCCGCCAGTGCCGCCAGCAGCCCGGCTCGGTGCGGCCGCACGTAGGGCATCAGGCGCCAGAAGCGCTGCAGAAGGGTAGTCATGTAGACGGTTATGCAGATGGTTCGCGGCGGCCGGACCCGCCGGCCAGTTGGCCGCAGCCGCAGCACGCGGGCGCGATTATCGGCGGCCGTTGCCGTGCAGTGGCTGCGCATTCACCGGGCGCCTGCCATGCGCATCCGGTGCGTGTGCTTGCAGCCGGTGTGCAGTCCCGGTGCGGCCAAGTGCAGCGCAATACCGGGGTGCTGCACGGGGTAGCGAACCACCGGTTACGCCAACGCCGGCGCCGCAATGCATCGGCGTAAAACCCGGCTTCTACAATGTGAGACGGAACTTCCGGGGCGGCTTCGCTTCTCTCAACGATGCCTTTTTCATCCGACACACCCGAGCCCGCCGAGCGGCCGCCAGCTTCCGGCGCTTCGTCGCTGTGGCCGCGCCGCCGCTGGCTTGCTGCGTCGGCTGCCGCAGCCGCCGGCTCGGCGATGGGCCTGCCGGCATGGGCGCAGGTCCGCGTCGTGATCACCGGTGTCGGCGCGACGCAGATCCCGATTGCGCTGGCCCCGCTGCGCGATGAAGGCGCCACCGGCGTGGCGCTGTCGGCGGTGATCAAGGCCGACCTCGAACGCAGCGGCGCCTTTCGCATCATCGACGCCAATGGCGGCCTCGACGAGCGCAGCACGGTAGACCTGGCGTCCTGGCGCGGCCGCGGGGCGGACGCGCTGGTGGCCGGCTCCGCCACGCGGCTGGCCGACGGCCGCTTCGACGTGCGCTACAAGCTGTGGGACGCCGTGCGCGGCGGCGAGTTGATCGGCCAGAGCAAGCTCGTGCCGGCAGCTGATTTGCGCCTGGCCGCGCACCGCATCGCCGATGAAATTCACCTCAAGCTCACCGGCGAGCGAGGTGTGTTTGCCACCCGCATCGCCTATGTGCTGCGCAGTGGCAAGCGGTATTCGCTGCACATCTGCGACCCCGACGGTGAAGGCGGGCAGGTGGCGTTGGCCAGTGCCGAGCCGATCATCTCGCCGGCCTGGTCGCCCGACGGGCGGCGCCTGGCCTACGTGTCGTTCGAAACCCAAAAGGCCGCCGTCTGGGTGCAGGACCTGGGCAGCGGCGAGAGGCGGATGATCGCCGGCTTTCGTGGCTCCAACAGCGCGCCCGCCTGGTCGCCCGACGGTCAGCGGCTGGCGGTCACGCTGTCCACCGACGGCCCGGCGCAGCTGCACGTGATGCCGGCCGCCGGTGGCACCCCGGTGCGGCTGACACGCAGCAGCGCCATCGATACCGAAGCCACTTTCAGCCCCGATGGCAAGCAAATCTATTTTGTCAGTGACCGCGGCGGCGGCCCGCAGGTCTACCGCATGGGCGCAGACGGCGGCAATGCCGAGCGCGTGAGCTTCAAAGGCGACTACAACATCAGCCCGGCCATCAGCCCCGACGGCACGCAGCTGGCTTATGTGGCGCGCCAAAGCGGCGCCTTCAAGCTGGTGCTGCAGGACCTGGCCAACGGCAACGTGACGGCGCTGACCGACACGCAGGACGACGAGAGCCCGAGCTTCGCGCCCAACGGCCGTCTGATCGTCTACGCCACGCGCACGCGCGGCGCCGACGTGTTGATGACCACCACGCTCGATGGCAAGATCAAGACCCGCTTGCTCAGCAGCGGCGCCGACATGCGCGAGCCCGCATGGGGGCCGTTCGGGCGCTGAGGCATTGCCGGCGCTGCCGGCGTTGAGACGGTCAGCGGTCAATCGTGGCAGCCTGTTGGTGGCTTGCCATCCGGCGGCCCGGAGCCCATGCTGCAGATGCTCTCAAGCAGCCCCGCATCACGATTGCCAACCAAGACCTACCTTGCAGTGACCCCGGCAACCAGCCGGTTGCCGACCGGCCGCACCCCGGCGCATGCGCACCACTTCTCCGATCACACACCCTGGAGGTTTCGATGAACAAAACCCTGAGCCCTGCTGCCGCAGCCTTGGTCGCCGCTGTCGCTTTGCTGGGCGCTTGTGCCTCGCCGAGCAAGGTCACACAAGCAACGCCGACTTCGGCCATGGACACGGGTACGCCGGCCGGTGGGGCGGGCGCCGGGGCCGGCGCGGCGGCCGGCGGAACGCCGCAGTCCAGCGTGTCGACGGTGGATCTGGCCAACCGCGCCGACGGCAGCAATGCGCTGAACGCCGCGCTGGCGCAGCGCATCGTGTACTTCGACTTCGACAGCTTTGCGATCAAGGACGAGTACAAGCCGGTGCTGGACGGCCACGCCCGTGTGCTGTCGCGAGAGAACGCCAAGCGTTTGGTGATCGAAGGCCACACCGACGAGCGCGGCGGCCGTGAATACAACCTGGCGCTGGGCCAGAAACGCGCCGAGTCGGTGCTGCGTTCTTTGGCGCTTCTGGGTGTGCAGGACAAACAGCTCGAAGCCGTGAGCTTTGGCGAAGAGCGCCCGGCCGCCACCGGGGCCGATGAGAGCACCTGGGCCAAGAACCGGCGTGCTGAACTGAAGGACCGCTGACATGAGCGAGTGCCTTCGGCAACCTGGGCCTTCGCGGCCCTTGCAGCGCTTGATGGCGCTACCGGCAACACAGCCGTTCACGGCGATGCAGGCGGTCAAGACCGTGTTGCGGCCGTTGCTGGCCGGTGGCCTGTGCTGGTTGGCGCTGGGCACCGCTCAGGCCGGCCTGTTCGACGACGACGAAGCGCGCAAGGCGATTGCCGATGTGCGCGCGCGCGTGGCTGCGATGGAAGAGCAAAGCCGCCTGCGCGGCACGGAGGCCGGCAGCCAGAACGCCCAGTTGGCCGAGCAGCTGGCAGCGCTGCGGCGCAGCCTGCTGGATCTCAACAACCAGCTCGAAGCGATGCGTGGCGAGCTCGCCAAGTTGCGTGGGTCTGATGAGCAGCTGCAACGCGACGTGGCCGACTTGCAAAAGCGCCAGCGCGACACCGCGCAGGCTTTCGACGACCGGCTGCGCCGCACCGAACCGGCCAAGGTGGCGTTGGATGGCCGTGAGTTCACCGCCGAGCCCGAAGAAAAGCGCGCTTACGACGACGCCTTTGCCACCATCCGCAGCGGCGATTTCGACAAGGCGGTCAGCCAGTTGACGGCCTTTCAAAAGCGCTACCCCGGCAGCGGCTACACCGACGCGGTGCGCTTCTGGCTCGGCAACGCGCAGTACGGCAGGCGCGAGTACAAGGACGCGATCGCCACCTTCCGCAGCTTCGTCAACGCCGCGCCGGACCACCCGCGCGCGCCCGAGGCGATGCTGGCCATCGCCAACAGCCAGGCCGAGACGCGGGACCCGCGCGGCGCACGCAAGACCATCGACGACCTGATGAAGGCCTACCCGAAGTCCGAAGCTGCGCAGGCCGGGCGCGAGCGGCTGGCGTCGATCCGCTAGCGCTGTCTTTGGTCACTGCCGGCTGGCTCGGGCTGGCCCCGCTTCGCTTGGCCTGACGCGGCAGAACCCACGCCGCGGGTTGCGTGACGGCTGATGCGGACCGCTGCTGCTGACCGCCGTTGCGCACCGCCGTTGCACAGCCCGCAGCCGCGCCCCAGGTTAGCCGCGGGCACAATCCGGCGTATGCAGGAATCCGATCTCCCGGGGCTCGTCAGCCAGGTCTTATGGGCTTCATTTGCGCTGGCCGTCGTCTTCGGCGCCATCGCGCAGCGCACGCACTTTTGCACGATGGGGGCGGTGGCAGACATCGTCAACATGGGCGACTGGACGCGCATGCGCATGTGGCTGATGGCCATCGGCGTGGCGATGATCGGCTTCAACGCGATGGTCGCCTTCAGCCTCGTCGACGCGGGTCAAAGCGTCTACGCCGGGCCACGCCTGATCTGGCTCAGCAACCTGCTCGGCGGCTTGCTGTTCGGCTTTGGCATGGTGCTGGCGTCGGGCTGCGGCAGCAAGACGCTGGTACGCGTCGGCGGTGGCAGCTTGAAGAGCGTGGTCGTGTTCTGCGTGCTGGCCATTGCGGCTTACGCCACGTTGCGCGGCGCGGTGGCCATCGCACGCGTGGCCACGGTCGACACGGTGGCCGTGGCGCTGCCGGCCGGGCAGGACCTGCCGTCACTGCTGGCGCTGGCTTCGGGCATGGACAAGCGCATGCTGGCCTTGCTGCTGGGCGGCGGTTTGGGTGCGGCGCTGCTGGCCTTTGGCCTGGCGCGACCCGAAGGCCGCAGCGGCGACGTGCTGCTGGCCGCTTTGGGCATTGGCGGTGTGATCGTCGGTGTGTGGTGGGTGTCGGGGCAGCTGGGCCACGTGGTGGAGCACCCGGTGACGCTGGAGGAGGTCTTCCTGGCCACCAACTCGCAGCGCATGGAGTCGCTCAGCTTCGTGGCGCCGGTGGCCTACACGGTGGACTGGCTGATTCTGTTCAGCGACAAGAGCAAGGTGCTGACGCTGGGCATCGTGACGACGCTGGGGGTGATCGTCGGCTCTGCGGCCGTTGCGCTGGTCAGCCGCAGCTTCCGCTGGGAGGGCTTCGGCGGTACCGAGGACACGGCCAACCACCTGGTCGGCGCGGTGCTGATGGGCATAGGCGGCGTCACGGCCATGGGTTGCACGGTGGGGCAGGGCTTGAGCGGCTTGTCGACCCTGGCGCTGGGCAGCTTCATCGCCTTCGGCGGCATCATCGGCGGCGCGGTGCTGGCGCTGCGCTACCAGGTCTGGCGTCTGGAGCGCATGGCGTGAGCGCGGTCGAGCTTGTGCCCGCGGTTGTCGGCGCGGTTGCCTCGGGCGGAACAGCTGGCATGGATCACACGGATCACACGGCTGCAACGGTTGCCGCAGTTCACGCAGTCGCCGCAGCCGTCGCAGTCACCGCGGTCACCGCAGTCACCGCAGTCACCGCGGTCACCGCAGTCACCGCAGTCGATCTCGAGCCCGACCTGGAGCGCCGCTTCGGCGGCCTGCGCCGCCTGTACGGCGATGCTGCTTATCGCTGCATCCGGCAAGCACGTGTGGCCGTCGTCGGCCTCGGCGGTGTCGGCTCATGGGCTGCCGAAGCTCTGGCCCGCAGCGGCGTAGCCAGGCTGGTGCTGGTCGACCTGGACCACGTCAGTGAATCCAACATCAACCGCCAGGTGCAAGCCCTCGGCAGCACGCTGGGTCTGGCCAAGACCGTGGCGCTGCAGCGGCGGCTGGCCGACATCCACCCCGGCTGCGAGTTGCTGGCGGTGGAAGACTTTGCCAGTGCCGACAACTGGCCCGCGCTGCTGCCGGCCGCGGTCGACGTGACCATCGACGCCTGCGACCAGAGCAGCGCCAAGGCGGCACTCGCAGCCTGGGCACTGGCCAGCGGCCAGGCGCTGGTGTGCGTGGGCGCAGCTGGCGGCAAACGGCAGGTGCAGGTGGCGGTGGCAGACCTGGCCGACACCACCCACGACCCGTTGCTGGCGGCGTTGCGCCAGCGGCTGCGGCAACGGGGGCTGGCGCCGCGGCAAGGCGCTATCGGGCTGCGCTGCGTGTTTTCGCGCGAAAGCGTGGCGGCGCCGGCGGGCGATTGCACGCTGGAGAGCGCCGTGGACGAAACAGTGAACGGTGCCCGTGATGGCGCGCTCGGCAGCACCCTCGCCGGTAGCTCGCTCAACTGCCACGGCTACGGCTCCAGCGTGATGGTCACGGCCTGCTTCGGCATGGCTGCGGCAGCCGAGGCACTGGCCCTGGTTGCGGCCCCGCACGCGCCCAAGCATCCGTCGTGATCGCTGATATAGTGCGCCGCTCTTCGGATGGGTCGTTAGCTCAGTCGGTAGAGCAGCGGACTTTTAATCCGTTGGTCGCGTGTTCGAGTCACGCACGACCCACCACGCGACGGGCCCGCAGCCCGCGCCATCCGGTACACCCGGGCTCTTAGCTCAGTTGGTAGAGCAGCGGACTCTTAATCCGTTGGTCGACAGTTCGAATCTGTCAGGGCCCACCAACCACCGCGACCCAGCCTGCGCGCGTGCCCTGCGGGCCGGTGCTGTCAGTGCGCATGCGCAGGCCGGGTGAAGCCGACAGGGGCGCCGCCCGCCGGCTCCAGGCTCCGGGCATCAACCGTCAGCCCGTCAGCCCGTCAGCCGTCAGCCGTCAGCCGTCAGCCATCAGCCATCAGCCATCAGCCATCAGCGGTCTGCAATCGCCATGAGCTTGTCGCGCGCCAGCACCACCAGCCGGGTCGGCTCGACGCGCACC
>JAJAZC010000176.1 GCA_026785885.1 Rubrivivax sp.
CTTCAACACGCACAGCGGCCTCGCCACAGTCCCGCCTTATTCACTCGCCTTGGCGCCGGTGGGGTATCGGTCGGAATGACGTGTTGTGCAAGCAGAAGCCGGGCTTGTGAGCTTGCGTGACCGGGCCCTTCACTACCGCAAGGCGTGGTCGATAACTGCCTTTGAGACCCCCACCATGGCCCCACGTTTCAAGGGCCGTGGCCCGACGACTTTATAGCCGGCAATACCATGCACCTGACACATAGCTCCCCGAAGCCCGCGCTCCGAATCCTTCCGATGTCCCTTTGTACCGTTGTCCTCTTCACCCTCGCCGCCTGCGGTGGAGACCAAGCCACCAACTCCACCCGCAGCGGCGGGCTAAACGCCAGTAGCGCACAGTCTTTTGCGCTGAGCAGTACTGGCAACAACGGCGGCGGCAGCAGCAGCAAGAACGATGGCGGCGGCGACAGCGGCTCGCCCATCGTGCTGGCGTCGAATGGCAACGCTGTGGCAGCCGGCGGCGTCGAGAAGGCCTTTCATCCGTTGGCCAAGAGCTTCGCGCTGCCCAGCGACGAGCTGGCTGCCGTGATGCATGCCTACCCGTCGCGCCACGAGGCTGTCGCCGATGGCTTGCCGCTTTCCTACGACTGGGGGCAGTACAGCCGTCTGCGCGCGGGCAACAACCCGCCCCAGGGCATGCACGCCATGACCGGCTGGGGCCATGTCTTCTGGATCGGAGGCGCCCATTCGTGGGGCCATTCGGTAGAGATTCGCAACACGCAGACACTGATGTGCACCGGCACCTCGCGCCGCTGGGCACGCGTGCAGCAAGGCACTATCGACGGCGCGGCTTTCAGGGCTGATTTCCAGAACGATGAAAACGTCCCGGCCAGCATGGTGGGCGCCGGCGCCGACACAGCCCGCGTCTCCTTCCCCGGCGGCCGCGCCTTTCACTACTGGCCCAAGCACGGCCGCGCGGAGTTGGATGGCCAACCGATCTGCGGCGTGATCGTGAAGTTCCAGGCGCGCGCGGTGGCCTCCAACGGCGTCGAGTTGCCGGCCGGCACACCCCCGGCAATGCTGATCGGCGCCGGCGCCGACTACTGGACCACCACCACCGCCTCCTGGGCCGACCACACCACCAACCCGGGCCTCGCCATCGGCCAACTGCGCGCGCTGACGCCCGAGTGGCGCTGGTACGGCCTGAACACCGCCGCGCAAGCCGACATCGACAACCTGCAGGCCTACGGCTTCATCGACCGCTAGTCCTTCAGGGTGCGCCTGCGCGGCAGGTGGCCAGCGCAAGAAAGTCGTGGTGCGTACTGTCCGTGCGCACCACCTCGAAGCCGACGTAGGCCAGCATGGCCTTCATCACGTCGGTGTCGAAGACGTGGTGGTGCAGCGTGCGGTTGTTGAAGTTGTCCAGGCTGCGCCGCCGCAGGTTGCTAGCCGAGCCGGCCGGCGGGTCGAGCGCAAGATCGTGCCGCTCCAGGATGTCCTCCAGGTGGGTCTGGTCGTGCTCGCTGGTGTGGTTGTGAAAGTCGTCGAGGATGTGCTCGAAGCGCGTCGTCTCACGCCGGTGGTCGAAGTTGCTGGCCTTGTTCGGCACCACCAGGATCAGCGCACCATCGGGCAGCAACACCCGCTTCCATTCCATCAGAGCCTTCAGCGGGTTGGCCACGTGCTCCAGGCAGTTGGATGACAGCACGAGGTCGTAGCTGCCGCTGCGGATGGGCGAAAGATCCGTCGCGTCGGCGATGTACTGGAAGCCCTTGCGGCCTTCTGCGTAGCTGAAAGTCCGGCCGGCGCTGATGCGACCCTCCCACACCGTTTCCGGCGCGAAATTGGCGCCGTCCAGTTCGGCCACCACCTCGTAGATGGGCAGCACGCGCCTGAATACGCTGCTCGGCCCGCCGATTTCCAGGCCCTTGCGGCCGGCCGCGTATGCCAAGTACCGGCTGCGCTGCGCCAGCGGCCGTGGCGGCGGGTTCAGCACCGCGTCGATCGCCTGCACCACCGGCCTGGGCAGCATCCGCCGCACGCGTTGTTTAAAGGCAGATGCATGCATCCCATTCCCCTTGGCACCGGCCGGCGCGACACACGTGGAAGTTGCGGCAAAGCGAATGCACGATGCGGCTCCGCGCAGCACGCTGTTACGCCCGTTTCATTCGCACGCAGCGCCTACAACGGCCTGTTTGCACTGGCGCAAGCCGCTCGCGCAAGCAGGCACTTCGTAGGCATCATCACGCCCCATGAATCGACGCCACCTCGACATCGGCTGCGGCGGCGTGCCGCGCAACCCATTCAAGCACGAAGAGCTGTACGGCGTGGACCTGTTCCCGCCCGCCAGCGATGCGCGTGTGCTGGCCGCCAACCTGGCCTTGCAGCCGATCCCGTTTGCCGACCAGCACTTCGACAGCCTCTCGGCTTACGACTTCTTCGAGCACATCCCGCGCGTGCTGCCCACGGCAGACCAGAAAGGCACGCGCTTCCCCTTCGTCGAGCTGATGAACGAAGTCTGGCGCGTGCTGAAGCCAGGCGGGCGGCTGTACGCCAGCACGCCCGTGTACCCAAGCCAGGCCGCCTTCACCGACCCCACCCACGTCAACGTGCTGACGCTGTACAGCCACCGCTACTTCACACTGCCCGACTGCACGGCCCGCATGTATGGGTTCAAGGGCGCGTTCCGTGCGCATACCGTGCACCTGGCCACACCCACCGAGCACTCGATCTACATCCCACCGCCGGCAGGGGCGGTGGCCCGGTTCAAACACCGGGTGGCGGTGCGGCGCGGCCACCGCACACATGTGATCTGGGAGCTGGAGGCGGTGCGGCCGGCCTAGGTATTTAAGGGTATCAGTATGTGATGGCGCGGCTTATGCAGCGCGATGCTTCGCTGGACAACCTGCTGGACTTGAACGGTCAGCTGCTGGTCATCGATCAAGCAGGCTACTGGGTCAAGTTCATCGTTCATACGGTGCCGCCCACTGCGCACAAGCCGCATGGGCTGGACTACCCGCTGACGCTGCACGGTCCGGACGGCAAGCGACTGATCGGCTTCGACAACGCACACGCCGTTGCAGGCAGTGCAAAAGGCGCGGAAACAAACCATCGGCACCGGCTCGGGACCATCAGGCCCTATGCGTATTCGGATGCCGGCCCGTTGTTAACGGCGTTCTGGATTGAGGTGGAATCGATGATGCGCGAGCAAGGAGTCCGGACATGACGACACTCAAAATTGGGATTGCCTCGTACGAAGACATGACCTAATTAGGCACCAAGCTCAGCCTGGCTCACCCCATGAGCTAGTCGGCCCCTACGCTGGCTCCTGTTACTACCCGGGAGCCTGCCGTCATGCCCATCAATCGCATCCAGTTTCAACGCGGCGTTTCGATGCCTGAGTTCTTCTCGCACTATGGGTCCGAGGAGCAGTGTTCCTCGGCGCTGAAGGCGCTGCGCTGGCCGCAGGGCTTCCACTGCCCGCGCTGCAACGCCACTGAGCACTATGTCGTTGGCCATGGTTCGCGCACCCTGTTCCAGTGCCGCGCCTGCAGGCACCAGACCTCTCTGACGGCCGGCACCTTGATGGACAGCACCAAGCTGCCCTTGCGGACGTGGTTCCTGGCCATCTTCCTGATCAGCCAGGACAAGACGGGCCTGTCCTCGCTGGCGCTGATGCGGCGCCTGGGCACGAGCTACCGCACGGCCTGGCTGATCCAGCACAAGCTGATGGCGGCCATGGCGCAACGTGACACCGAGCAACCGCTGGACGGCTACGTGCAACTTGACGATGCCTACCTCGGAGGCGAACGACCTGGCAGCACCGGTCGCGGCTCGGAGAACAAGGTGCCCTTTGTCGCGGCCGTGGCGTGCAACCAGGCCGGTCATCCCTTGCGGATCAAGGTCTCGCCGGTACGCGCGTTCACCCGAGAGGCCATAGCGGCGTGGGCCAAGATCAACCTGCTGCCCACCTGCGATGTGCTCAGCGACGGGCTGGGTTGCTTTGCCGGCGTCATCGACGCAGATTGCGCCCACAGTTACATGGTCGTCGGCCAGCGCAAGCCGCGCGAGCTGCCGCAGTTCAAGTGGGTCAACACGATCCTGGGCAACCTGAAGACGATGATCTACGGCGCGCACAAGGCCTTCAAGTTTGGCAAGTACGCCGGCCACTACCTCGGGGCATTCTCCTATCGATTCAACCATCGCTTCGACTTGCAAGCGCTGTTGCAGTCGTTGCTCGGCCACGCGGCAACTGCGGTGCCAACGCCAGAGCGGCAGATCAGGGGTGTGGCTTAGCTTCATGCCTAATCAGGTCGAGCCTTGAAGCAGCGGCCGTTGCAGCATGGCAGTGCTCAGGTAGAGGACAAAGGCATGTGGCAGAACCATGCTGTCGCCTGGGAGTACAACCGGCTGCCCAGCGTCAGGACGTATTGAACTCGCTGAAGCCGCCGGCGATAGTTACGCAGACTGCAAAACTGCAAAGTTCAACGCAACGGCGACCTGCGGCCGATGTTCGCGGGACACATTTCCCGTATAGCGGTCGGGTATCCGCAAGGAAAACTGAGTGTTCTTATTGGGACGCTCGAAGCCGCAGACGCGCACTGCCTCACCGCCCCCCGTCCGGCAACTCAATCTTCACCTCCAACACCTCAAAGTTATCCCGCCGCTCGACGCTCACCTTCAAGTCGTTCGGCCCGATGTCCACGTATTTCGAGATCACCGCCATCAACTCCGCCTGCAACTTCGGCAGGTAGTCGGCGCGCGGCACGGAGCGGCCGGAGCGTTCGTGGGCCAGGATGATTTGCAGCCGCTCCTTGGCGACCGACGCGGTCTGCTTTTTCTGGCCGAGAAAGAAGTCGAGGAAAGACATGGTGCTCACCTCGCGCCGAACAGGCGTTTGAAGAGGCTCGGCTTTTCGGCCTGGGTAAAGCGCATCGGCAGCTTTTCACCGAGGAAACGCCGCACCACGTCGTCGTAAGCCTCGCTCACATCGCTGCCCTTCATGTGGATGGCGGGCAGGCCCTGGTTGCTGGCGTCGAGCACGCTTTCACTCTCGGGAATGACGCCGATCAGCGGGATGCGGAGGATCTCTTGCACGTCGGTCAGCGACAGCATCTGCCCGCCTTCCACGCGCGAGGGGTTGTAGCGCGTGATCAGCAGGTGCTCTTTGACGGGTTCGCGGCCGTCGATGGCGCGCTGGGTCTTGGACGCCAGCATGCCGAGGATGCGGTCGCTGTCGCGTACTGAGGAGACCTCGGGGTTGGTGACGACCAAAGCCGCATCGGCGTAGTGCATGGCCATCAACGCACCGCTTTCGATGCCGGCCGGCGAGTCGCAGACGATGTACTCGAAGCCCATGCCGGTCAGGTCGTCCAGCACGCGCTTGACGCCGTCCAGCCGCAGCGCGTCCTTGTCGCGTGTCTGGCTGGCGGCCAGCACGTAGAGCTGATCGCTGTTTTTGTCCTTGATCAGCGACTGGTGCAGGTTGGCTTCGCCCTGGATCACGTTGATCAGGTCGTAGACCACGCGCCGCTCGCAGCCCATGATGAGGTCCAGGTTGCGCAGGCCGACGTCGAAGTCGATCACCGCGGTCTTGTGGCCGCGCAACGCGAGGCCGGACGCGAAGCTGGCGCTGGTGGTGGTCTTGCCCACGCCGCCTTTGCCGGACGTGATGACAATGATCTGGGTCATCGGTTTGCTGTTCTCTCGGTGGGTTGCAGGTGCACCGCTCAGGCTGTCACGGCGCCAGCGGCTCGACGAGCAGCCGGTTACCGTCCAGCCGCACGTGCGCGGGGCGGCCTTCGACGGCCGCGGAAAGCGGTGTTTCGGTGGTGCGGTAGATGCCTGCAATCGACACCAGCTGCGCTTGCATGCAGGGGCTGAAGATGCGGGCGCGGGTGTCGCCGCGCGCGCCGGCCATGGCGCGGCCGCGCAGCGGTGCGTAGACGTGAATATGGCCGTCGGCGATGACCTCGGCGCCCACGCTCACTGCCTGCAGCACGACGAGATCGCCGCCGCGTGCGTAGACGCGCTGGCCGGAGCGCAGCGGGCGGTCGATGACCAGCGTCGGGGCCGGCTTGTCAGCGGTCTCAGCGGTTTCGGCGGTCTCGGCAGCTTCAGCGGCTCCAGCGCCACCCGCGGCATGGAAAGCATCGACATCGGCGCTGATCGACACGGTGTCGGCCCAGCCGGGCGCGCTCGTTTCGTCGGACAGCACCGGCGGTGACTGCCGGCCCGCTGGCGGCGCGGCTGTCGCCACCGGCGGTGCAGCGGATGAAGCCGCCGGCATGCCGGCTGGCGCCGTCCGGGCCGCGTCGCCCTCCGGCTCGGTGGCCTGCGACAGCCCGGCGGCCTGCCCCGCAGCCATCTGCGCCGCACTGCCGCCTTGCACGGCCAGCGGCAGCAGGCGGTGGCGGCGCAGGTGCGCCAGCAGCGCTGGGAAGTCGATGGTGGCATCGGCTTCGCGCAGCGGGCTGAGGTCGAGCACCAGCGCGTCGTCGTCGAAGAGGCCGGGGCTGCCGCCGAAGCGTTCGTCCAACATCGCGGCAATGACCTCGACCTCTGCGGTGTGCAGGCGCAGTGAGGTCAACAACCAGGCCGTGCTCTTGAGATCGAAGGGGTTCAGTGGCGACGGAGCAGGGCGCATGAAATAAAACAGCGGGGGATCGGTGTGGCACATCGCGGGTCGACCCGCCTGTACGCGTAGCGGCCGCATGCTACAGGTGCCGAGCGTGGTTTTTTCACGCAAAACTCATCTGGTGTGGCGCCGGCAAGGCCGCTGCACAACACCCCGCGAACACGGGCATGCGCTCGGCGGCAAGTGGGCTTACCGTTTGCCCAGTTAATGGTTGTGCCGCGCAGGAATGCCCCGCGTGGTGTGCCCGAGCAGTCATCAAGGAGCCGCCATGGAATTGCAGAGCCGTCCCATCCGTCACATTGCCGCCCAGCCGCCGTGTGCGCTGCCGCCGGGCCACGTCGGCCTGGTCACGCTGCCCGGTACCAGCCGCGAGATCTGGTGGACCGGCCGCGTCGCGATCGGGCTGCGCTTCGAGGGCCACCGCACCACGTCCAGCGCTTCGCTATCGGCCGAATGGCTGCAGCGCGTGTTGCTCAGCCGCCGCGGGCGCAAGGCGCGCAGTGCAGAAGCCGAAGCCGGGGCGGGTGCTTAAACGCCGGTTGTCTGCACAAGCGTGCGCGGCGGTTGGCTTGCGCGCTGACCCTGCAGTCTGTCAGCGCCCACGCGTCGCCGGTTTCGCGCGCGCACGGGCTTCAAACAACGCGTGCAGCGTGATCTTGCGGACCTCGGCCTTGCTTTGTTCAATGTGGCTGCGCAACAGCAGCAAGGCCGCATCGGTTTTGCGCTGCATCACCGCGCGCAGGATCTTGCCGTGTTCGATGTAGGTGGCTTCTATGCGGTCGCTGCGGGTGAAATCGAGCCGCCGCACGATGCGGATGTGGTCTGTCACGTCGCGGTGCACGCGGGTCATTTCTGCGTTGCCGGCGGCGGCTACTAGCGTGCTGTGAAACTGCTCGTCGGCCTCACCGACCGCGGCCTGATCCACCCACCGCTCGGCTGCCGGCACCAGCCACAAAGCCTTCAGCCCGTTCATCGCAGGCGGCGTTTCGGCCAGCGCACACAGGCGTGACACGCAGGCCGCTTCGATCACCACGCGGAGTTCGTACAGCTGCTCCAGGCGGTCGAAGTCGATGGGCCGCACGGTCCAGCCGCTTTTGCTTTCCACGTCCAGCCGGCCTTCGTTGCGCAAGCGGAACAACGCCTCGCGCACCGGCGTACGGCTGACACCCAGGCGCTGCGCAACGTCGGCTTCGCTGAAGCGGTCACCCGGAATCAGCGCAAAGTTCTGCAGCTCCTGGCGCAATGCAACGTAGACCTGATCGGCCAGCAGCGCACGCGGTTGGCCGTGGGTGTCCGCTGGGCTAGCGACGGCACGCATCGGTCACACAACCTTTGAGTTAGCCCAAAGCGCGACGTGGCAAGCCGCCTCGTGGCTTTCGGTTTGGCGTGCCGGCCCGCCGTGCAGCGTTGGCATCTCCCGCCAGCAGCGGTCATGCACATCGGCACAGCGGCTGGCAAACCGGCACACCTGCGGCGGCGGGTCGATCGGGCTGGCGATCTCACCGTCCAGCCGGATGCGCGGGCCGTGACCCGGGATGGCCGACAGCAGCGCCCGGGTGTACGGATGCGCCGGCTGCTCGAAGACCTGGCGCGAGCGGCCCATCTCGACGATCTTGCCCAGGTACATCACGGCCACGCGGTCGGTCAGCAGACGCACGACGTTGAGATCATGTGAGACGAAAAGCAGCGTCAGCCCGAGCTCGCGGCGCAGCCGGTCCAGCAGCTGCAGCACGACGGCCTGCACGCTGACGTCCAGCGCCGCGGTCGGCTCGTCCAGGATCAGCAGTTGCGGCCGGGGCGCGAGCGCGCGTGCGATGCCCACACGCGCTTTTTGCCCGCCGGACAGCTGGTGCGCAAAACGCGACAGCAGCTCCGGCGGCAGGCCGACCTGGGCAGCGACTTCGTCGACGCGCGCATCGGCCGCGGCGCGGTCCATGCCGGCCAGCAGCCGGCATGGCTCGGCGATGGTGTCGCGCGCAGTGAAGCGCGGGTTCAGACTGTCGCCGGCGTCTTGAAACACCATCTGGATCAGCGCGCGCTGCGGCAGCCGTGCAAAGCGGCTGGCCGGCAGCGCGGCCAGGTCCTGGCCACGGAAGACGATGCGGCCTTCGCTGACATCGAGCAAGCGCGCCAGCAGCCGCACCAGCGTGCTCTTGCCGCAGCCCGATTCGCCGACCAGGCCCAGGCTTTCGCCGCTGCCGATGTCGAAGGACACGTCGTCCACCGCATGCAGCTGTGCGCCCTTGCGCCGCGCCACGGCGAAGCGGCGCGACAGGCGCTGCACCTGCAGCAGCGGCGGCTCGGCCCCGCTGCACAGCTCAGCCATGCCACGGCTCCGGGGTGGTGTGATCCACGGGCTCAACGGGCTCAACGGGCTCGGTGTGCTCTGTGTGCAGCGGGTGCCAGCAGGCCACGCTGTGCTGCGTGTCCATCACCAGCGGCGGCAGCGGCCCGGCGCAGCGCGCGCTGGCGCGGCTGCAGCGTGCGCTGAAGCGGCAGGGCGGCAGATCGCCGCGGCGCAGGTCGGGCAGCTGGCCCGGCACCGGCTGCAGATCGGACAACTGCGCCTGCGCGTCGGGTGTGGACGACATCAACCGCGCCGTGTACGGGTGGCGCGGCGCGGCAAAGAGCGCGCGTGTGGAGGCGGCCTCGACCGCGTGGCCTGCGTGCATGACGACGATGCGGTCGCAGTGCTGTGCGGCCAGGCCGAGGTCGTGCGTGATGAACAGCGTGGCCATCTGGTGCGCGCGGGCCAGGCCGGTGATGAGATCCATCACGCCGGCCTGTGTGGTGACGTCCAGTCCCGTGGTCGGCTCGTCGGCAATCAACAGCGCCGGCCGGCAGGCCAGCGCGATGGCGATCATCACGCGCTGGCACATGCCGCCGGACAGCTCGAACGGGTAGGCGTGGTAGCGGCGCTCGGGGTCGGCAATGGCTACTTCACGCAGCGCCTGGATCGCCCGCTCGCGCAAGCCCTTGCCCTGCTCGGGCCCGGTGCCGGTGCGCGTGGCGACTGCGTGGCGGCGCAGCACGTCTTCGATCTGCAGGCCGATGGTGCGGATCGGGTTGAGCGCCGTGCGCGGGCTCTGGAACACCATGCTGATCTCGCGCCCGCGCAGCTCCGCCAGGCTGCGCGGTGAGGCCCGCAGCAGATCGGTGCCGCCGAACATCGCCCGCCCCGAAGTGACGCGCGCCGCTGCATCGCTGATGCCCAGCAGCGCGTAGCTCAACACGCTCTTGCCGGAGCCGCTTTCACCGACCAGGCCGACGATCTCGCCCTTGTGCAGCCGCAAATTGACGTGCTGCAGCGCGTGCACGGTGCCGCTGCGGGTGCGGAACTCGAGGCCGAAGTCCTGGACATCCAACAAGGCTACAGGGGCGTCGTGACCAAGCGGCCGCCGCGGAACCGGCTTTGCCGGGCCGCTGGGGGCGCCCCCGCGGGGGGAAGCCGCCGAAGGCGCTTCCGGGGGAATCACGTTCGCCTCCGCGGATCGAGGATGTCGCGCAGCGCATCGCCCAGCAGGTTGAAGGTAAAGACCGCCAGCATCAACATCGCACCGGGAAAGAAGCTGACCCACCACTGCCCGCTGACGATGAACTGCGCGCCTTCGGCAACCAGGATGCCCCACTCCGGCTCGGGCGGCCGCACGCCCAGGCCGATGAAGCTCAGGCCTGCGGCGTTGAGGATGGCCCAGCCCATGTTCAGGCTGACCTGCACCATCGCCGGCGGCAGCGTGTTGGGAAACAGGTGCACGGCCAGGATGCGCCAGGGCCCGTTGCCAGCCAGCCGCGCGGCTTCTATCCAGCCGGCGCCGCGGCGTACATTGGCTTCGGCACGCGCGACGCGGATGTAGAACGGCAGGTTGATGACCGCGGTGGCCAGCACGATGTTGCCCACCGTGTTGCCCAGAGCAGCCACGATGCCCATGGCCAGCACGAACAGTGGAAAGGCCATCACGGTGTCGGCAGCGCGCGTCACGATGCGCTCCCACCAGCCGCCGAAGTAACCCGCGGCCAGGCCCAGCGGCATGCCGATCACGAAGCTCAGCAGCACGGCCGCAAACGCAATACCCAGATCGAGCCGGGTGGCCACGATGACGCGGCTGAAGATGTCGCGGCCCAGCGCGTCGGTGCCGAACCAGTGCGTGCCGTTGGGCGGCCGTAGCGCCACCGCGGAGTTGGTGGCCAGCGGGTCGAATGGCACCAGCGCCGGGCCTGCGATGGCGATCAACACGAAGGCGATGAACAGCGCCGTGGCCAGCAGCGTGACCGGGTTGTCGGACAGCACATGCCTTGCATGCGACAGCGTAGTGCTGCTCATCGGCGTACGCGCGAGCCAACAGGGCCTGGTGAACGCCGCGGAACCGGCTTTGCCGGGCCGCTGGCGTTGCGCCCTGGAGGAAGAGGCGGCCGCAGGCCGCATCGGGGCTGGTTCATATTTCTATCCGCGGGTCGATGACGACGTACAGCACGTCGATCAACAGGTTCAGCAGCACGAACAGGATGCCCATCGCCAGCACGAAGCCCTGCACCGGCGCGTAGTCGCTGGCGGTCAGCGCGTCGATGGCGTAGCTGCCGACACCGGGCCAGCCGAAGACCTTCTCGACGATCACCGACGAGCCGATCATGAAACCGAACACCATGCCCAGCGTGGTGACCACCGGCAGCAGCGCGTTGCGCAGCGCGTAGCGCACCAGCACCGTGGTGGCGGACAACCCGCTGGCGCGCGCGGTGCGCACGAAGTCGCTGGACAGCACCGACAGCATCGACGCACGCGTCATGCGGGCAATTGGCGCCAGCACGAAGATCGCCATCGTCAGCACCGGCAGGATCAACTGGCGCAGGCTGGCCCACCACATTGCGCCGTCGCCCACCAGCGCGGCGTCGATCAGGTACAGCCCGGTGATGGTGGGCGGCGGGCTAAACATCGGATCGAGCCGGCCCAGCGGCGCCGGCGCCCAGCCGAGCAAAAAGTAGAAGACATAAGCCAGCAGCAAGCCGGTGAAAAAGGTCGGCAGCGAAACGCCGGCGGTGGTGATCAGGCGCGCCAGCTGATCGATCCAGGAGCCCGGTCGCACGGCCGCTGCCACGCCCAGCGGAATGGCAATTGCGCAGGCCAGCAGCAGCGCCATCAGCACCAGCTCCAGCGAAGCCGGCAAGCGTGCCAGCAGCTCCTGCAGCACCGGCTGGCCGGTGGTCAAAGACAAGCCCAGATCACCGCGCGCCAGGCTCGCAACGTAGCCGAAGAACTGCTCGACTAGCGGCCGGTCCAGGCCGAGCTGCCGGCGCACCTGCTCGACCGCCTCTTGTGTGGCCGCGCCGCCGGCAAAGTAGGCTGCCGGGTCGCCCGGGATTGCGCGTGTCAGCACGAAAGTGATGACGATCACCCCCAGTAGGTTGGGCAGCGCGGCAAGCAGGCGGCGGGCGATGAGCGGCAGCATGGTCTAACGTGCCGGTTGTGCAGACAACGCAGAGGATGCAGAGAACGCAGAGAACGCAGTGAACGCAGACAACACCGCGGCCAGCGGTGCGGCCCAGCCGACGATGCCGCCCTGCGCGACGATCATCTCGACCGCCGCGGCCTTGAAGGCCGGGAAGTAGCTGGCGGTGGCGTCTTCGACGAGCAGGCAGTCGTAGCCGCGGTCGTTGGCTTCGCGCATCGTGCTTTGCACGCAGACCTCGGTGGTGACACCGGCGAAGACGATCTGCGTCGCACCCAGGGCCTGCAGCCGGGCCTGCAGCGGCGTGGCGTGGAAGGCCCCTTTGCCCGGCTTGTCGATGACGGTCTCACCGGGCAGCGGCGCCAGCGCGGGCACGATCTCGCAGCCCGGGGCGCCGCGCACCAGCAGCCGGCCCATCGGACCTGGGTCGCCGATGCGCAGCGCCGGGCTGCCGCGCAGGCGTTTGGCCGGCGGGCAATCCGACAAGTCCGGCGCGTGCGACTCACGGGTGTGGATCACCGGCCAGCCGCGTGCGCGCCAGGCGTCCAGCAGCGCCCGCGTCGGCGCGACCGCGGCTTGCAGCAACGACACGTCGTTGCCCAGCGACGCGCCAAAACCGCCGGGCTCGATGAAGTCGCGCTGCATGTCGATGACCAGCAGCACGGCGCGACCCGGCTGCAGTGCAAAGTCGAATGGCCGCGCCACGACGACGAGGCTTGTCATGCGGTGGCCCGCTGCCGTGGCGGGGGAACGATTGGCGCTGTGTGCGCGCCACCCATGAAGCGGCCGATGTCGTGGCGGCTGGCGCCTGCGGCTGGGCAGTCGTGCACCAGGCGGCCTTCGCTCATCACGACGATGCGATCGGCCACGTTCAGCAGCTCGTCCAGGTCTTCGCTCACCATCAGCACCGCGCTGCCGCCGTTGCGCGCCGCAATCAGCCGTGCATGCACCTCGGCGACCGCGGTGAAGTCCAGGCCGAACACCGGGTTGCTGACCAACAGAACCTGCGCACCGTCTGAGAGCTCGCGCGCCAGCACCGCACGCTGAACGTTGCCGCCGGACAGCGTTGCGATCGGCGCCGATTCGCCCTGCGTCCTGACGCGGTACTCGGCAATCAGCGCCCGCGCGCGCCCGGCCAGCGAACCCGGCACGCGCAGGCCGGCCCAGGCGTGCGGCGGCTGGTCGAAGGTGCGCAGGCCGATGTTGTCGGCAACGCTGAGCGTGGCCACGCAGGCGTTGCGTAGCGGTTCTTCGGGCAGGCCGCGCACGCGCAGTTCGCGGTTTTGCGTGCGGGTGGCGCGGTACGGCCGGCCAGCGACAAGCACGCTGCCGCCGGCGCGCTCGCGCTGGCCGACCAGCGCCTCCATCAGCTCACGCTGGCCGTTGCCGCTGACACCGGCAATGCCGACGATCTGGCCGGCGTGCACGTCCAGGTCCAGGCCTTGCACCGCCATCTCGCCGCGGTCGCCCATCACCTGCAGGCCGCGCAGCCGCAGCCGCACGTCGCCGGCAGCGCGCAGATCGTGCCGCCGGGCCGGCACTGCGGTGGCAAGGGTCTCGCTGCCGACCATGCAGGCCGCCAGTTCGGCAGCCAGATCAGCCGCCGGAGGCTGCTGCCCCGCACCGGCCACGCGGCGGCTGGCCACCCGTCGGCCGCGGCGCAGCACGCTCACGTCGTCTGCAAAGGCCAGCACCTCGCGAAACTTGTGCGTGATCAGCACGACGGTGCAGTCACCGGCGTGCGCACGCTGGCGCAAGGTGCCCAGCACCTCGTCGGCTTCTTGCGGCGTCAGCACGCTGGTGGGCTCGTCCAGGATCAACAGGCGCGGCTTCAGGATCAGTTGCTTGAGGATTTCCAGCTTCTGTTTTTCGCCGGCACTCAGCTGCTGCGGCGTGGCGTCCAGATCGAGTCGGAACGGCGCCGCGGCCATGAAGGCCTGCAGCTCTTCACGCACGGCCTTCCAGCGGATGACGGCGGGCAGGGCGCCGCGCGCCATCAGCAGGTTTTCGGCCACCGTCATGCCGGGCACCACGGTGAAGTGCTGATAGACCATGCCGATACCCAGCTGCCGCGCGACCGTCGGCGTGGGGATGTCGTGCTCGCGCCCGTTCAGCAGCACGGCACCGTGGTCGGGCTTCTGGTAACCCACGATGCACTTCACCAGCGTGCTCTTGCCCGCGCCGTTTTCCCCCAGCAGCGCGTGCACGCTGCCGGCCGGCACATTCAGGCTCACGTCGGCCAGCGCGGTGAAGCTACCGAAGTGCTTGCCCAGTGCATAGGTCTGCAGCGCCAGCGCGTTCATGGAGCGGGTGCGGCGTGCTGCGCCGGTGGCGTTGGCTGCGTCGGCATTGCTTGCTGCGTCTGCGATGTCTGCAGCGTCTGCAACGTCTGCAACGTCTCAAGCAGCACCGCCGATTCGGCCACCGCGCCGAAGACGCCGCCCTGCATCGTCACCATCCGCAGCGCCGCGTCGTGGTTGCCGCGGTCGGTGGCGCCGGTGCAGTCGCTGAGGATCAGGCACTCGAAGCCGCGGTCGTTGGCTTCGCGCATCGTCGTGTGCACACACACGTCGGTAGTTATGCCGGTGAGCACCAGATTGCGGATGCTGCGCGTGCGCAGAATCAGCTCCAGATCGGTGGCGTAGAAGCTGCCTTTGCCGGGTTTGTCGATGACGATCTCGCCGGGGTGCGGCGCCAGCTCCGGGATGATCTGCCAGCCCGGCTCGCCGCGTACCAGGATGCGGCCACAGGGCCCGGCGTCGCCGATGCCGATGCCGGCGCTGCCGATCTGCCGCGAGCGCCAGCGTTTGTTTGCCGGCAGGTCGCTGAGATCGGGGCGGTGGCCCTCACGGGTGTGGATGACGGTGAAGCCGTGGTTGCGCATGACCGCGAGCAGGCGGCCGATGGGCTCGATCGGCGCGCGTGTCAGCGACAGGTCGTAGCCCATCTTGTCGACGTAGCCGCCGTGGCCGCAAAAGTCGGTTTGCATGTCGATGACGAGCAGCGCGGTGTTGTCGGCGCGCAGCTGGCCGTCGCAAGGCCAGCGGTAGGGCCTGGAGCTGATGAAGGGCATGTCGATCAAGCCACCGGGTTGGGCTCGGCACCGCGGTAGTCGCGCGTCGGTTCGGCAAAGCCGCAGGGGGTGCCGTCGCGCACCTGCACGCTGGACTCCCACGGCAGCTTGTAGCGGCCGGCCACCATGTCCTGCATGAACGTGTAGGGGCAGTCCATCGCGCCGCCCCGGACCGCGACATAACCGCGGTGGTAGAGCTGGTAGGGGTTGTTCTCGACGCCCCAGCCGGCGCGTGCTTCGCGCACGAGGTCGGGCCGCAGTTCGGCGGTGACGATTTCGTCGGGCCGCGCGCCGCCGGCGGTGATGACGCTGCCGTCGAAATTGCAGAACATCGCTTCGCCCATGCTGTCGAAGCTGCCGTCGCTGCCGCACAGGCACACGCTGGCGGTAATTGCCAGGTTCTGGAACGCATTGGCCTGGTTGGTGATGCGCCAGGCGTGGCGGATCGGCGCCGTGTAGCCCGCGGTGCGCAGGATGATCTCGGCACCCCGGTAAGCGGCTTCACGCGCCATCTCGGGAAACATGCCGTCGTGGCAAATGATCAGCGCCAGCTTGCTGCCACGCGGCCCATCGCATACCGGCACGCCGACATTGCCGGGCTCCCAGGGTTCCACCGGAACCCAGGGGTGCAGCTTGCGGTAGTACAGCCGGACGACACCGTGGTCATCGATGATCAGGCCGGTGTTGTAGGGGTTGCCGTGCGGGTTGCTTTCCATGATCGAGAAGCAACCCCAGATGCGGTGCTGTGCACACGCAGCCCGGAAGGACGCGACCTCCGGGCCGTCGAGCGTGACCATGAGCTCCGGCGCCGTGCTCATGCTCAGGCCCTGCAGCGCGTACTCCGGAAACACCACCAGATCCATCGTGCCCAGATTGCGCCGCGCCTTGCCCACCATCCAGCAGATGCGCTCGGCCTGCGCCTTTAATTGCGCCGCTGTTTCCACCACCGGCAGCTGCAGCTGCACAAGGCCGATGACGACGCCCTGCGCCGATTTGTTAAGACCACCCAGACCGCTCATCGAGTCACTCCCAATTCCATTGGCGCACCGCGAATGCTGTGCCGCGGTGAACAGGTCCAAACCAGGATCAACAGCGTCAGCGCATACGGCACGGCATTGGCCAGGTGGTAGTACCCGCCGATGCCCACCGATTGCAAGGCCGGGCCCAGGGCGCCCGCACCCCCGAACAGCAGCGCTGCGCCCAGGCAGCGCACCGGCTGCCACCGCGCAAAAATCACCAGCGCCACAGCGATCAGGCCCTGCCCGCTGGACAAACCTTCATTCCAGCTGCCGGGGTAGTGCAGCGACAGCGATGCGCCGCCCAGCCCGGCGATAAAGCCGCCCAGCGTCGTGGCGGCCACGCGAACCCCGGTGACGCTGGTGCCCAGGGCGCGTGCCGCGTCGGCCGAGTCGCCCACCATGCGCAGCCGCAGGCCCCAGGCCGTGTTCTTCAAGCCCCAGGCCAGCAGCAGCGCCAGCAGCACGCCGAGCGGAAACAACGCGTTGATGTTGAGCGCCGCGTTGATCTGCGGTGATGCCGACCACGCGCCCAGCGCCAGCGCCGGAATCTGCGGTGCCTGCGGCTGGATCAGCGGTTTGCCGAGATAGAACGCCAGCCCCACGCCGAGCAGCATGATGGCGATGCCGGCTGCAATGTCGTTGACGCCCCGCAGGCTGCTGACGAGGCCATGCAAGGCGGCCACCAGCGCACCGCTGCAGCCTGCCAGCAGCACGCCCAGGGCCCAGTGGCCTGTCAGGTAAGCGCCGGCAAAACCGGCCATCGCTGAGAACACCAGCGCGCCTTCGAGCCCGAGGTTGATGCGCCCCGCTTTTTCGGTGATGCATTCGCCCAGGCTCACAAAAAGAAAGGGCGTGCCAACGCGGATGGCGCCGCCCAGCACGGCAAGCAGCACGTCGAAGAACGCGCCATCGCCAGGACCCGCGCTCATGCCGTGGCTCCAGCCACCGCGGTGCCTGCCTGGCCTGCTGGCGGCTTGCGCATGACGAACAATTCGCCGAGCCGCCCGCGCCAGGCTTCGCTGGCCAGGATGCACACGAAGCACATCCCCATCAGCACCTGCACCGACGCATCGGGCAGACCCAGGCGCCGCTGCAGCAGGCTGCCGGCGGCGAGAAAGCCGCCGAACAACACGGCCACGGCAATGATCGCCAGCGGCTGATGGCGCGCGACGAAGCTGACGAGGATGCCGGTGTAGCCCAGGCCGACGATCAGCGACGCATTGGCCGCCGTGTGCACGGCCGCGACCTCAATGCCGCCGGCCAGCCCCGCCGCGGCGCCGCCCAGTGCGCAGGCCACGACGATCAGCCGCCCGGCCGGCAGCCCCACCAGCCGCGCCGCACGCAGGTTGCCACCCACCACGCGCGTGGCAAAGCCGTGTGTCGTGGCGCTGAGCCACAGGGCCGCCAGCAGGCACATCGCGACGCCGAAGGCCAGGCCCCAGTGCACGTCATAAGCCGCGATGCTGCCGATACGCAGGCTCTCGGGCAGTGGCAGCGTGCTGGGTTTGTTCAAGCTGGCGGGGTCCCGCAGCGGGCCTTCGACGAGGTGCCTGAACAGCGCAACGGCCAGGTAGGCCAGCAGCAGGCTGGCAATGGTCTCGTTGACACCACGCCATTGGCGCAGCACCCCGGCCAGCGCAATCCAGGCCGCACCGGCCGCGGCTGCAGCCAGCAACAGCAACGCGGTGCCGGCGGCGCCGCCGGGCAGCGGCAACAGCAATGGCAGGGTCGCGCAAGCCAGGCCGCCCAGCACCAGCGCACCTTCGCCGCCGATGATGATCAGCCCGGCACGCGCGGGCAGCGCCACGCACAGCGCGGTCAGCATCAGCGGTGCGGCGCGCTGCAGGGTGTTCTGCCACGAGAACGCGTCGCCGAAAGCGCCGTTGAACAGCAGCGTCCACACCTGCACCGGGTTGTGCCCGTCCAGGCCCACGAAAGCGCCGAACAGCAGCAGCCCGCCGGCCAGCGCAAGCAGCGGCAGCGCGATGGCTTCGGCGGTTTGTGCAGCGCGGTTCATCGGTTGCTGCCGGCTCAGACCTTGCCGAGGACACCTTCGACGAGGTAGTTCATGCCCTCCAGCGTCAGGTCGGTCTGCTTGAGCACCGTGCCCTTGGCGATCACGACCTTGCCGGTGTTGTCCTTCAACTCGCCAGCAAAGATGTCCAAGCTGCCGGCCACCATCTTCTTGCGCACGTCATCGGCGTTCTTGCGCGCGGCTTCGCTGACCATGGCGCCGTAGGCCGAGCTCTTGACGAAGCCTTCCTTCAAGCCGCCTCGCACGAAGTTGGGGTGCGGCTTGCCACTGCGCGCGGCGTCCAGGATCGAGGTGTAGGCGGTGAGCCAGTTCCACTCCGCGCCAGTGAGGTAGGCGTTGGGAGCGAGCCTGGCCTGGCTTGCGTGATAGCCGCACACCAGCTTGCCGCGCCGGGCGGCGGTTTCCACCACCACCTTGGGGCCGTCGACGTGCATCGTGAACACATCGCAGCCTTGATCCACGAGGCCGTTGGTGGCCTCGGCTTCTTTGACCGGCAGGCTCCAGTCGCCGGTGAAGATGACTGTGGTGGTGATCTTCGGGTCCACCGAGCGCGCGCCCATCGTGAAGGCGTTGATGTTGCGCAGCACCTGCGGGATCGGCTTGGCGGCGACGAAACCGAGCTTCTTGCTCTTGCTCATGTGGCCCGCGACCACACCGCTCAGGTACTGCGCTTCATCGATGTAGCCGAAGAAGCTGCCGGTGTTGGCCGGGTGCTTGCCTTGTGTCCACATGCCGCCGCAATGGCTGAAGCGCTTGCCGGTGTTTTTGGCCGCGACGGCCAGCATGTGCGGATCGAAGTAGCCGAAGCTGGTGGGAAACAGCAGCGTCGCGCCGTCCTGCGAAATCATGCCCTGCAGGCTCTTTTGCACGGCCTGCGTTTCGGGCACGTTTTCTTCTTCGATCAGCTTCACGCCCGGCAGCTTCTTCAGCTGCGCTGCGGCTTCGGCATGCGCCTGGTTGTAGCCAAAGTCATCGCGCGGGCCGACGTAGACGATGCCCACCGTGATGGGCGTCTGCGTCTGCGCCTGCGTCTGCGTCTGCGTCTGCGCCTGCGCCTGCGCCGGCGCCTGCGCATGGCGCAGTGCACCGGGCAGCGCGAGCGAGGCGCCTGCCAGGCCGCCGGCGGCGAGCAGGCGGCGGCGCATGGCGTCAGCGGCGGTGTGCTTGGGATCGTGGTTCATCAGGGTCTCCTCGGATTAGCGGATGCAGGGTGTTGGGGTGGGGCTCTGGCTCAAGGCAGATCGATCAGGCTCACATGCGCGGCCACCACGCGCCAGCCGACTGGCAACTTCACCCAGGTCTGGCTTTGGCGGCCGAGCTTGTTGCCCCCATCGCGGCGGAACTCGGTCATGGCCGTCGCAAAGGCGCTGCCGTAAGTCGTGATCACGGTGTGCTGCAGCGTGCGCATCAGCCCCTGCGCGGGGCGTGCATTGCGAAAGGCGCGGATCGCCTCGATGCCATGCAGGCTCTCGGCCACGCCGTAGCGCACGGTGTGCTCGCTGGGCCAGAACAGCTCGTCGAGCACGTCGATCTTGTTGTGCACCAGCGCGTCTTCGTAGCGCGCAAACGCGGCGCTGGCTTCCTGGTGGATGGCTGGCAGATTGATGTCCATACGGGTGCTCGGCTGGTGCAGGTTTAGGCGGCGAGCGGGGCGGGGGCGATGGGTGCGCTGACCACGCCTGCGGCTTGCAGCGCATGTGCCACGCGCAAGCACAGGTCCTCGCGCCACGGCGCGGCGATGATCTGCACGCCTATTGGCAAGTGCCGCAGGTGCGGCGCCGTGCTGTCCATGCCCCACACCGGCACCGTGCACACCGGCAGCCCGATGCACGACACCGGTTGCGTCAGCAGGCCCAGGCTGGCGCGTGCGGGTAGGCGCTGGCCGTTGATCTGCAGCCAGTCGGTGCCGATGGTGGGCGCGGTGCACGGCGTGGCCGGCGCCAGCAGCACATCGACATCGGCAAACGAAGCCGCCACCTGGCGCGCAAACCAGTGCCGCACGCGCTGCGCCTGCACGAGCCAGGCGGCCGGCAGCAGCGCGCCGGCAATGAAGCGGTCGCGCGTGTGGGGGTCGAAGTCAGCGGCCCGCGTCGTCAGATCGAGCAGATGCAACGCAGCACCTTCGGCATTGGTGATCATGAAAGCCGCGGTGCGCGCGCGGTCGACCTCGGGCCACGCCACGGTCTGCAGCGCACCGAGTGCGGCGGCCACGCGGTCGACCGCGGCGGTGGCGGCCGGACCCGCCATCTGCCGGAACCAGCCGCCCAGTACCGCGATGCGCAGGCCCTGCGCGCCGCGTTGCAGCTGATCGGCTGTGGGCTCCAAGGGCCGGGCGATCTGCGCCGGATCGTCGGCGTCCGGGCCCTGCATTGCGTCATAGGCGGCCGCCAGCTCCGCCACGCTGCGCGCAAAAGGCCCCAGGTGATCGAGGCTTGCGACGAAAGGGAAGCTGCCCGTGCGCGGCAGCCGGCCGTAGGTGGGCTTGAGGCCGAACACGCCGCACAGCGAAGCCGGCACGCGGATGCTGCCGTTGGTGTCCGAGCCCAGCGCCAGCGGCACCTGCCCGGCTGCCACCGCAGCGGCCGAGCCGCCCGACGAGCCGCCGCTGATGCGCGTGGTGTCGTGCGGGTTGCGTGTGGCGCCGAAGTGCGTGTTCTCGGTGGTGAAGCCGTAGGCGTACTCGTCCATGTTGAGTGCGCCCACACACACCGCACCGGCGGCCTCCAGCCGGCGCACCAGCACGGCATCGCGCGTGGCGGGCGGCTTATCGCGTTCGATCCGGCTGCCGGCCAGCGTCGTCAGGCCCTGCAGATCGAACAGGTTCTTGACCGCGAAGGGCACACCGCGCAGCGGCAGCGCCGCATCGCTGGCATCCACGGCCGCAGCGCGTGCCAGCGCACGCTCGGCGAGCACTGCGGTAAAGGCGTTGATCTGCGCATCGCTCTGTTCGATACGCAACAGCGCGGCTCGCACGGCGACGAGCGCCGTCGTACCCGGGCCTGCAGCGGTGGGCGTGGTCATGCTGGGGCCTGCGGCGACAGGATCGGCGGCAACACGGGCGGCAACACGGGCGGCGACACGGGCGGCGACACGGGTAGCAACCCGGGCGGCGACACGAGCGGCAACCCGGGCGGCGACACCGGCACGAAGACGCTGCCCGACTCATCGGCCGGCGCCAACGCAAAGTCCATCACCCGCGGCGAAAGGCCGGCCACCAGCTGCAGATAGCGCAGCACGCCGGGCCGGTGCTCGGACGCAATCGGCAGCCCGAGCAAGGCCGCTTGTGCATCGACATAAGCCTCGAAGTCCATGACCCCAACCTCAGGCTTTGAAGAGGTTGCGGTAGTCCGGCTGCAGATGGAACCAGTACATGTAGCCCATCACGTCCTTGCCCATCGCGACGTCCTGGTTGGGCTGGAACAAGGGCACACGCGGCACCTCGTCGTACACGATCTGGATCATCTCGCGCACGCTGGCGTCGTAGATCAGCTTGCTCTCGGCAAAGCG
Source organism: Rubrivivax sp. (assembly GCA_026785885.1). Classification (GTDB taxonomy): domain Bacteria; phylum Pseudomonadota; class Gammaproteobacteria; order Burkholderiales; family Burkholderiaceae_C; genus Rubrivivax. The sequence continues at coordinate 21,692 of JAJAZC010000176.1, forward strand.
CGCGTTGGTGATGATGCGGTCGAGCTTGGGGTTCTGGTAGCCCATGGTGTTGAACACCGCGTTCTGGCCGTGATAGCACCAGTAGAAGAAGTACTCCGGGAAGTCCAGCCAGCCGCCGAAGCGGTTGACGATCATCGGCATGTCCTTCTTCAGCAACGCGGCGCGCCAGGTGGCGCCGGGAATCTTGTTGATCTGCGTCTTGATGCCGATCTGCGCCAGCGATTCCTGAATCAGGATGGCCATCGGCTCACCGACCGTGGCGCCGCCGAGGTCGATGCTCAACGTCGTCTCGAAGCCGCCGGCCAAGCCGGCCTCGGCCATCAGCGCCTTGGCCTTGTTGATGTCCGTGCGGTAGGCGGTGGGTTGTGGCCAGGCAACGCTCTTGACCGGCCCGCTGCCGCCGTAGAGCTTGCTGCCGCGGCCGTACAGCGCGTTGTCGCCGAGCTTGTCGTAGGGCAGCGCAAAGGCCACCGCCTGACGCACCTTGGGGTTGTCGAAGGGGGGCTTGGTGACGTTCATGCCCAGGTACAGCATTGCGTTTTCGATCGCCATGCTGGCCACCTTGACGGTGCCGCCGTCGTTGGCCAGTTCTGAGAAGTCCTTGGGCGGCATGTCGTAGGTCATGTCGATGTCGCCCTTGACCAGGAGCGCGCGGCGGTTGCCGGCGTTGGGCACTTCGCGCTGCACGATGCGCCGCAATTTGGGCAGCGGGCCGCATTTCCAATCGTCATTGCGCACGTAGACGATTTCCTGCCCGGGGCGGAAAGCCTCGACCTTGTAGGCACCGCCGCCGGCGGTGTTGTTGCGCGTCCAGGCCAGGCCCCAGGGGTCTTGCGGCGTCGCGTTCTTCTTCACCAGCTCGCTGTTGTAGACACAGGGCACCGGCACTGCGATGTTGTTCATCGTCAGCTTGTCCTTGCGCAGAAACTGGATGCGGAAGGTGTGCTCGTCGACCACCTGGAACTGCTCGGTTTTTTCCAGCGAGCCCGCGCCCATCTGGAAGGTCGCAAAGCCGCCGGCGCTGACGGCACGGTCGAAGCTCCACTTCACGTCGCGCGCGGTGACCGGTGTGCCGTCGTGGAAGCGGGCGTTCTTGCGCAGCTTGAAGGTCACAGACTCGCCGTTGGGTGCGATGGCCCAGCTCTCGGCCAACTCTGGCTCCAGCTTGTTGCGGTCGTACATCGCGCGGCCATCGGTCAGCGTCTTCTTGCCGTAGGTCATCAGCCGGTCGTAGACCAGCCAGCTCACGCCGTAACTCGGCCGGTTGGCGCCGATGGTCTGGATGTCCAGCGAGTTGGGGCCGAACTCGTTGGCGACGATCAGCACGTCCTTCGGCCTGGCGCTTTGGGCCTGTGCAGCGCCTTGCAGGCCCGTTGCGGCCAGCGTGCCGGCAGCGGTGCTGGAGATGAAGTGACGGCGGTCCATGGTGATGAAGCTCCTGGTGTGTGGGTGAAGCCGTTGCTGCTTAGGTCGCTCAAGCCGCAGCGAGAAAATTGCGCCAGCCGCCAAAGGCGCTGATGTCCAGCGCACCGGCCAGCGCTGCGGCTTCGCACAGAAAGCCGTGCACCTGGCGGCCATCGGCCAGCGTCAGCGTGCCCAGGCCCAGCGGCTGCGGAATCAACGCCAGCAGCGAGCCGACTTGATCGAGCGGCAGATCCCATATTTCCACCGCCACCGCATGGCCGCCCGCGGCCACGCGCAGCAGCCCCGGCTTGGGCGGCGTGCTGCCGGGCAGGGCATACAGGCAATAGATAGGCGCGGTAAGCGTGGCCTCGCGCAGCGTGGCGCCGCGCTCCAGCAGCTGGCCGTTGAGCGGCAGGCCCGACAGGTGTGCGCCGACGACCGCCAGCGCCAGCGTCGGTTGCGTGGCGGCGCGCGGC
>JAJAZC010000177.1 GCA_026785885.1 Rubrivivax sp.
ATGTAGAAGACCTCGGTATCGGCATGGCGGCCGGCACGCAGCCGACCTTCCTGCGTCATCGCCGTCGTCAGGCTGACGCTGCGGCCACTGCCGCGCCGCGTCAACGGGGGCTGGGTCGCTGCAGCTGCAGCCAGGGCGGCAGTGACGCCGGGAACCACCTCGCTGTCGATCCCGGCACCAGCCAGCGCTAGCAGTTCTTCTTCTAGCCGGCCGAACACGCTCGGGTCGCCGCCTTTCAAGCGCACAACCACGCCATGCTCGCGCGCCAGGCGCACGAGCAGTGCGTCGATCGTGGCCTGGCCGGTGCCGTTGCAGAAGCCGCGTTTGCCGACGTCGACCCAGCGCGCGCGGTGCCAGCTCGCGCAGCGCCGGGTCGACCAGTGCATCGGACAGCACCACGTCGGCCTGCGCCAGCCAGCGCGCGCCGCGCAGCGTGATGAGGTCGGCTGCACCCGGCCCGGCGCCGATGAAGATCACGCGTCCGCTCATCTCTAGCCCCCCAGGTTGCCGCGCACCAGCAGCGCGCCGCTGGTGCGGTGGCTGGCCGGGTCGACGACGATCAACGCGCCGCCCACGCGGTTGTCGGCAAAGGTCGACAACGGCAGCGGCTGTTGCAGCTCGAACACGACCTCACCGATGTCGTTGATCTCCAGCTGCTCGGCGGGCAACGGGGCCAGCGTGTGGATGTCCAGCCGGTGTTCGACGCTGCACAGCCGCGCTTGCACCCAGCGGTTGCCGTGGCGCAGCCAGTACCTGCGGCCCGGCGTTGCGGCTTCGGTGTCCAGCCACGCCAGCGTCGCCGCGAAGCGCTGCGTGCTGTGCAGGCTGCCCGGCGCGGCCAGCCAGTCCCCGCGCGAGACATCGAGCGGCCGGTCCAGCACGACGCCAATCGACTGCCCGGCTTGCCCCAGTACGGCGCTGCTGCCGGCACGTCGCAGCGCAGTGACGGTGGCCTGCTCGCCACTCGGGAACACCTGAACGGCGTCGCCCACCTGCACCTGCCCCTGCGCAATGCGGCCCCACAGCACGCGCGGCTGCACGCCGGTGCCATCACCTTCACGTGCGACGTACTGCACCGGCAAACTAAAGCTGCCAACGGCCGCTTCCTGCGCCGTGGGCAGGCCTTCCAGCAGCTGCAGCAGTGTTGGGCCGGTGTACCAGGCTGCGCCCATCGGCTGCGTCACGTTGTCCCCGCGCAGAGCCGACACCGGCACGATGCCGGCATGCGCGATCTGCGCTTGATCGGCGAAGCGCTGCAGTGCTTGGGAGACGGCTGCAAACGCGGCGCCGGGGTCAGCCACAGCGTCCAGCTTGTTAACTGCGAAGACGATGCTCGGCACGCGGAGCAGCTGCGCCAACAGCGCATGGCGGCGGGTTTGGGGCAGAAGGTCGATGCACCGATCGACGGACGGCTCCCGCTGCATCCGCTGCAGCCGCGCGGGGTCATCGAGCTCGAGTTTGGTGATGTCCACCAGGACGACCGCAGCATCGCTGCCGGCCGCGGCGGTGACCATGTTGCGGGTGTACTGCTCGTGGCCCGGAGCGTCGGCGATGATGAATTTGCGCCGTGGCGTCGTGAAGTAGCGGTAGGCGACATCGATAGTGATGCCCTGTTCGCGCTCGGCTTCCAAGCCATCGGTCAGCAAGCTCAGGTCGATGGGCTCACCGGCCGCCTCGGCTTTGGCGTGCAGGTGGTCCAACTGGTCGGCCAAAATCGCGCGGCTGTCCAGCAGCAGACGGCCGATCAACGTGCTTTTGCCATCGTCCACGCTGCCGGCAGTCAAAAAGCGCAACACGCGGCGCGCGGGAACGTGAGCGGTTTTGTGCACTGCGGGCGACATCAAAAGTAGCCTTCTTTCTTGCGCCGTTCCATTGCTGAATCGGAGGTGCGGTCATCCATGCGCGTGGCGCCGCGCTCGCTGACGGTGACGGTCAACGTCTCGGCCACGATGTCGGCCGCACTGGCGGCATGGCTCTCGACCGGGCAGGTGCAGGTCATGTCACCGACGGTGCGAAAGCGCACCGCCAGCGTCTGCACCACGTCACCGGGCTGCGGTGGCGTCACCGGCGTCACCGGCACCAGCAGGCCTTTTCTGCGCACGACCTCCCGCGGGTGGCTGTAGTACAGCCGGGGCAGCGGGATGCGCTCGCGTGCCAGGTACAGCCACACGTCCAGCTCGGTCCAGTTGCTGATCGGGAAAGCACGAAAGTGTTCACCGGGGCGGATGCGGGTGTTGAACAGCGTCCACAACTCGGGCCGCTGTTGCTTGGGCTGCCACTGGCCGAAGCTGTCGCGGTGGCTGAAGATGCGCTCCTTGGCGCGGGCTTTTTCTTCGTCGCGCCGCGCACCGCCTATCAGGCAGTCGAAGCGGTGCTCTTCGATGGCTTCCAGCAGCGCCACCGTCTGGTGGCCGTTGCGCGATTCCAGCGCATCGGCCAGGCGCACGGTGCCGCGGCGGATCGAATCTTCGCCGCTGCCGATCAACAGGCGCTCACCCATCTGGGCCACGCGCTGATCGCGAAACGTGATGACGTCGGGAAAGTTGTGCCCGGTGTCCACATGCAGCAGCGGGAATGGCAGTCGGCCGGCAAAGTCCTGCCCGGTGACATGCGTCTTGAAGGCTTTTTCGGCCAGCCGCAGCACTACACACGAGTCCTTGCCGCCACTGAAGAGCAAGGCCGGGCGCTCGAAGGCGGCGGCCACTTCGCGCAGGATGAAGATGGCCTCTTCTTCCAGCGCCTCCAGGTGCTGGTGGTCCAGCCCGGGCAGCAGTTGGTCGATGGCAATGGGTGCGTTCATGCGCGGTTTTCCTCAGCAGGGCCGATCGATGACATGGCCGACGTTGCCATGTGCAGCCCGCACTCTTTGGCGTCCTCGTTTTCCCACCACCAGCGCCCGGCGCGAATGTTTTCGCCCAGGGCCACGGCGCGCGTGCACGGCTGGCAGCCGATGCTCGGGAAGAAGTGGTCGTGCAGGACGTTGTAGGGCACGTCGTTCAGCGCGATGTGCTGCCAAACGTCGTGCTGGCTCCAATCAACCAGCGGGCTGTACTTGGTGCGGCCGGCCTCGTCGGCCGTCTCGTACGGCACCTCAGCGCGCGCGTCGCTTTGCTCACGCCGCAGCCCGGTGATCCAGGCGCTGCGCCCAGCCAGCAGGCGCGACAGCGGCTCCAGCTTGCGCATTGCGCAGCAGGCCTTGCGCAGCGCCACGCTGCGGCGCATGGCCAGCTCGCCGTGGCTGCGCACGAAAGGAATGGTTTGTTCAGGCTGCGGTTGCCAGCGCTCAACCTTCAAGCCATAGCGCGCTTCGATGGCCGGCAGCAGTGCCAGCGTTTGGGCGTGCAGCTGGCCGGTGTCCAGCGTGGCCAGCGCCACGGGGATGCGGTGGCGGGCGATCAGGTCGGTCAGCACCATGTCCTCGGCGCCCAGGCTGGTGGCGAGCACGATGCGGCCCGGGTGCACAGCAGAAGCCTGCTGCAGCCGCAGCACAGCCAGCGCGACCCGTTGATCGAAGCATTCAGTGGCGCGTGCGTACAGCCTGACGGCGCCAGCCGTGGGACCACCCGGCGGGCTCATGGCTTGGGCTCCACCCGTTCGGCCGGCACCGTTTGATTGTGGTTGCCGAAGTAGCCGAGTGCACGTTGCGCGGCTTCGAGTTTTTGGTCAGCGCGCAGTTGCACGGCGTTGAAGCCGCAGCGCCGCAACAGCGGCAGCATGTCGGCCAGCACCTGCCCGGTGGCGCGGATGTCACCGGCGTAGCGCAGCCGGCCGCGCAGCAGCACGGCTTGCGAATAGGCGCGGCCATCGGTCCACTTGGGAAACTGCAGCGCCACAGCGCGGTGGCGCGCAATGTCTTCAGCGCGGGACAGCACATCGTCAGAATTAGCCAGCACCAGGGCGTCGGCATGCGCGTCTTGGTCAGCGGGGATGAACTGCATGGGGACCGCCATCACTGCGCCGCCGCTGTCGCAGTCATGCGGCGCACTGCATCGGCGGCGTGACGGAAAGGCAGCGGCCCGAGCCGCCGTGCGGTGTCGATGAAGTGCTCACCCGATACGCGTGCCTGCAGATAGGTGCCGATCACGGCTTCGATGACATCGGGAACCTCGTCGGCCGCAAAGGACGGGCCGATGACTTTGCCCGGCGCAGCCGCACCGCTAAGCCGGCTGCCGTCGGCACCGGCCACAGTGATCTGGTACCACTCGCTGCCGTCCTTGTCGACGCCGAGGATGCCGATGTGGCCGCTGTGATGGTGGCCGCAGCTGTTGATGCAACCGCTGATGTGCAGGTCGATGTCGCCGATGTCGTGCAGCTCGTCCAGATCGTCGAAGCGCTCGGTGATGGCAGCGGCAATCGGGATGCTGCGCGCGTTGGCCAGCGCGCACAGATCACCGCCAGGGCAGGCGATCATGTCGGTCAACAGGCCGATGTTGGGCGTGGCAAAACCACCGTCGCGCGCGGCGACCCACAGCGCAAGCAATTTGTCGGCACGCACCCAGGGCAGCAGGAGGTTTTGGTCGTGCGTGACACGCAACTCACCGAGGCTGAAGCGGTCTGCGAGCGCGGCGGCGCCGTCCATCTGGTCGGCCGTCACGTCGCCGGGCGGCAGGCCGGCGCGCTTGAGGCTCAAGGTCACGGCGCGATAACCGGGCACGCGGTGGCCTTGCACGTTGCGCTGCAGCCAGCGTGCGTAGGCCGGCAGTGGCGGCGCTTCATCGGCCGGCTCATGCACGCTGTGCAGTGCTGGCGGCAGCGCAAAGCTGGCGGCCACGCGGTCGAATTCGCTTTGCGGAATCAGCGGTGTTGCCGGGTCGGCCAGCAGTGCGGCGAACTCGGCTTCGACGGTGTCGATGAAGCGCTGGCCTTCGGCCTTGACGAGAATTTTGATGCGCGCCTTGTACAAGTTGTCGCGCCGGCCATAGAGGTTGTAGCCCCGCACCACGGCTTCGATGTAGGTCAGGATCTGCTGCCACGGCACGAAGGCGCGGAACTCGCTTGCGATGACCGGCGTACGGCCCATGCCGCCGCCGACTGCGACGCGAAAGCCCACCGCACCGGCTGCGTCCTTGCGCAGCGTCAGGCCGATGTCGTGCCAATCGGTGGCTGCACGGTCTTCCAGTGCGCCCGTCACGGCGATCTTGAATTTGCGCGGCAAGAAGGCGAACTCCGGGTGCAGCGTGCTCCACTGCCGCAGCAGTTCGCAGTAAGGCCGCGGGTCCACCACCTCATCGGGCGCGATGCCGGCCAGCGCGTCGGTGGTGATGTTGCGGATGCAGTTGCCGCTGGTTTGGATGCCGTGCATGTCGACCTCGGCCAACAGGTCCATCACCTCGGCGCTGCGTGGCAGCGCGATCCAGTTGAACTGCAGGTTCTGGCGCGTCGTGAAGTGGCCGAAGCCACCGCGTGTTGCGTCAGCTGTGTTGGGTGCGCCGCCTGGTTGCAGGTCGTATTCGCGGGCGATGCGCGCCAGCTGCCGCAGCTGGCGGCTGCTGAGTTCTCCATACGGCACCGCCACCCGCAGCATCGGTGCGTGGCGCTGCACATACCAGCCGTTTTGCAGCCGCAACGGTCGGAACTCGTCGTCGGGCAGGTCGCCGGCCAGATGGCGCTGCAACTGATCGCGGTACTGCACGGCGCGGGCGCGCACGAATTGGCGGTCGGTTTCGGTATAGCGGTACATAGCGCGACTGTAGAAAGTGCCGTGCGCACAAGGAACGACAAAGAAGTTGCTTGGTTATGGCGCACCGGCATGAAGCCAGCGTCGCGGCACCGTCGTCTTTCTAAAATCACGGCCCAAGCAAAACCCGTGCAAACAACAAGCCGCCACCAGCCGGCTGCAGCGCCGCCCGCAGCTGGCGGCGCTGGGCGCGATAGCAGCC
>JAJAZC010000178.1 GCA_026785885.1 Rubrivivax sp.
CCGCGCGCCTGTTGCGGGGTGATGCCCAGCTACTGCGCTTCGGCTAGCGGGCGCGGCCGGGCGCGCCGGCAAACGCACCACCGAACGGGCCGCCTGGGCAGGCCCGCCCGGCAGGCGCGGCCAGCGGCCCGGCTTCTGCTGTGCGCAGCAGCGCCGCACCGGCTGTTGCCAGTGCGCGCGCCACGACGCAGCCCTGACGCCGACTGCCCGCAATGCGCATCTCGGAAATCTCGATCCGCCGCCCGGTGCTGGCCTGCGTGATGTCGCTGCTGCTGGTGCTCATCGGCCTGGTGTCGTTCAAGCAGCTGAGCTTGCGCGAGTACCCGCGCATCGACGAGCCGCTGGTCAACGTGTCCACGCGGCTGCTCGGCGCTTCGTCGGAGGTCATCGAGTCGCAAGTCACCAAGCCACTGGAAGACTCGATTGCCGGCATCGACGGTGTCGACATCATGACCTCGGTTTCACGCACCGAGCAGAGCCAGATCACCGTGCGCTTCAAGCTCACGAAGGACCCCGACACCGCTGCTGCCGAGGTGCGCGACCGCGTGGCACGCGTGCGCGGCCGCCTGCCCGATGCCGCCGACGAACCCGTCATCAGCAAGGTCGAAGCCGACGCCACACCGACCCTGTGGCTGGCCTACACCAGCGAGACGATGGGCACGCTGGAGCTCACGGAGCTGATCAACCGCGTCGTCAAGCCGCGGCTGCAGACCGTGGTGGGCGTGGCTGACGTGCAGGTCGGCGGCGACCGCCGGTATGCCATGCGCATCTGGGTCGACCCCGACAAGCTGGCCGGCTACCGCCTGACGGTGCAGGACGTCGAGGACGCGCTGCGGCGGCAGAACCTGGAGGTGCCGGCCGGCCGCATCGAAAGCCGAACGCGCGAGTTCAGCGTGACCGCGCGCACCGATCTGAACACCGTGGCGCAGTTCAACGACATTGCGCTCAAGACCGTGGGCGGCTACACCGTGCGCCTGCGCGACGTGGCCCGGGTGGAAGAAGCAGCCGCCAGCGAACGCTCGCGTGTGCGCTTGAACGGCGTGCCGTCGATCAGCACCGGCATCATCCGCAACGCCACGGCCAACCCGCTGGACGTGGCCGACGGCGTGCGTGCTTTGATGCCGCAGATCCAGCGCGACCTGCCGCCTTCGGTCACGGTGGTGCAGGCCAACGACAACTCGGTGTTCATCGACCGCTCGATCAAGGCCGTGTACCGCACCGTGGTCGAAGCCGTGGTGCTGGTGGCGCTGGTGGTCTTTGTCTTCCTGCGCACGCTGCGGGCTTCGATCATCCCGCTGGTGACGATTCCGGTCAGCCTGATCGGCTCGTTTGCGCTGATTGCGCTGGCCGGCTTTACCGTCAACACGCTAACGCTGCTGGCGCTGGTGCTGGCCATCGGCCTGGTTGTCGACGACGCCATCGTGGTGCTGGAAAACATCTTCCGCCACATCGAAAAGGGCCTGCCGCCCTTCCAGGCCGCGATCAAGGGCGTGCACGAAATCAGCTTTGCGGTCGTGGCCATGACGCTGACGCTGGCTGCGGTGTTTGCGCCGCTGGCCTTTACGCCCGGCCGCACCGGGCGCCTCTTCGGCGAATTTGCTTTGACGCTGGCCGGCGCGGTGTTGGTGTCCGGCTTCGTCGCTTTGACGCTAACGCCGATGATGTGCAGCAAGCTGCTGCGCCACGCCCAGAAACCCACCTGGTTCGACCGCACCATGGAGCGCGTGCTGACCGCCACCACGGGCGGCTATGCGCGCGTTCTGGGCTGGACGCTGCTGCACCGCTGGGTGGTGCTGGTGGTGATGGTCGCGTCGGGCGCTGCGACGACGTGGCTGTATCTCAATGCCAAGAGCGAGCTGTCACCGCTGGAAGACCGCGGCGTGATTGCGATGCCGATCCGCGCGCCCGACGGTGCAACGCTGGAGTACACCGCGCGCTACCTCGACGCCATCGAGGCCATCACCGCGCAATACAGCGAGTTCGATCGCCGCTTCATGTTCATCGGCGGCGGCCAGGTATCCAGTGCTTTCGGGGTGCTGCGTACGGTGGACTGGGCCGAGCGCGACGTCACCACCGCGCAGCTAGCGCAGCGCCTGCAGCCGCAGCTCAGTGCGCTGCCGGGTGTCGGCGTGTTTCCGGTGACGCCACCCAGCCTGGGCCAGGGCTTCCGTGAACGCGCAATCAACTTCGTCGTCGTCAGCAGTGACAGTTACCAGAACATGGCACGCGCAACGCAGGCACTGATCGGTGAGATGCAGAAGAACCCCGGCATCGTGCAACCGGACAGTGACCTGCAGCTGAACAAGCCCGAGATTTTCATCGACGTCGACCGCGCGCGCGCGGCCGCCATCGGCGTCTCGGTCGACGCGGTGGCGCGCACCGTGGAAAGCATGCTTGGCGGCCGCACCGTCACCCGCTACAAGCGCGACGCTGAGCAGTACGACGTCATCGTGCAGACCGAAGGCCGTGGCCGATCGACACCCGAGGACATCGAGAAACTCTTCGTGCGTGGGCGCAACGACGTGATGGTGCCGCTGTCGTCGCTGGTCAAGGTGCGCGAGGCCGTGAGCCCGCGCGAGCTGAACCACTTCAACCAGCGCCGCTCGGTGTCGATCACGGCCAACCTGGCGCCCGGCTATTCGCTGGGCGAGGCGCTCAAGTTCATGGATGGAGCTGCTGCCCGCGTGCTGCCCGAGGGCTACGCCACAGAACTCAATGGCGTCAGCCGCGAGTACAAGGCGTCTTCCGGCGCTATGGGTCTGGTGTTCGTGCTGGCGCTGTTGTTTATCTTCTTGGTGTTGGCAGCGCAGTTCGAAAGTTTTATCGACCCTTTCGTGATCCTGCTGGCCGTGCCGCTGTCGCTGGTGGGCGCGTTGCTGGCGCTGCGGCTGGCCGGCGGCACGCTCAACGTGTTTTCGCAGATCGGCCTTATCACGCTGGTGGGTTTGATCAGCAAACACGGCATCTTGATCGTCGAGTTTGCCAACCAGCTGCGCAAGCAGGGCGTTGACGTGCGTGACGCGGTGATGCAGTCAGCCAGCCTGCGCCTGCGGCCAATTCTCATGACCACCGGCGCGATGGTGCTGGGTGCGCTGCCGCTGGCACTGGCCACTGGCGCTGGAGCTGAAAGCCGCCAGCAGATCGGCTGGGTCATCGTCGGCGGCATGAGCCTGGGCACGCTGCTGACCATCTTCGTTGTGCCGACGATCTACACACTCTTTGCGCGCAAATCGGTGCCGGGTGAGATCACGACGCCGGCCGATGCGGCGGTGGTGCCGCACGGGGCGGATTGACGCTGGTCGGCTTTTTCTGCGCAGCACGTCAGTTGCTTTGAGTGCCGGGTGCAAGAGGACGTCCTGCGGGCAGCGGCGGTTTGGGCGCCGCGCTAAACGTGTGTAGGCGTGGCGCACGCAAAGGCGGGTTCGGGCAGGCCGTGGCACTTCTCAGTGGCGGTCTTCGCTGCGCTACGACCGCCCTGTGCTGCTCGTGCATGCGGCCCGCGGCCAACTCGCTTCGTTCGCGTTGCTCACTGGAGTGACCCCCCCCCGCGTCAGAATAGTTGTCGCCTTCATAGACCAACCCAGGGGCGGCGATGAAGGACGGACTTGGCTCGATACGGACAGACATTCAAAGACAGGGTGGTGGCGCGGTTGTTGCCGCCGGAGAGCGCAGCGATGGACGTGGTTGCGCGGGAGGTTGGAGTTGGAACGGACACCTTGGCGCGTTGGCGCGAGCAGCCGGCTTGAGGCGGTGGTCACCACGGCGGCGATGAACGAGGCCGACAAGAGCGCTTGGTGTCGCTCGCACGGCGTCTATCCCGAGGAGCTGGCCAAGTGGCGTGCGAATGCCACGACCGCGCTGGCCGCGCCCGAGGAACTGCGAGCCAGCCCGCAGGCCACACGACAGGATCGCAAGCGCATCAAGGAACTCGAGCGCGAGTTGCTGCGCAAAGACCGCGCGCTGGCCGAGACGGCGGCGCTCTTGGTGCTGTCAAAAAAAGTGCAGGCGATCTTCAACAAGGGAGAGGACGAATGATCGGCCTCGAGGATCGCCAGTCCCTGTCCCGAGACATCGGCGTTGCGCATGCCGCTGGCGCGCGGCTGCATCTGGCCTGCGAGCTTGCCGGCATCGACGTGCGCACCCTGCAGCGCTGGAAGGCCAACGAAGGCTTGGCAGCGGGCGATGGCAGGCCGCTGGCCATACGCCCGGTGCCCTGCCATGCCTTGAGCCCAGCCGAGCGCGCTGAGCTCGTGCGCGTGGCCAACGAGCCGCGCTTCGCTGCCGTGCCACCGGCGCGCATCGTGCCCATGCTGGCCGATGGCGGCGTGTATCTGGCCAGCGAATCCACCTTCAGCCGCGTGCTGCGAGATGAGGGGCAGGCCGCTCACCGCGGTCGTGCCAAGAAGCCACGCGCCGTGCGTCCGCCCACGACGCACATCGCCAGCGCGCCAACGCAGGTGTGGTGCTGGGACATGACCTACCTGCCCGCCACGGTGGTCGGCGTGTGGTTCCACCTGTACCTGATCCTGGACCTGTACAGCCGCAAGATCGTCGGTTGGGAAGTGCACGCCACGGACGACTCGGTGCATGCTGCTCACCTGGTGCGCCGCACGGCGCTGGCCGAGGGCATCGCCACCATGACGACCAAGCCCGTGCTGCACGGCGACAACGGCGCCACGCTGAAGGCCACCACGGTGCTGGCGATGCTGTACTGGCTGGGCGTCAAGCCGTCGTACTCGCGGCCCCGCGTGAGCGATGACAACGCCTACGCGGAGTCGTTGTTCCGCACCGCCAAGTACCGCCCCGAGTTCCCCGCCAAGGGCTTCGCCGACCTCGACGCCACCCGCACCTGGGCAGCTGAATTCGTGCGCTGGTACAACGATGAGCACCGACACAGCGGCATCCGCTACGTCACCCCTGGCCAGCGTCATTGCGGCGCGGATCACGCCATCCTGGCGGCTCGACACGCGCTGTACCTCGAGGCCCGTGAGCGCAACCCAGCACG
>JAJAZC010000179.1 GCA_026785885.1 Rubrivivax sp.
CGGTTTTGTTTAATAAGCCCCGGGCTCCCCCCGGGGGGCCCGCGGATACCCCGGGGGGGCCCGGGGGGGGGGGGCCGCCCCCCCCCGCGGCCCCGGTGCGCCGCGCGTCGACGGAGGCAGGGCGGCTCAGGATGTCCTTGTCGGGCTCGTCGCGCGGCGGCGGGCGGTCGCTGGCGTTGATCTGGCCGGTCTTGTCGCGCCAGCGCCATTGCGCATCGGCGGTGGTCGGCAAGGTGGACAGCAAAACAGCAGCCAACAGCAGGGAAAGCGTCACGGGCAGAGCCTTGGTCATGTCACGAGTTTAGAGGTTGCGCCCGCTGCAAGACACGCTGGATGTCACAGGGCGTGAAAACGGTCCGGCGCCCAAGGCGATGGCAAGAGCGCTGAGATCGGTCGAAGCAGAATTCTTGAATCGGCATCGTTCTTCACCCCCTCCTATGCAGACCCCCGTTCATCTCCGCACACTGCTGGTCGAGCCGGCAGCCCACCCTCGCGCGCAGCCGCACCTGAGCGCCGCCAGCGGCCTGGCCGCAGTCGGTCCATGGCTCTACACCGTCGCTGACGACGAGCACCACCTGGGCCGCTTCGCAAGTGCGACGGGCCATGCCGATCCGGTGCAGCTGCACCGCATCTTTCCTGGCGACTTGCCGCACCGCAAGGCCGATCGCAAGCAGTACAAGCCCGATCTGGAAACCTTGGCGCTGCTGCCGCCAGACGCCGCACATCCCCACGGTGCGCTGCTGGCGCTGGGCTCGGGCTCCAGGCCCAACCGCGAGCGCGCCTGCCTGGTCAGTCTGGACAGCCGCGGCCTGCCTGCTGGCGACAGTCAGGTGGTGGATCTGGCTGCTCTGTACCAACCCCTGCACCGTGAGTTTGCTGACTTGAACATCGAAGGCGCATTCGTCTGCGGCGCGGGTTTTCATCTGCTGCAGCGTGGCAACAAAGGCGACGCAACAAACGCCTGCATCGTCTATGCGCTGGCCGAGTTGCAGGACTGGGTGGCCGGCCGCCGCGACGCCCCGCCTGCTGCACACCAGACGCTGCGATTCGCACTCGGTGCGACGGGCGGCGCGCCGCTGGGCTTTACCGATGGTGCAGCACTGCCGGGTGGCGGTTGGATTTTCAGCGCGGTGGCCGAAGACACCAGCGACAGCTTCCGCGACGGCGCCTGCGCCGGCTCCGTCATCGGTTGGGTCGATGGCAATGGGCGGCTGCTGCGCACGGAGCCGATTGCCGGCGCGCCGAAGGTCGAAGGCATTGCGCTCGATGGCCAGCACCGGCTGCTCATGACGACCGATGCGGATGACCCCAAGCAGGCTTCGCAGTTGCTGTCGCTCGCTCTGCTTTGTTAGTCAGCGCCACAACGAACAGGATTTCGAAGCCGTCGTATGCGGCAGCGAACACGGCCGGCCGCGTTGATGGCAGTGCAACCACCCGATGCGTTAACGGTTCGCTAACGCCGGTGTTTCTAGGATCGCGGTACCGGGTTTAGCGGCGACGTTGCAGGACATCGCAGGGCAGTCCCTCGATCCTGCCCGGTGCCCCGGACAGAGCGGTACTGCACCCGTACCGGCCGACCTGACGACAACCGAAGGAGCGACAGCAATGAAGTATTTGAAGAAGTGCATCCCCAGCCGCCTCAATGGCGGCTTGAGAGCGGCAGCCACCGCTGCGCTGGTGTCGCTTGCCGGCGTAGCCCAGGCTGCGCCGGTGACCGTGTATTTCACCGGCACATTCAGTGCCGTGTTTGGTGCGCAAGCTGCCGTGCTCGATGGCCAGGCGTTCAGCGGATCGCTGAGCTACGACGCGGCGCGTGCGCCCGACTCCACCGGTGGCAATTTCTCGGACTATCGCCTCGGGGCTGGCGCGATGGCCGTGTCGACGGCGCTTGGCTCCGGCAGCACAGCTGGCGTGGGCACGCTCCGTCAAGCCTGGGGGCTGTTGATCGGTACTGCGCTGAACGGCAACTTTGTTGGGGACAATTTCGGCGTCAGCGGCTTCGCTGAATTCGACTTGGGCTTGTCGATCTTCGATCGCATGGGCTTGACACTGGTCGATTCCCAAAGCGATGCCGACAGTCCGCTCGGAGCCAGGCTGAGTGCGTTGCCGACGCGCTTTGCGCTGAGCGAGTTCAACGCCGCCGAATTCAGAGTTGGCAGCCTCACCAGCAGCGCGTACGGCAATGTGGCCTGCTTGAGCACGTCGAGCACGGCGTGCTCGGCAGGCACCACGGCTGTGCCGGAGCCCGGGACGCTGGCGTTGTGTTTTGCGTCTCTCTTGGGGCTGGCTGTTGCAAGACGCCGCTGATCGCAAGGGGCTGCCGGCCACCAGGCGGCGCAGTACCACCGGGCGCTGCTGTTGACCTGCGACTTGGCAAGCCGGCGCCACCTGCGTAGGCGGCGCCGCTAGAGCAGGCCAGCCGCTACGCCAAGTCCAGCTCCGGGTAGCGCCTGAAGATGCCTTCTTCGCTGAACGGCAGCCGCCGGGCGCTCACCAGGTACGCGGCCACGCGCGGCAGGGCGGCCACGCGGTCGTGCAGATCGACTACGCGGGGTGCTTCGGCCAGCGCCTGCGCAGTGGCGGTGGGGAAGGCGTAGCGCAGGCCTTCGACCAGCTGAAACAGCGACAGGTCGGCGTAGCTCAACTTGCCGGCCACCAGGTGCCGCGGGCCGGCGGGATTGTTGGCCACGATGCGCTCGAACCACTGCAGGTACTTCGGGATGCGATCGCGGCAAAGCGCCGAGGCGCAGCGCAGCGCTTCGGGCAACTGGTCTTCGTAATGCAGGTCGGTGTCGACCGGGTGGTGCGTGTCGTGAACCTCGGTCACCAGGTCGGCGATGGTCAGCTGAATTTGCTGCGTCCAGACGCGGTCCTTTTCACTGCGACCCACCAGCTTCAGCGTCGGCCCCAGGTAATGCAGGACGGCCGCAGTCTGGCCAATCCACAGCTTGCCGTCTTTCAGGAAGGGCGGCGCAAAAGGTTGCTGCGGGTTGGTCTCGTCGTCCAGCGCGTCCAGCATCGCGGGTAGGCCGCGGCCCGCGCGTTCGTCGCCCCGTGCAACGTCGATGTAGGGCGCACCTGCGGCTTCCAGCGCCAGCCGCACGAATTCGCCGCGGCCCTGGATCGTGGGCCAATAGTGCAGTTCGTAGGGCATGGGGTGACCGCTGTGCAGGGCTGCTGATCATGGCCGCAGCCGGGCAGAGAAAAGAGCGTCTATATAATTTGCTTTTGCGTCCGGAGCTTTTTTCATGCGCCTACTCGGCAAAGCGCTCACCTTCGACGATGTGTTGTTGGTGCCGGCCTTCTCCACGGTGTTGCCACGCGACACCAGCCTTGCCACCCCGCTGTCCCGCCGCATCACGCTGAACCTGCCGTTGGTATCAGCGGCAATGGACACCGTGACCGAAGCCCGCCTGGCGATTGCCCTGGCGCAGGAGGGCGGCATCGGCATCGTGCACAAGAACCTCACGCCGCGGCAGCAGGCCACCGAGGTAGCGCGGGTCAAGCGTTATGAATCGGGTCTGCTGCGGGACCCCATCACGGTCAGCGCCGAGGCCACGGTGCGCGAGGTCATCGCGCTGTCGCGGCAGCACGGTGTGTCGGGGTTCCCGGTGGTGGCCGGTGCGGCCAAGACGGTGGTCGGCATCGTTACCAACCGCGATCTGCGCTTCGAGACCCGGCTGGATGCGCCGGTGCGCGAGATCATGACGCCGCGGGAGCGCCTGATCTACGTGCGTGAAGGTGCGTCGCCCGAAGAAGGCAAGGCGCTGATGCACCAGCACCGGCTGGAGCGCGTGCTGGTGGTGTCCGACAGCTTTGAGCTGCGCGGCCTGATGACGGTCAAGGACATCACCAAACAAACCGATTTCCCCAACGCCGCACGTGATGCACAAGGCAAGCTGCGCGTCGGCGCCGCAGTCGGTGTGGCCGAGGGCACCGAAGAGCGCGTTGAGCTGCTCGTCAAAGCCGGCGTCGACGTGCTGGTGGTGGACACCGCGCACGGCCACAGCGCCGGCGTGCTGGAGCGCGTGCGCTGGGTCAAGAAGCACTACCCGGAGGTCGATGTGATCGGCGGCAACATCGCCACCGCCAGCGCTGCGCTGGCGCTGGCCGAGGCCGGCGCCGACGCGGTCAAGGTCGGCATCGGCCCAGGCAGCATCTGCACCACGCGCATCGTCGCCGGTGTCGGTGTGCCGCAGATCATGGCCATCGTCAACGTGGCCCAGGCGCTCAAGGGCAGCGGCGTGCCGTTGATCGCCGATGGCGGCATTCGCTACTCGGGCGACATCGCCAAGGCCATTGCAGCCGGGGCCAGCAGCGTGATGATGGGCAGCCTGTTTGCCGGCACCGAAGAAGCGCCGGGCGAGACCATCCTGTACCAGGGCCGCACCTACAAGAGCTACCGCGGCATGGGCAGCATGGGCGCGATGCAAAAGGGCAGCGCCGACCGCTACTTCCAGCAAACCGATGAAGCCGCCGCCAATAACGCGAGCACCGCCAAACTGGTGCCCGAGGGCATCGAAGGCCAGGTGCCCTACAAAGGCTCGGTGGTGCAGATCGTCTTCCAGATGGCCGGTGGCCTGCGTGCTGCCATGCACTACTGCGGTTGCGACAGCATTGCCAGCATGCAAGAGCGCGCCGAGTTTGTCGAGATCACAACCGCCGGCATCCGTGAGAGCCACGTGCACGACGTGCAGATCACGAAGGAAGCGCCGAACTACCGCATGGAATGACGGCCGCCGACCCCACGCTGGCGGCGGCGGGCGGCAAGCCGGCTGCCATGCGCTTCATCCTGTTGACGGTGCTGATCGACATGCTGGCAATCGGCCTCATCGTGCCGGTGTTGCCGGCGCTGGTGGGTGAGTTCACCAGCAGCCCGGCTGAGCAAACGTACTGGTACGGCGTTATCGCCGCGTCGTTCGCCATCGCATCGTTCATCGGCGCGCCGATCCTGGGCGCGTTGTCGGACCGTTATGGCCGCCGCCCCGTGCTGCTGCTGGGCTTTTGCGGCCTGGCGATCAACTTCTTCACCACCGCATTGGCCACCACGGCCTGGATGTTGGTCGCGTCACGCCTGGTGGGTGGCGCCATGCAGGCCAACGCCGCGGTGGCCAACGCCTATGTCGCCGACATCACGCCGCCAGAGCAACGCGCCAAACGGTTTGGCTTGTTGGGCGCGATGTTCGGCATCGGCTTCATCCTGGGGCCGGTGATCGGCGGCTTGCTGGGCGGCATCGATCTGCACTTGCCGTTTTTTGTGGCCGGCGTGCTGGCGCTGGTGAACCTGGCCTACGGCTACTTCGTGCTGCCCGAATCCCTGCCTATCGATCGGCGCCGGCCCGTGCGCTGGGCCAGCGCCAACCCGCTGTCGTCGTTGAAGCAGCTGTCGCAGCTCAAAGGCGTCGGCCTGCTGGTGGGTGTGCTGGCTTGCACCAGCCTGGCGCAGTTCACGCTGTACACGACCTGGGTGCTGTACACGACCTTCAAGTTTCAGTGGGGGCCGACCGAGAACGGTTGGTCGCTGTTTGCGGTCGGGCTGGCGGCTGCCCTCGTGCAGGGCTTGCTGCTGGGGCGCTTGCTGAAGATTTGGACACCGCAGCGGCTTGCAGTGCTGGGCCTGATCTCGTCGACCGTCGCATTCATCGGCTACGGCCTGGCCACCGAGGGCTGGATGATGTACGTGGTGATCGCCGTCAGCCTGCTTGGCGGCAGCGTCGCAGCAGCCATGCACAGCCTGGTGTCCAACGCCGCCAGCGGCAGCGAGCAGGGCCAGACCATGGGCAGCATCAGCGCGCTCAGCAGCCTGATGGCGGTGGTGGCGCCGGTGATGGCCGCGCCGCTGTTGGCCAGCGTGTCGCACCTGCCGGCCAGCGACTGGCGCATCGGCGCGCCGATGTTCTTCTGCGCCGCGCTGCAGGGCCTGGCGCTGCTGCTGGCGCTGGTGCATTTCAGGCGCTACCCCGGCGCTGTTGTCGTCGGTCCGGGCGTCCCTGCCGCCGGGACCACTCCGACAACCGCTCCCGTCGCGCCCCCCACCACCCGCGTCTGAACCCGCCACACGAGCCATCGCATGCAGCACGACAAGATCCTGATCCTCGACTTCGGCTCCCAGGTCACGCAGCTGATTGCGCGGCGTATCCGCGAAGCCCACGTGTACTGCGAGATCCACCCGTTCGACGTGAGCGATGCCTTCATCCGTGCCTTCGCACCCAAAGGCATCGTGCTGTCCGGCAGCCACGCCAGCACCTACGAAGAACACGACCTGCGCGCACCGCAGGCGGTGTGGGACGCCGGTGTGCCGGTGCTGGGCATCTGCTACGGCATGTTCACGATGGCCGTGCAGCAGGGCGGGCGGGTGGAAGCCAGCACGCAGCGCGAATTTGGCTATGCCGAGGTGCGCGCGCACGGCCACACGCGCTTGCTCGACGGCATCCAGGACTTCAGCATTTCGGCAGCCGATGGCCAGAGCCACGGCATGCTCAAGGTCTGGATGAGCCACGGCGACAAGATCACCGCACTGCCGCCGGGCTTTGTGCTGATGGCCAGCACACCCAGCTGCCCGATTGCCGGCATGGCCGATGAGAGCCGCGGTTACTACGGCCTGCAGTTCCACCCCGAGGTCACGCACACGCTGCAGGGCGCGGCGTTGCTGAACCGATTTGTGCTGGATATCTGCGGCGCGCGCGGTGACTGGGTCATGCGCGACCACGTCGCCGAAGCCGTGGCGCTGATCCGCAAGCAGGTCGGCAGCGAAGAGGTCATCCTGGGCTTGAGCGGCGGTGTCGACAGCAGTGTGGCGGCAGCGCTGATCCACCAGGCCATCGGCACGCAGCTGACCTGCGTCTTCGTCGACCACGGACTGCTGCGCCTGAACGAAGCGGCCGCGGTGATGGCGATGTTTGCCGGCCAGCTGCAAGCCAAAGTCATGCATGTGGATGCCAGTGCGCAGTTCATGTCTGCGCTGGCGGGTGTGGCCGACCCCGAGGCCAAGCGCAAGATCATCGGCCGCGAGTTCGTCGAGGTCTTCCAGCGCGAGGCCAGCAAGCTGCCCAACGCCCGCTGGCTGGCGCAGGGCACCATCTACCCCGATGTCATCGAAAGCGGCGGCGTCAGGACGGCATCCGGCAGCAAGAAGGCCACCACCATCAAGAGCCACCACAACGTCGGCGGCTTGCCCGAAACGCTGGGCCTGAAGCTGCTGGAGCCACTGCGCGATCTGTTCAAGGACGAGGTACGTGAACTCGGCGTGGCGCTCGGTCTGCCGCCCGAGATGGTTTACCGCCACCCGTTTCCGGGCCCGGGCCTGGGGGTGCGCATCCTGGGCGAAGTCAAGCAGGAACACGCCGACCTGCTGCGCCGCGCCGATGCCATCTTCATCGAGGAGCTGCGCTCGACCGTCGACGCAGCCAGCGGCAAAAACTGGTACGACCTGGTGAGCCAGGCCTTTGCCGTCTTCCTGCCGGTCAAAAGCGTCGGCGTGATGGGCGACGGCCGCACCTACGACTACGTGGTCGCGCTGCGCGCAGTGACCACCAGTGACTTCATGACTGCCGACTGGGCCGAGCTGCCGTATGCGCTGCTCCGACAAGTCAGCAGCCGAATAATCAATGAAGTTCGAGGCATCAACCGCGTCACCTACGACGTCAGCAGCAAGCCGCCGGCGACGATTGAGTGGGAGTGATGTTTATCCTGGCTTGTGCACACGAAGCACCATTGCGGCCCCGTGTTCACGCTCGCCGAAGGTTTTCCAACAGAGCAGCAGCCACGGCTTCTTCAGCAACGGCCAGGCCATAACGCTGCATCGCCGGGGCCAATGCGGCGTCCCATGACGCGATGACGCAGGCGCCGCTCAGATCGTGCCGCGTGTGCGGCGCGCTCGCCGTCGCGGCATCGTAGTCCGGGGCGCCAGAACGCCAGGGAGTGGCACCCCAGGTAGCGATCACGTGGTTGGCGATCTGCACGCCGGGCCAATAGACGTCGCCGTGGTGGCGCAAACGTGCACCGGCTTGCGCCAACTGGGTAAGCAAGGTTCGTTGCGCCGCGGCTGGCATGCCGTCAGTGCAGACCAGCGCAGCACAACGAACGCCCAGCCAGTCAGCAGCGATGGCCACCAGCTTGGGGTTCTCGCATACGAAGACCGTCAGCTTTGCCACGGCCCACTGCGGTGGCGCCCTGGACTTCACGCGTCTCGGCCCAGTCCTACGTCTCTTTGGCCTTGTGGCTTATTGGGGCAGGGCCGTGCCCAGGGCACATTGGCGACTGGCAAATCCGCCGAACCTTCAGACAGGACAAACAATGACTTTGAAGCACACACTGATCACGACCACGCTATTGGCTTTTGCCGCGGTTGGCGCAGCGCACGCACAAAGCGGCAGTGGCAGCACGGGTGCGGGCAGCGGCAAGCCTGGTGACAAGAGCACTCAAATGTCGGTTCCGAATCAGGACAAAGGCGCGACGACCACGCCGCGCGCGAGTGTCGAGAAGCGTGCCGACGTGAAGGCCGAAGCAGCCGCCGCTACGGCGTTAGGCGCAGTCACCAAGGGCGAGCAGAGCACGCCAAACCAAGGCAAGAAGCCGATGGCTGCGCGCCAATCCGAGACCACGCGTGCCGAGGTCAAGGCTGAAACCGCTGCCGCCAAGCGCGCCGGCAGCGCACCCGCCGTCGGTCAGGAGTCGGTCAAGGACCAGAATAAGGGCAACATCGTCCGGCCCTGATCCGTCCGGTGACTGATTGCTGCGGCGCCGGACTAAGCATCCGGCGCCGCTGTCGTTTCAACGACGCACCAGCTGCCGCTTAACGTGACGGGTACCGCAACTCCGCACGCCGGTTCTGCGCCCAGGCTGTCTCTTCGCCACCGCGAACGTCCTGCCGCTCTTCGCCCCAGCTAACGGCTTCGAGTTGCGTCGGTTTGACTCCCAGCACCTGCAGCGACTGCACCACCGCCTGCGCGCGTTTTTGGCCGAGCGCGAGGTTGTATTCAGCGCTGCCGCGCTCGTCGGTGTGGCCTTCGACGCGGATGGCCAGCGCCGGATTGGCGGCCAGGTAGCGGCCATGGCGCTCGAGCAGCGGCGTGAACTCGCTCTTGATCACCGCATCATCGAAATCGAACAAAACCTTGCGCTGCGTGCTGATCGGGCTCTGTGCGTCCAGGTGCGGCAACAACGCGCTGTCGTTGACGCTGCCTGCATTCGTGGCCGCTGCAACGGGCGGTGGTGCGGCGGGCGCCGGGCTGGCTGAGGGCGCTGCTGTTGTGGGCGGTGGCGATGCGGGTACCTGCCGCTGCGGCGTGCTGCAGGCTGCCAGCATGACCAGCGTGCCGGTGAGCAGGACGTGGGGGACGCGGGTCGTAGGACGCATGTCGATAACTCCATCGATGAAGGGTGCGTTCGATGGGCAAACAGCGTGCGAGCGGCGGTGGCGGGCAGGGCAAAATCGTCCAGCGCAACACGTTTGTTGACGCAAAAAGGGGGCGCGATGCGCGCACTGCTGTCCATCGCCACGCTGTTGCTCGTGGTGCTGATCGTGATGAAACTGTCGGCCACGCAGCTGCAGGCCCTGGCCCCTGCGGCATGGCCGGCTTCGGCTGCGGCCGGTGCCACGGACAGCCTGCCCGCCAACGCAGCGCAACAAGCCGCCGGCCGGCTGCAGGAAGCTTTGCAGCAGGGCGCGGCACGGCAGGCTGAAGCGGCGGCTTCGCAATGAGTGCTGCAGAAAGCGCTTACGAGCGGCCGAATCAAACGCAGCTGCAAACGTGGCGCGACAAGCGGCTCACCACGCGGCCGAATTTGCGGCCGAACACGCGGCCGAACGCGCGCAGCGATCCGCGCCCCCAACGGAGCCTCGGCCCAGGCTTTGACACCTGCTTCGCCCCACAGCTGGCGCCGCTGCCGACCATGGTCTTGATAGAAAGGCCCGCGCCAGTCCGGGCAACCGGCGCTCAAGCCTGAGCAGCCTTGCCCATGACAACCATCCCAACTACCCACCGCCTTGCGTCGCCAGAGCAACAGGCCCATGACGAACACGGCATGCGTATGGCGCTGGATCAGGCGCACAACGCTTTGCTGGTCGGTGAGGTGCCGGTCGGCGCGGTCATCCTGCGCGACGGTCAATTGCTTGCCACCGGCTACAACCGGCCGATCACCACGCACGACCCGACTGCGCATGCCGAGATCGTGGCGCTGCGCCACGCCGCCGCACTGCTGGCCAATTACCGGCTGCCCGAATGCGAGCTGTACGTGACTTTGGAGCCCTGTGCGATGTGCGCCATGGCGCTGCTGCACGCGCGCTTCAAACGCGTGGTTTTCGGCGCGGCTGACCCCAAGACCGGTGCCGCCGGCTCGGTGCTGAACCTGTTTGCCGAGCCGCGCCTGAATCACCACACCACCTGCCATGGCGGTGTGCTGGCCGCTGCCAGCGGCCGTTTGTTGCGTGACTTCTTTGCCGAGCGCCGGCTCCTGGCCGCCCGCCGCCGCGGGCCGATGGCGGGCGCCGACGACACAGCTTCGGCCCCCATCCCTGCCGGCGAGGCGATCGAGCTAATGCCGCTGTTGATCGACCCGCAAACGCCACCGGCGTGATGCGCAACCCGAGCACCACGATGACCCTGTTGCAGTTGTTTTCCCCATCAGGCGCGGTGGCCCAGGCGCCTGCGCTGCGGCTGGCCGCCCGCCGCTTGCGCAGCCTGGGCTTCGACGTGCAGCTGGACGCCGATGCGCTGGCTCGCAGCCAACGTTTCGCCGGCGACGACGAGCGCCGCCTCGCTGCGCTGCACCGTGTGGCGGCTGCAGCGCCGTCGATCGCAATGCCCACCCGCGGCGGCTACGGCCTGACCCGGCTGCTCGATCGCATCGACTGGCCGCTGCTGGCGCAAAGCGTCGAACGCGGCACGCGCTGGGTCGGCCACAGCGACTTCACAGCGCTGCACTTGAGCCTCTTGACGCACACCGGTGCCGCAAGCTGGGCCGGGCCGATGGCGGTGGACGACTTCGGCCGTGCCGACACAGCCGACGGCAGTGGCGGTGTCGACGAGGTGACGCGCGATTGCTTCGTGGAGGCCATGGGCGGCGAGCTGGAAGCGGTGGGCTTTCGTACCGAGGCTGGCTTCGACGGCCTGGGCGTCAGGGGTCGGTTGTGGGGCGGCAACTTGGCGATGGTGATGTCGGTGCTGGGCACGCCGCATTGGCCGGCGGCGCGGCTGATCAAGGGCGGTGTGTTGTTCTTGGAAGAGGTCAACGAACACCCGTACCGCGTTGAGCGCAGCCTGCTGCAGCTGCAGCAGGCCGGTGTGCTGCAGGCGCAGCAGGCGGTAGTGCTGGGTGCGGTATCGGGCTTCAAGCCGTCACCGCTGGATCGCGGCTTCACGCTCAAGACGGTGGTGGCCCGTGTGCGCGCCGGCATGAAAACGCCGCTGTTGACCGGCCTGCCGTTCGGCCATGTGCAGCCCAAGGTGACGCTGCCGGTGGGGCGCAAAGTGCAGCTGTTGGTGCAGGGGCGTGATGTGCTGATCGGCTGGGATCGCTGAAGCAACGTGGGGCTTGGGCACCGTTGCCGGGACAAACCCGGCCTAGCCTATCAGCCGCTGTTTTCTTGCTGTTGTCCGGCATGCCGCAACCTAGAATCGGCATGCGCCTTCGGGACATGGCGGCCACGGGCCGCGTCCTGCGAAGGCGTTTCAGTTTTTGTGCCGCAAGCGAGCCGATAAAACCGTTGCCGCGGCGCGCCCTGCAGGAGGCGGCATGCGCCAGCCAACGTCGATCAGCCAGCGGCCCGGTGCGCGACCGCGGCTGCAGCCCACCCAGCCGCGTGCAGCAGCGCCATGGCGCTGCGCGTTGCTGATCTGGCTGTTGCCGCTGGTGACCCTGTTGCTCACCGCCGGCTGCAACAACAACCCCTGGCCGCGTGACGCTGCAGGGGCCAACACGCTGTACACCGCGGTAATCGAGACCTCACCGCGCCACCTGGACCCGACGGCCAGCTACTGGAACAACGACACGCCGTACACCTATCAAATTTACGAGCCGCCCTACGGCTATCACTACCTCAAGCGGCCCTTCGTTCTGGTGCCCAAAACGGCAGCAGCCGTGGCGCAGCCGCGCTATGTCGACAAGAAGGGCCAGCCGCTGCCGGACGACGCACCGGCCGAGCAGGTGGCCGAAAGCATCTACGACGTGCCGATCAAAACCGGCATCCGCTACCAGCCGCACCCGGCGCTGGCTACCGACGCGCAGGGCCGCTACCGCTATCACGCGATGCAACCCGGTGCGCTGGGCGAGCGCCGCACGCCGCTGGACTTTGAGCACCAGGGCACGCGCGAGCTGGTGGCCGAAGACTTTGTCTATGCGATCAAGCGCCACGCCACGACACGCATTACCGCGCCGATCTACAGCACCTTTGCCGAATACGTGGTGGGGCTCAAGGAGTACGGCAAGCTGGTCAAGTCTGAGGACGCCAAGCTGCGCCGGGGCCTGGACGCGGCAAGCCAGGACAAACCGTTTCTGGATTTCCGCCAGTGGCCGCTGGCCGGTGCCAGCGCACCTGAGAAGCACCTGCTGCGCATCCGCATCAAAGGCAAGTACCCGCAGTGGAGCTACTGGATGCAGATGACGTTTCTGGCACCGGTGCCATGGGAGGCCGATGCCTTTTACGCCCAGCCCGGCATGGCAGAACGCGCCCTGACGCTGGACGTGTGGCCGCTGGGCACCGGGCCTTACATGATGGTGGAGTTCGTCAAGGACCGTTACCACGTGATGAAGCGCAACCCGCACTACCGCGGCGAGCCCTATCCCTGTGAAGGCATGCCCGGCGATAAAGAAGCCGGCCTGCTGGCGGACTGCGGCAAGACCATGCCCTTCGTCGACACCATCGTCAGCAGCGTCGAGCGCGAAGCGGTGCCGATGCGCGGCAAGTTCCGCCAGGGCTTCTACGACATCGAGGTCTTTGAGCGCACCGACACCGGCATGGACTACCGCGTGGCGATGCAGGACAGCGAAGCGGTGCGCAGCGAGTACCTGGACAAGGGCTTTCGGCTGGACCGCGGTTCTGACGTCAACAGCTTTTTCATCGGCTTCAACATGCTGGATGCGGTGATCGGCGACGGCGAGCCCGGTGTCAACAGCGCCGAGACACAGGCTCGCAACCGCAAGCTGCGCCAGGCCATCAGTATCGCCATCGACTGGGACGAATACAGCAAAGTCTTCCCCAAGAAAGGCGGCGACACCGCGATGAGCCCGCTGCCGCCGGGCATCTTCGGCAGCCGCGAAGGCACGGCCGAAGGCGTGAACCCAGTGACGCACGTGTGGAAGGACGGCAAAGCCCAGCGCCGGCCGATTACCGAGGCCAAGCGGCTGATGGCCGAGGCCGGCTACCCGAACGGCCGTGACGCAAAGACCGGCCGCCCGCTGGTGCTGAACTACGACTACTACGCACCCGCCACGCCCGAGCGCAAACCCGAGATCGACTGGGTGGTGCGCCAGTTCGCCAAGATCGACATCCAGCTCGAGGTGCGCGCCACCGACAACAACCAGTTTCAGGACAAGGTGCGCAAAGGCAAGTACCAGGTGTTCTGGCTGGGCTGGAATGCCGACTATCCGGACGCAGAGAACTTTCTCTTTCTGCTGTACGGCCCAACCGGCAAAACCAGGTTCGACGGCGAGAACACCTCCAACTACGCCAGCGCCGCTTACGACAAGCTGTTTGTGCAGATGAAGACGCTGGAAGACGGGCCGCAGAAGCAAAAGTTGATCGACGACATGGTGGCGCTGGTGCGCGAAGACGCGCCCTGGACGATGGGCTTTTTTCCCTATGCCAGCGCTGCCGCGCAGCAGTGGGTGCACAACTTCAAGTCCGCGATCCTGATACGCGACCACGGCCGCTACTTGCGGCTGGACGTGCCGGCCCGCGTGGCAGCGCACACGGCCTGGAACAAACCGGTGTGGTGGCCGCTGATCCTGATCGTGGCGGTGCTGCTGTTGTTGATCTGGATCGCGCGCAACCACTTCCGCAAGCGCGAGCGCACCAACGCGCGTGGCGAAGTGCTGGCTTGATGCGGTTGCGCAACCCATGCTGAATTTCATCCTGCGCCGCATCGGCTACGGCGTGTTGATCCTGCTGGGCGTCAACCTGGCGACCTTCATCCTGTTTTTCGCTGTCAACACGCCCGACGACATGGCGCGGCTCAACCTGGGCGGCAAGCGCGTGACTCAGGAGGCGATTGAGAAGTGGAAGGCCGAGCGCGGCTACGACAAGCCGCTGTTCATCAATGCCCAGGCGCAGGGCAGCGCGCAGATCACCGACACCGTGTTTTGGGACCGTTCGGTTTCTTTGATGGCGCTGGACTTCGGCCGTGCCGACAGCGAAAGCGCAGGCGACATCGGGCATGAGGTCGGCCAGCGCATGGTCGTCAGCCTGCAGATGGCTTTGCCGCTGTTTGTGCTGCAGGTCGTTGCAAGCACCGCCTTTGCGCTGCTGCTGGTGATGTTCCGCAATTCGCGGCTGGACTTCTGGGGTGTCGTCAGCTGCGTGCTGATGCTGTCGATCAGCAGTTTGTTCTACATCATCGTCGGCCAGTACCTGTTCAGCCGTGTGCTCAAGCTGGTGCCGATTTCCGGCTACGCGCCTGGGCTGGATGCGATCAAGTTCTTGGTGCTGCCGATCGGTCTGAGCCTGATCGCGCGGCTGGGCGGTGAAGCGCGGCTGTACCGCGCAATGTTCCTGGAAGAGATCGGTAAGGACTATGTGCGCACCGCGCGTGCCAAGGGCCTGGGTGAGGCAGCGGTGATGTTCCGCCACGTGCTGCGCAACGCGCTGATCCCCATCGTCACCAGTGCCGGCAGCTATTTGCCTTACGTGTTCTTGGGCAGCCTGGTGTTCGAGAGCTTCTTCGGCCTGCCGGGCCTGGGCGCCTACGTCATCGAGGCCATCGGCAAGCAGGACTTCGCGGTCGTGCGAACGATGGTCTTCGTCGGCTCGCTGCTGTACATCGCAACCTACGCGCTAATCGATATCGCCTACACCTGGGTCGATCCTCGGGTTCGCCTGTCATGAATCCGCCTGACATGAAGCAGCCTGCCTGACCATGCCCAAGTTCGTTTTGCTGTGGACCGACGTGTCGATCTGGCTGCTGCTGGCGGCCGTGGTGGCCTACGTTGTCAGCGTGTTGCGCAAGCCCGAACTGGCGGCCAAGTGGGGCCGAGTCTTCCGTGCCCCTGCGGCGCTGGCCTCGTCGATCGTCCTGGTGCTGTGCCTTGCGATCACGCTGCTGGACAGCGTGCACTTCCGGCCACTGCTGCCGCCCGCGCCCGACTTGCCCAACGCCGCGCCGGCTTACGACGCGCGCACCCGCTCGCTGCTGGATGTGATGCTGGCCGACTTGTTGAGCGCGCGCGAAAGCACCTACTCGCGGCCGCTGTCCTACCTGGGCTTCACGAAGGAATCGCTGGTGGTGGATGGCCAGGTGCAGCGCGTTGCACCGCGGCTGGAGTTCGGCGGTGCGCACCTGAAGGATCCGCAAGTCGGTTGGCTGCCCGATCTGGC
>JAJAZC010000180.1 GCA_026785885.1 Rubrivivax sp.
CCAGCAACTCTCGCGCGCGCAACGAGACCATCTGCCGCTTCAATCGCGTCGGCGCAACCATCCGCCCCGCGTGATTCCCTCGCCTTGTAAAACCCGTCTGCGAACTTGAAATGTTCACGGATTCTCAGCTCGGGCAAGCAGCCGGGCAAGTTGCGACGCTCGCAAAACTGGATCGGCGGTGCACGGCCAGGCCGGGCCGTATTCGTACCCCCGCCGCCTGATCGCGTGCCGGCACTGCTGGACGACCCGGAACGTTTTATCAACGAGGCTGAGCCGGTCCTGCCGCCGCTCGTGCGCATCGCGCTGGTGCACTTACAGTTTGAAACCATCGATCCTTTCCTTGATGTCAACGGCCGCATCGGCCGCCTGCTGATTGCGGCGCTGCAGGAGCAATGGAGCCTGTTGCCGGAACCGCTGGTGTACTTGGGCAGCGATCTGAAGCAGAACCAGGCCGAGTACTACCGGCGCCTGTCGGCGGTGCGGACGGACGGCGATTGGGCGGGCTGGGTCACCTTTTCTCTGGACGGCGTGGAAACTGCCGCAAGCGACGCCGAGCGCAGCATCGTGGCCATTGCAAGCCTGGTGGCGGCTGATTGCCGACGGCTGCTGGCGGCACCCCGCCGTCGGCGCTGTGGCTCTGCGCCTGTTCGAGTTGCTGCCCTAAATGCCGCGCTTTGCTATCCAACAGGTGCGCCAGAAGCTAGCGACCACCCTCCCCACCTGAACCGCTGCTGTCAAGCTACTGGAATAACTCCGCATCGTTTCAAAGCTGACTGGGCACCAGAAGAACCGCTGCTTCAGCTACGCCGCGTATGTCGAATTGCTGGTCACGGGCCCGTGCCGTAAGCCGAGCCTTGGCCGAGCCCAAATAAAGCAACGGGGATGCCGGACAATATCTTTTGACCCCGAACCCAGGATCTCAATGCAAGCCCGCCGAAACCTCGCTGCTGTTGCCGCCCACCTGTGCTCGCGGCGCCAGGCCATCGTTGCTGCCTGGCAGCTGGCGGTGCGCAGGGATCCCGATCTGACCACCGGAGATGCGCTGCCGCGGGCGCAGCTAATGGACCACATCCCGCTGCTGCTGCAGGCCTTTGAACACCAGCTGGTGCGCCTGGCCAGGCCTGCCGATTCAAGCGCAGCCGAGCCGGCGGAGCAGCACGAGGCCAACTCCATTGCGCACGGCCTGCACCGCTGGCAGCAGGGCTTCGGGCTCAACGAAGTGGCGCGCGAACTCGGCCGCTTTAACGAATGCGTGGTGACCGAGCTGGACCACTGCGCCCAGACGCATGCCGACATCGACCCTGCGGCCATGACCGAAGCCCGCCGCCTGTGGGCCGAGCTCACGAGTCAGGGGCTGAGCAGCAGCATCGGCGAGTATTTTCGCCTGCAACAACTGGAAGCCGACGGCCACGTGCAGGACCTCGAGCAGGCACTGGACGAGCTGCGCGAACTGGGCCGCCAACGCGCCGACTGGCTGCACCAAGCGGCGCACGATCTGCGCGGCAACATGAGCGTTGTCCTCACCGCGACGGCCGGCTTGACCAAAACCGAGCAGGCACCTGTGCCGCAACACAACTTCCTGCGCATCCTGGACCGCAACGTCGTGTCGCTGCAGCAGTTGCTGGACGATGTTCTTGACCTGGCCCGGCTGCAGGCCGGCAAGGACCGCCGCCGCGTCGCCGTTGTCGATGCGGCCAAGCTGATTAGCGAACTGTGCATTGACATGCAGCAACTGGCCGGCCAACGCGGCCTCGGCCTGGCTTACAGCGGACCGGCGCCGTTTGTCGTGGACGGCGACGCACTCAAGATCAGGCGCATTGCACAAAACCTGATCTTGAACGCCATCCGGTACACGCCCCGTGGCGACATCAGCATCATGTGGTCGGACAGCGCGGCCGACGACACGCGGCGATGGGTGTTGACGGTGCAGGACACCGGCCCCGGCCTGCCTGGCCATGCCAACCCGCTGGCCGACGCGTTGGAGCAGGCCACGGATGCCGCAGCCGAGGTTCAAGACGAGACGCCCGCAGCGCCTGTACGGCCACCGGCGCCACCAGCGCCACCAGCGCCACCAGCGCATGACACCACCCCACTGCACCCTGGCCCCGGCGTCGCGCCGCAGCCGGCCGGCGAAGGCATTGGCCTGACGATCGTCAAGCGGCTGGCCGAATTGCTGGACGCCACGGTGGAGGTCCAGAGCGCCAAAGGCACGGGGACGACTTTTCGCGTCCTTTTGCCGCGGCGCTATGCCGACCCGGCCCCGGCCGCGGCCGTCCCTGAGCCAAAGCCCGAGCCTGGAGCGCCACTGAGCTGAGACGTGGCCTTAGCCCGTGGGCGCGTCGCGGGTCAGCTTGACGAATACGGGGCCCGGGCCGAGGCGCAAGCGGCGCTGGCGCACCCGTACACCGCTTGAAGGCGACTGCTGGATGGCCAGGTGCTTCCGCTGATGGCCTGTTGAGCCGCATTGCGCAGCCAGACCGGCTGCATGAGCCGCAACCGGCGCAGCGAAGCCGTGCGGAAGAAGCGTTACGTGTCGTAGCCGTGGCCCCGCGCAGCGCCAACAGAATGATCGGTGCGCCGCATCAGGCGGCGCTCTCTGCGCGGTCTGTCGTGCACGGCCCCGTGCCGGCTCCGCGCGCCACCCGCTCCTGCTGCCTCAGCGTCTGTCTCCCGCTTACATGCAACTATCGTCTGCACTCCAACTCCTGCCCCGACTTGCCCTGTCAGCCTGCCTCGTCATCGCGCCTTTTGCCGCGCGGGCAGGTGCCGACGCCAGCGCTTCGCTGCGCCAGCTGGTCGATGAGCCAACCGAACTCAACGACCGTTTCATCCTTCGTTTCAAGCAGCCCGGCACCGAGTACCGCGCGCGGCTGACCGCCATTGGCGGCGTCTTCGGTGAGCGGCTCGAGTACGTGCGCGAGATGTCGGGCGGCGCCCATGTCGTGCGGCTTGGGCGCCGTGTCATGCGGCGTGATGCACACGAGGTGGCGCGGCTGCTGGCCGGCGACGACCGGATCGCTTCGATCGAGCCCGACACCCTGATGCGCGCGCTGGTTGTGCCGAATGACGTGCAGTTCGCCCAGCAATGGAACTTGTTCGAGCCGCTCGGCGGCATCAACCTGCCGGCGGCCTGGGACACCACGGCGGGCTCGCCCGCGATCCGCGTCGCCGTCATCGACACCGGCGTGGTGCCGCATGCCGAACTGGCGGCGCGCCTCGTCGGCGGGTACGACTTCATCAGCAGCACGACCGCGTCCAATGACGGCGACGGCCGCGATGCCGATGCGCGCGACCCCGGCGACCACGGCTGCAACGGCGCGGCCAGCTCCTGGCACGGCACACACGTGGCCGGCATCATCGGCGCGGCGGGCAACAACGGCCGCGGCATAGCCGGTGTCAACTGGGTCTCCGGCGTGGTGCCGGTGCGGGTGCTGGGGCGCTGCGGCGGGTACACGTCGGACATCGTCGACGCCATGCGCTGGGCGGCCGGCATGGCTGTACCCGGGGCGCCTGCGAACCCGTACCCGGCCCGGGTGCAGAACCTGAGTCTCGGTGGTGGTGGCGCCTGCTCAAGCAGCTTCCAGACCGCCATCGACGACGTGACAGCGCGTGGCACCGTGGTGGTGGTGGCTGCGGGCAACGACAACGCCGACGCGGGCACGACCCAGCCTGCCAGCTGCAACGGCGTCATCACCGTGGCTGCAACGACGCGCAGCGGTGGCAAGGCCGCGTACAGCAACTTCGGCAGCAAGGTCACGCTGGCGGCACCGGGCGGTGGCGCTGGCGGCGGCGTCCTGTCGACGCTGAACGCGGGCGCCACGAGCCCCGGTGCCGACGCCTATGCGCAATACCAAGGCCCCAGCATGGCTGCACCGCATGTCAGCGGTGTGGTCTCGCTGATGCTGTCGGTCAACCCGGCACTGACACCGGTGCAGGTCGCGCTGCGGCTCAAGTCGTCAGCACGCGCCTTCCCGACCGGCACGGGCGCCGACTGCACCACCGACCTGTGCGGTGCTGGCATCGTCGACGCCGCAGCCAGCCTGGTCGGCCTGGTGGCCACACCTGCACCGGCACCAACGTGGTCGTTGGTGGCCGGTGAAGGGCAGGCCTTCAACGTGTCCGGCACGCAGACGGTGCGCTATGGCAGCGGCAGCAACTGGATCACGCGCGAGGTTACCGGCAGCGGCACCTGCAGCAACACAGGGTTCGGCGGCGACCCCATTTTCGGCGTCGTCAAGCGCTGCGAGATCGCGCTCGCAGCCGGCACCACCTGGACTGTGATTGCCGCAGAAGGCCAGGCCTTCAGCGTCAGCGGCACGCGGACGGTGCGCTACGGCAGCGGCACGAGCTGGTCCGCGCAGGCCGTCACCGGCAGCGGCGCCTGCACCAACACATGGTTCGGCAACGATCCGATCTACGGCGTGGTGAAGGTGTGTGCGGTAGCCAGTGGCACAGAGTAGGCGCTGAAATCTCCCAGCTCGAATCTCCGATCTCAGTTGCACCTGCAGCGGGCCTCGGGACTGGTGAGACGTGGCAGTACCGCGTCAACTCATCCTTGAAAACTCGTGGCAAGGCGGCTTTGGTGGCAGCCGTCTCAACCCGCAAGGTGCATATCGCGGCGTGCGGGAAGGGCCCTGGCCGCCCCATGCGCCCGCCGCAGCGAGACCAACATCATCGGCCGCCGGATTTTGAAACCCACTGCCGCAAGTAGTTAGTCGGCCCTGCAAAACCCGTTTTCAGTGCAAAGCGACTGTCAAGCCGGCGTGCAGCGTTAATAACGGCGGGCCAAGGCTGGCACGTTGCGCGATCCTGATCAAGCTGAGCACATCGCGCAAGTTGATCAGTGCGTCCATTGCGCTGTTCAGCCCGTACAGCGCCGGTTTTGAGAGGGCCAAGAAAGCCGCCTTCGCGGCCTTGGCGGCTTGCGCCAGGATGGCCCGCATCGACCAGCGGATGTTGTAGCCTGCCGCGCAGCTGATGGCGTGCAGTGCATCGCCCAATGCGCCCTTCAACCAGCAGCGGTCCATGCGGTGATCGCTCTCGGCGTGACCAATCGCAGGCTCGATGGCCTGGCGGCGTTTGAGCCAGCGCCGCTGCAGCGCGGTCAGCGTCTTGTACTTGCCGCGGTGGATGATCTCCACGCCCGGGTTGTCCGCGTCCACACCCCTGTAGCCCAGGTCTACGATGGCCTGCTTGGGCTTGCGTCGCAGGTCTTGCAGCAGGTTGGTCGTTTGCTCCAGCTGCTGGGCCGAGGTGTGGCCGTCGAACGGGTTGCCGGGGAAGCTCCGGGCGCCCACCATCAGACCTTGCTTGTGCATGACGGCCAGGCTGACCTTGACACCAAACTCGTAAGGCTTGCGCGCCTTGCCTTTGCCGACGCACTCGACCTCGGGTGCGTACAGCGCGTAGAGTTTGTTCTTGTCGTGACGCTGCTGGGTGCGGATGCGCTCGGCGCGCTCGAGCACGGTCTTCAGCGCGCTCAGCACCGTCGCACCAGGGAGCTCGTTCTCCGGCGCACCGCCGGCAGCGACAGACTGAACTTGCGCATCAAGCTTGCGCTGCACTTCGCGCATCACCACGCCGAGGATCGTGCGCTGGCGCTTGACGACTTTCTTCAAGCGCCTGAACTGCTTGGCATGGGCGTAGCCGCCGGCCTTGCGCCGCAGCTCCTTGCCCTCGGCCGCAAAGGTCTGCTTCAAGGCGATGCCAGCAGCCTTGGCGGCCTTGACTACCTTGTAGCGCGCAATGTCCAGCAAGCGGCTGTCCACCGGGTGCGCGATGGCCTTCTCCTGCACCGTGGAATCAACGATCACGCGCTCCAGCTCTGCGGGCTTGATGGCCTTGATCTCCACGGCCGTCTGGATGGTGCACTTCAGCAACTGCTCCAGGCCTTCTTCGCCGATGGCCGTGCGGAAGCGCCCGATCTGCGTGGCGTCGCACGGCAGGCGCGGCTCGTAGTACGCCATGCCGCTGAAGAACTGCCAGACCACGTTCTCGCTCCAGCGAGCAACCAGTTCTTCGTCGCTGAGGTTGAAGGAGCTCTTCAGGTACAGCAGGCTGGCCATCAGTCGAATGGGCAAGCGCGGCCGGCCGCCGCTGCCGATGCCACCGCCAAACTCCACCTCGTGCTCACCCAGCATGTCGTGGGCTACGGCCGTCCCAGGCATGCGTGCCTTGCGATCAAAGTGAGGCGCCAGCACTTGTTCGATCTGCGCCCACGGCAGCCGGCCCGTCAGCACCACCAGCGGGTGGCGAGGATCGACCATGCCGTCCAGCCGGGCGCGGAAAAAGTCCGGTGTGCTCATGGTCCAAATCTCTTAGGAATCAACTCACCGACCAACGGTTCCTGAGAGATTCCGTGCACATCGATTACCCCCAATCGCTAGGGAAGGTCTGCTTTAACCGTTTCGGGATGTGCTGATGCGGCCGATTCGCATTGATGCGTGGGTTTAGTGGACTGTTCGCCGGTTTCCCGGCCACTACCGGCTCTTTGCCGGGCGCTTTGGCGG
>JAJAZC010000181.1 GCA_026785885.1 Rubrivivax sp.
AGCTGCGCCTGCGCCAGCTCTATGCCCAGCGCCTGCACGGCGAACTGAAGGACGTGCAGGCGCCGCCGTTCCTGCGCGACTTCATCAGCAAGACCTGGAGCCAGGTGCTGATGCGTGCGGCCGAACAAGGTGGCGCCGACAGCGCCACCGCACAGCGCCTGCGCACCGTAGCGCGCGACCTGTTCCTGAGCGTGCAGCCCAAGGCCACGCCGGCGCTGCGCAAGGTGTTCCTCACGCAGTTGCCCAAGCTGATGCAGGACCTGACGGAAGGCATGAACCTCATTGCCTGGCCAGAAGAAGCACGGCGCCAGTTCTTCGGCCAGCTGATGCCGGCTCACGCCGAAGCGTTGAAACACGCGCCGGCGCGCCAGCTCGACATCAACCTGATGGCCAACGAGGTGGAGATGGCCTTGAAGCGGCCGCTGCCCTCGCGCGAAGAACTGAGAACGAGTTCGCACCTGCCGGTGCTGACGGAAGAGCTGCCGGCGCCGCAGTTCAGCGCCGAAGAGGCCAGGCAGGTCGGGCTGGTGCAGGAATCGGCGGTGGATTGGGCAGGCAAGATCGACATCGACCTCACTGCAGAGCCGCCGCCCGACAACGGCCCGGTGGCACCGGGCTTGCCGGCATCGTCAGAAGCGGCCGACCCGACACAAGGCGCCGCGCTGGCGCAGTACCTGGAAATCGGCTTTGCCTACCAGATGCACATCGACGGCGACTGGAAGAAGGTGCGCCTGTCGCATGTGAGCCCGGCCAAGAGCTTCTACATCTTCAGCCACGGCGGCCGCCACCGCAAGACGATCTCGCTGACGCAGCGCATGCTCGCGCGCCTGTGCGAAACCGGGCGTCTGAAGGCCTTCGAGAGCGCCTACCTCATCGAACGCGCCACGGCGCGCGCCCGGCGCCAGCTGTCGTCCTTGGCCGGCGGCGGCGGTGCAGCGGCAGCCACGCGCTGAGGCTTCAACCCTGCCGTTCGGGCCGCCATTCAGCCCGCCCCTCAGCCCGCCGTTCAGTCCACCCCTCAGTCCACCACTGAGAGGCTGAGAGTCTTTCGATCATGCCCACTCATCACGCCAAAAGACGCCCGCTCGTCGTTGCAAATGCGCGCCATAGCCCGAGCTATGGCTGTGCTTTGCGCCTAGATCGGACGCCTTTTGACGCGCTGCTCGGTCACGCTCGAAAAACTCTCAGCCTCTGAGGCGGCCAGCGAACGACGAGCCCAACGCAACGCGGCAACGAGGCTGGCCGGGTCGGCCAGGCCTTTGCCGGCAATGTCGAAGGCGGTGCCGTGGTCGGGGCTGGTGCGGACGAAGGGCAGACCCAACGTCACGTTCACGCCCTGCTCCACGCCCAGGTACTTCACGGGAATGAGGCCGTGGTCGTGCGTCATGGCCACCACCAGATCGAACTCGCCACGGCGCGCGCGCATGAACACGGTGTCGGGCGCGTAAGGCCCGCTGGCATCGATGCCTTCGGCCAGCGCAGCCTGCACGGCAGGACCGATGATGGTCAGTTCCTCGTCGCCGAAAAGCCCGCCTTCGCTGGCATGCGGGTTCAGCCCCGCCACCGCGATGCGCGGCTGCACCTGGCCCCAGGCCGCGGCGGCACGGTGCGCGATGCGCAGCGTGCCGAGCACGGCATCGAAGGTGACGGCATCCAGCGCGCGGCGCAGCGAAAGGTGAATGGTGACCAGCACCACGCGCAGCTCATCGTTGGCCAGCAGCATGCGCACGGGCGGCGGGCCCTGGCCCGCTGTGGCGGCCAGGGCCTGAAGCATTTCGGTGTGCCCCGGGTACGGCACGCCGGCGGCGGCCAGCGCCGCCTTGTTGATGGGCGCGGTGACGATGGCTGCGCCCTGCCCGGCCTGAACCAGGCGCACGGCGTGTTCGATGCAGCACGCAGCCGCATCGCCGTTGTCGGCGTGCACCTGGCCCAGCGGCAGCGTTGCCAGCCCTGCAGGCAGCCCTGGCGGCACCAGCACCGGCAGGCAACCCGGCGGCACAGCGCGCAGGTCTTCGGGCGTGCTGATCACGGCCGTCATCACGCTGCCGGCACGGCGCAGCACGGCGGGGTCGCCCAGCACCACGGCATCGGCCAGTTCGCCGGCGCGAAAGGCACGCACGATGATCTCGGGCCCGATGCCTGCAGCGTCGCCCATGGTGACCAGCAGCGGCTTCATGCCGGGTTGTCGATGTCGATGAAACGGTGCTCCAGGCCGAAGTGCGCCGACAGGTGCGCTGCCACCGCCGGCGCCCCATAGCGCTCGGTGGCGTGATGACCGCAAGCGATGAAGGCCACTCCCGTTTCACGCGCCAGGTGGGTCTGGGGCTCGGAGATCTCACCGGTGATGAAAACGTCAGCCCCAGCGGCAATGGCCGCCTCGAAATAGCTCTGCGCCCCGCCCGTGCACCAGGCAATGCGCCTCAACGCGCGGCCATCGCCGGGCACCACCACGGGTTCACGGTCCAGTTGCGCCCGCGCGGTGTGCACAAGCGCTGGCAGCGTTTGCAGTGCTGGCGTGGCCGCGCCAATGAAGCCCAGCGCATGCTCGCCGAAGCGTGCGTCGGCCAC
The DNA here is from genome assembly GCA_026785885.1 of Rubrivivax sp. Taxonomy (GTDB): domain Bacteria; phylum Pseudomonadota; class Gammaproteobacteria; order Burkholderiales; family Burkholderiaceae_C; genus Rubrivivax. The sequence continues at coordinate 2,569 of JAJAZC010000181.1, forward strand.
CAGCGAGAGGCGCCGCCCCAGTTGTGCGTTGTTACCGAGCTCGGCATGCGCGTCCAGCGGCAGGTGGTAGGCGAAGAGATTGACACCGGCGTTCATCAAGCGCCGCACGCGAGCGCCCAGCCAGCCCGTAAGCCGGCCGTCCTGGCCGCGCCAGAACAGGCCGTGGTGCACCAGCAGCGTATCGGCGCCGGCGGCGATGGCCGCATCGATGAAGGCCAGGCTGGCGGTCACCCCCGACACCACCCGGCGCACCTCGGCACTGCCCTCGACCTGCAGACCGTTCGGCCCATAATCCTTGAAGGCTTGTGGCTGCAGCAGCAGCTGCAGGAAATCGTCGACTTGAACCCGATCTGCCATGGCGCGCATTGTCGGGCACGCGTGAGAAAACCCCCCGATGTGGCGTAGAACCTGGCTCGTCTTTTCGCAGGCTGTGACGGTAGCGGTGGCTGTACTTTTCGTGGTGCTGACGCTCAAACCCGAATGGCTGCCTGGCGGCCAGGGCGGGGTGGCCAGCCGCTGGCTACCGGCACCCACGCTGCTGCAAATGACACCGCCGCCGGGCGCTGCTGGCAGCGGAAACGGCACCGGCAACGACAACGGGTTAGGCCGCAGCGGCAGCGGCTATGCCACTGCCGCGCGGCGTGCAGCCCCGGCCGTGGTGAGCGTCAGTGCCACCAAGATGGCGAGGAACAACCCGCACACCGACCCGCGCTTTCGCTTCTTCTTCGGCGACGGCCCGGCTGCGCCGCAAGTGGGCCTGGGCTCGGCCGTCATCGTCTCGCCCGAGGGCTATCTGCTCACCAACCACCACGTGGTGGAAGATGCGACAGAGATCGAGGTGCAACTGGCCGACGGCCGCCAAGCGCGTGCACGCCTGGTGGGCAGCGACCCTGAGACCGACATCGCGGTGCTGAAGATCGACCTCGACCAGCTGCCTGTCGTGGCCCTGGGCGACGTGCGCGCCTTGCAGGTAGGCGACGCCGTGCTGGCCATCGGCAACCCGTTCAACGTCGGGCAAACGGTCACGGCAGGCATCGTCAGCGCGCTCGACCGCAGCGACGCCGGCACTTCGCGCTTCCAGAACTTCATCCAGACCGATGCCGCCATCAACCCGGGCAACTCAGGCGGCGCGCTGGTCGATGCCAACGGCGCGCTGGTGGGCATCAACACCGCCATCTTCAGCCGCAGCGGGGGCAGCCTGGGCATCGGCTTCGCGGTGCCGGCCGATACGGCGCGCCAGGTCATGGAGCAATTGTTGCGTGACGGCAAGGTGCGCCGAGGCTGGATAGGCGTGGAGCCGCGTGACCTCAGCGCCGAGTTGGCCGAGAGCCTGAACCTGGCCGTGCGCCAGGGTGTGCTGATCACCGGCGTGCTGCAGAACGGCCCGGCGGCACTGGGCGGCCTGCGGCCGGGCGACGTGGTGGTGCAGGTGGGCGACAAGCCCGTGCGCAACGTCGGCGAACTCTTCGGTGCCGTGGCCGCACTGGCGCCCGACCAGGAAGCCGTGGTGCTGGCGCAGCGTGGCAACGACCAATTGCGCCTGAAGATCAAGGTGGGCGAACGCCGCAGCGGCGCGCAACCCGCCGGGCGTTGATTGCCGGGCTCTGACAGCCTGGCTCTGACAGCGGGACCCTCGCGGCCTACAGCAGCAGCGCCAGCCGCTCCAGGATCAACACCGCAAAGAAGCCGAGGGCGGCCAGCACCGTCCACTTGACGATCACGAGGCCGCGCTGGCGCCACGCCACCTGTCCGGTGCCGATGTACAGCGCAAAGCACAGCACACCGGCCACCAGCAGCAGAACGAAGACGAGTCGGAAGAGCAGCATGCCGGGGTTCTACCAGGCCGGCGCCAGTTCGGCGAAGCCGCGTGGCGCCTCCGCGTCGCGCTCGAAAGTCACCACCTCGTAGGCTGTCTCGTCGGCCAGCAGCGCACGCAACAGCTTGTTGTTCAGCGCGTGGCCGCTCTTGTAGGCCGTGTAACTGGCCAGCAGCGGCTTGCCGGCGATGTGCAGGTCGCCGATGGCGTCGAGGATCTTGTGCTTCACGAATTCGTCGTCGTAGCGCAGGCCTTCGCTGTTCAGCACCCTGAAGTCGTCGATGACGATGACGTTGTCCATGTTGCCGCCCAGGCCCAGCCCGCGCGCGCGCATCATTTCCACGTCCTTGGTGAAGCCGAAGGTACGTGCGCGCGCAATGTCGCGCTTGTACTGGCCGCTGCCGAAATCGAATTCCACGCGACGGCCGGTGGCGTCCACTGCGGGGTGGTTGAATTCGATCTCGAAGCTGAGCTTGTAGCCGTGAAAGGGCTCGAGCCGCGCCCACTTCAGGCTTGCGCCCTCGCCTTCTCGTATTTCCACCGGTTTCAACACGCGCAAGAAACGCTTGGGCGCGTTTTGCAACTGAATACCGGCGCTCTGCAGCAGGAAGACGAAACTCGCCGCGCTGCCGTCGAGGATGGGCACTTCTTCAGCGGTGATGTCGATATAGAGGTTGTCGAGCCCCAGGCCCGCGCAGGCCGACATCAGGTGCTCGATGGTCTGCACCTTGGGCGCGTCGGGGTTGCCGCCGGGGCTGATGGTGCTGGCCATGCGCGTGTCGCTGACGGCATAGGCATTCACCGGGATGTCCACGGGCTCGGGCAGGTCGACACGGCGAAAGACGACGCCCGTGTCGGGCGGTGCCGGGCGCAGCGTCAACTCGACCTTCTGGCCGCTGTGCACGCCCACGCCAACGGCTCGGGTCAGGGCCTGGATAGTGCGCTGTTGGATCATCGCCAAGATTGTCCGCCAAGAGGCGGTTCGACGCCGCCAGGGCCGAGACGCGGTTCGCGCTTTCAGCTTGCGTTATGCGTCTTCAGGGCTGTCTTCTGTAAGCCGACGCCGAGCTGTGGCCTAATCCTGGGTTCGACCCCAATTTCCTTGAAAGCCGATCATGGCCCAGAAGATCCGTACCGAAGCCGACAAGCGTGCCACGCC
>JAJAZC010000182.1 GCA_026785885.1 Rubrivivax sp.
CGCTGCAGCAGCGCGCGTGTCAGCACCGCGCGCAGCTCGCGGAAGTTGCCCGGCCAGGCGTGGCGGGCCAGCCGCACCAGCGCAAGGTCATCGATACGGGCCCGTGCGTCGATGCCGCGCAGCACCCAGTGCACGGCCTCGGGCAAGTCACGCCGGGCGCGCAGCGGCGGCAGCGTCGCGCACACGTTGTTCAGGCGGTACAGCAGGTCTTCACGGAAGCGGCGCGCGGCAACCTCGGCATCCAGATCGGCATGGGTAGCGGCCAGCAACTGCACGTCGACACGCCGGGTGGACTGGCTGCCGACGGCACGCACGCTGCGGTCGTCGATAAAGCGCAGCAGCGCGGCCTGCAGCGGCAGCGGCAGTTCGCACACCTCGTCCAGCAGCAGCGTGCCGCCGTCGGCAGCGACGATCAGTCCGGGGCTGCCTTCGTGCCGCGCGCCGGTGTAGGCGCCGCGTGTGTAGCCGAACAGCTCGGCCTCGAACAGCTCGGCCGGCAGCGCAGCGCAGTTGACGGCCACAAAGGCGCCCTGGCGGCCGCTGGCCTGGTGCGCATGGCGGGCCAGCAACTCCTTGCCGGTGCCGGTTTCGCCCTGCAGCAGGATGGGCACGTTCAGCGCCACGGCAGCTTCGACCAGGCGGCAAGCCTCGGCAACGCCGGGGTCGCCGGCCAAGAAGGCCGGGGCGCTGGCAGCGGCCTGGCGCAGCGGCGCATGCTGCCGGCGCTGTGCGGGCGACGAATGGGATGCGGGCGATGTGCGCGATGCATGCAATGAGTCAGCTATGGGTGACGCAGGCAATGCAGGCGATGGCTGCGACGGATGCGATGTATGCGACGCAGTCGTCGCGTGCGCTACCTGCGTCACCTGCGTCACCTGCTGCATGAGCTTCGACAAACGCGTCACCCGCGTGACCTGCGTGACCTGCGGCCGACGCGCCAGATGCGGCACGTTGTCGGCCCCGCCGCCACGCCGCTGCAGCGCCACCGGGCGGCCGACCATGCGGGCCACCAGCGCACTGCCCAGTGAATCGCGCAGGCGCACCTCGGCCTGCACATGCAGCCGCGCCAGCACGTGCTCCAGCGGCTCGCAGAACAGCTCCTCGAAGCAGGTGCCGCGGCTGGCGTCCAGGCCGCTCAGCAGGCTGTGGCCGGGGCCGTTGAGCGCGGCCAGCCGGCCGTCGCCGTCGAAGGCCAGCAACCCCGCGCTGAGCGTGCCCAGGTATTCCGCGCGCGGGTGAAAGGCCAGCACCAGCTGGCCGCGCATCTGGTGCGCCAGCAGGCCGTTTTCGATTTGCGTGGCGCCCATCTGCACCAGCGCCTGCGTGTGGCGCTGGCGCGATTCGTAGTAGCTGGACGCATCCAGCACACCGACGACGCGGCCCTGCGCGTCGCGCACCGGCGCTGCGGTGCAGGAGATGTCGCCGAACTTCAGGAAGTAGTGCTCCATGCCCGTCACCTGAACCGGCGCGCCGGTGGCCAGCGCGGTGCCCAGGCCGTTGGTGCCGGCCACCGCTTCGCTCCACACGCTGCCGGCCTGGATGCCGGCGTCGGAGCCGCTCATGGCAAAGCGGTTGTCGGCGTAGAGGTCCAGGATCACGCCGTCGTGGTCGGCAAAGGCCAGCAGAAAGTTGCTGCCTGCGATCTGGCGCGACAGCGTTTCCAGCTCGGCCTGCGCCAGGCGGCGCACAAACTCGCTGTGCTCGCGGCGGTGGCTCAAATCGGCGTTGTCGACCACCGGCACCGTCAGCGCGGTGCCCGGAACCAAGCCGGTTTCCAGGCAGCGCGCCCAGCTGTCCAGGATCACCGTAGAAGGCAGCCCTTCCGGCGGCATCGCCAGGCCCCGGGCGCGGATAGCGCGGGCGTGGGCCAACGTGCGGTCGTCACTGGGCGTCATGGCTGTCTCCTCGCGCCGATCGTGGCCGGCGTCATCGATTCACGGTAGCAGCCAGCCCCGTCCGCAGCAACTGAACTTTTTCTGCACAGTGTTGCGTAACGGTGTGCAGCGACAGCACAGCGCTGCCGCAACTCGGAGCAAGCCAGCATGGCCCTGCGCGGCCGCCGCAGAGCCCGGCACAACCGCCTACGGGCCACCGCATCACAGCAACGGCCGCCGAGCGGCCGAGGTGTGCATGCGGGTGTTCCCCAGATGGAACAGGCATTGCAGCGTGGTGGTGGCAAGCTGCCCGGCGGCTGCGCCATCACCAACCCAAGACCAGGAGACGACGCCATGCCCCGTACGCAGAGTTCGCAAGGCCCCACCCGCTTGACTGCGGCGGCTACCGCGGCCGCCCTGGCCTGTGCACTGGCCCTGCCGGCAGCAGCGCAGCAGAACCTGGAAAAGCTCAAGCAGATGAAGGTCGCGACAACCGACCTCAACATCCCGGTGGTGCCGCAGACCGGCGCCAACGCCAACGCGATCAAGGAAAACCTCAAGCGCGTCAAGATGCCGCCGGGTTTCAAGATCGACCTGTATGCCGTGGTGCCCGATGCGCGCCACATGGCCGTGGCGCCCAGCACCAACATGCTGTTTGTCGGCACGCGCAAGACCACGGTATGGGCCGTCACTGACCGCAACAGCGACGGTGCGGCCGATGAGGTCAAGTCCTTCGCGCCGAGCCTGAAGTTCACCAACCCCAACGGCGTGTGCTGGACCAGGGACGGCTTTCTTATCGTCGCCGAGCACAACCGCGTGCTCAACTTTCCGGCTGCCGAGTTCTTTTATGAAGGCCCGGACGTGGCGGTCATCGAAGTGCTGCCGCAAGGCAAGCTGATCCCGGTCGAAGAAGAGTCCTACAACCACGGCGCACGCACCTGCCGCGTCGACGACAAGGGCCAGCTCTACATCACGCTGGGCCAGCCCTTCAACGTGCAGCCGCGCGAGAAGGTGGCGCTGTATGAGCAGCTCGGCATCGGCGGGATGGTGCGCGTCAACGCCTTCGACGGCTCGGGCCGCGAGGTGGTGGCGCGTGGCGTGCGCAACTCGGTGGGCATGGACATCAACCCGAAGGACAAGACCGTCTGGTTTACCGACAACCAGACCGACGGCATGGGCGACGAGACCCCACCCGGTGAGCTCAACCGCATTACCAAAACCGGCGGTGAGCACTTCGGCTACCCGTTCATTCACGGCAACAACGTGCAGATTGCCGGCACTGCGGCTGCGGCCGATCTGAAGGACATGAAGCCACCGGCAGCCTGGACCAAGCCGCAGATCGAGTTCGCGGCGCACCAGGCGCAACTGGGCATGGCTTTCGCCAGCGGCAAGATGTTCCCGGCCAAGTACCAAAGCGGCATTTTCGTGGCCGCGCACGGCTCGTGGAACCGCAGCAAACCTACCGGCGCGCTGGTCAGCTTCGTTTCGTTGAAGGCCGACGGCACGGCCGACAAAAACGAGGTCTTCGCTGAAGGCTGGCTGGACGAAAACGGCATCTACCGCGGCCGTCCGGTCGACGTGGCGATGATGAAGGACGGCTCGCTGTTGATCAGCGACGACTTTGCCGGCGCCATCTACCGCGTGACCTACAGCGCGCCGTGATCGGCTGATGCACCGACCTACGGCCATGGCCTGCCAGAGCACATCAGCCCCCATGCGCCGTGTTGTGGCGCTGGTGTGCTTGCCAATGCTGGCGACGCTGGCGCTGCTGGCGCTGCCGGCATCAGCGCAGGATGTGGCCAAGGGCCGGCAAAAGGCGCAGGCCTGCGCGGTGTGCCACGGGCCGCTGGGTCTGTCGTCTGCCCCGGACGCACCCAACCTCGCGGCACAACCCGCGCTGTACACCGCAGCGCAGTTGCGCGCTTACCGCAACGGCACCCGCAAACACGAAGTCATGGCTGTGATGGCCAAACCGCTGACCGATGACGACATTGCCGACCTTGCCGCCTGGTACGCCAGCCTTCGTGTGGATGTGCAGCCGCCGCCTTGAGCACCGTGGGTTGGGCGTGAGCCCGATGGGCCCGATAGGCCCGATAGGCCCGATAGGCCCGATAGGCCCGATAGGCCCGATAGGCGTTTTCGCCGCCTCTGTCGCGTCCTTAGCCGCTTCAACCGTTTCCTCCGCCGGGGCCGCAGGGGCCGCAGGGGCAGCGGTTGCTGCAGCGGCTATGGCGCTGGCTCTGCTGGCGCTGAGCCCCAGCACAGCACGGGCCCAGGCCGCCCCGGTGGAGCAGGTCGTCATCACTGCCAGCGGCGTCGAGCGCCGCATCGCCGACACGCCGTACGCGGTAGGCGTCATCAGCGCCGAGGAGTTGCGCGCGGCCGGGCCGCTGGTCAACCTGTCGGAGGTGCTGGCGCGGGTGCCGGGCATCGTGGCCAGCAACCGCTATAACTTTGCGCAGGATCTGCAGATCAACTCGCGCGGCTTCGGCGCACGATCGAGCTTCGGTGTGCGCGGCCTGCGCCTGTACAGCGACGGCATTCCGGCCAGCGGGCCCGACGGCCAGGGCCAGGTCTCCAACTTCGACCTCGCCGGCGCCGAGCGCATCGAGGTGCTGCGTGGCCCGTTCACTGCGCTGTACGGCAGCAGCTCGGGCGGCGTCATCGCGTTGGTCAGCAGCGCGCCGCTGACAAGACGCATCGCTTTCGAGGCCGACGCCGGCAGCGCCGGGCTGCGGCAGGGGCGCATCAGCCTGGCTGGCCCGATAGCCGACGGGCTAACGGTGCGCGCGCAGCTGTCGCGCCTGGACGTCGACGGCTTTCGCCCGCAGAGCAGCGCCCAGCGCACCTTGGGCAACGTGCGGCTGGGCTGGGAGCAGGGCGGCGACCGCGTCGTGCTGGTGCTCAACTCCCTGAACCAGCCTGCGCTGGACCCGCTCGGTCTCACGCGCGCGCAATTCGACGCCGACCCCGACCAGACCGCCAGCATCGCGCTGCCGCAAGACGCACGGGGCCAGCCTGATCGCTTCAACACCCGCAAGAACACCTGGCAGGACCAGGCCGGCCTCAGCTGGCGCCACCGATTTGCCGGCGGTGGTGCGCTGGCTGAAAGCCAGCTCGCGGTCTTCAGCGGCAAGCGCTCGGTGACGCAATGGCAATCCATTCCTGTGGCCACACAGGCCAACACCAATCCGGTGTTGAGCGAACGCCAGCCCGGCGGCGTCATCGACTTCGACCGCCGCTACCAGGGCCTGGACGCGCGGCTGGTCTGGCGCTGGCCGCTGGCCGACCAGCGCAGCCTGCAGCTGGTGGCTGGCGCGGCCGCCGAGGGCACGCGCGAGGAGCGCCGCGGGTTCGAGAACTTCAGCGGCGCGCCGGCGGTGCGGCTGCTGGGCGTAACGGGCCGGCGGCGCCGCGACGAGAGCAACCGCGTCGACAGCCGCGACGTCTACGCGCAGATCGAGGCCGACATCGCAGCGCAGTGGGCCGTGACCGCCGGTGTGCGCAGCGGCCGCGTGGCGTTTGAGTCGGCCGATCGCTTCATCGCCGGCAGCAACGGCAACGATTCCGGCGCACTGCGCTACCGCTACACCAACCCGGTGGCGGCGCTGCAGTGGCGGCCCGATGCGGCCTTCAACGTCTACCTCAGCGCGGGTCGCGGGTTCGAGACGCCGACGCTCAACGAGCTGGCCTACCGACCCGACGGCGGCGCTGGTTTCAACGGCGATCTCAAGGCGCAGACCAGCACGCAGATCGAGCTCGGCGCGAAATTGCGCGAAAGTGGGCGAGACAGCGGCGGGCAGCAACGCGGCTGGGCCATCGACGCGGCAATCTTCAACGCGCGCACCGAAGACGAGATCGGCGTCGCCAGCAACCGCGGCGGCCGCAGCACCTTCCGCAACGTCGGCCGCACGCTGCGGCGCGGCGCTGAGCTCTCGGCCAGCGTGCCGCTGCCCGCCGCGCTGCGGGCGCATATCAGCGCCACCTGGTTGGACGCGACCTACAGCGACGGCTTTGCCGTCTGCGCCGCGCTGCCGTGCCTGACCCCGACCGTGCCGGTGCCGGCCGGCAACCGCATCGCCGGCACGCTGCGCGTAAGCGCCTACGCCGAACTGGCCTGGGCCCCCAACAGCACCTGGGAGCTGGCCGCCGAAGTCAGGGGACAAGGACGACTGCCCGTCAACGATGTCAACAGCGACTTCGCCGCCGGCTTCGGCCTCGTGGCGCTGCGCGCGCGCTGGCAGTTGCCGCTGCCCGTGGGCCGGCTCGACCTGCTGGCGCGCGTCGAGAACGTCTTCGACCGGCGTGTTGCCGGCAGCGTCATCGTCGGTGAAGGCAGCGGCCGGTTTTTCGAGCCGGCGCCCGGGCGCGGCTGGCTGCTGTCGGCGCGGTACAGCGCGCCGTTCTGAGGCAAGTCGGGTGGTGCCCGTCGCATCAAGCGGCGAGGCGCTGCGCAGGTGCCTCTTGGGCCAGGGTGTCGATGCTCTTGCCCTCCGCTGGGGCGGCAATGGCGAGCTTCCCTTGGAGTTCCGGCAGGATCCGCCGGTTCAAATTGCCGAAGTAGCTGCGCAGCTACAGTGCAGCCCGTGATCACCCCTGCCAGCCGCGGGCCCGCGCTCGACGCGATTCGCGCACTGGCCCTGCTGCCGGTGCTGGTGGTCAACGCCGCCGGCTATCTGGTAGCGCCCTGGGGGACTTTGCTGGGCGAGCGCAGTCCTGTGGGCAGTGTCCTGGCCAGCGCCGTGCAGACCTTGGTGGCGGCGCTGCTGCAGGGCAAGGGCTACCCGCTGTTGGCTTTCCTGTTCGGCATGGGCTTGTGGCTGGCCCAGCGGGGCCGCGCTGCCCCGGTGGCCCACCAGCGCGGCGTGGCGCGGCAGAAGAAGCTGCTGAAGCTGGGCGTGTTGCATGGCGTGTTGGTGTACTTCGGCGACATCTTGACGATGTACGCGCTTGTCGGCTGGCACCTGCTGGCGCGCGTGCACGAGCCCTGGGGCAGTTTGCGCAAGCGGCTACGCCGCGCGCTGTGGTGGGCCTTGGGTGTGACGCTGTTGTCGGTGGTGGTGACGGGGCTCTTCGCAGCGCCGGCCGGTCTGGCAGGTGCGGCCACGCCGAGCCCCGAGCCGACGCTGGCCGGAGCACGGCATGGGCTCGAGTTCCTGTGGATCAATGCCAGCGCCTACCTGATGCTGCAACTCGGCGCGCTGCTGCTGTCCTGGCCCCTGCTGCGGTTTTGCATGCTGTGTGGTGTGGCGGCGGCTCGGCTGCGGTTGCTCACCCACCGGCGCTGGCGTGGGCTGCTCGAGCGTTGGGTCACAACTGCAGCGGTGCCGCTGGTGTTGTTGAACCTGGCTTGCGGGCTGCTCTACGCGAACACCGCATCGGGCAGCGCGCGTTTTTTCTGGCTGGAAAGCGTCGGCAGCCTGACCGGGCCGCCCTTGGCTGCTGTGTACCTGGCGGCGCTGGCTCTGGCGGCGCGCGGCGGGGCGGCCGCCTGGTGCGGTTGGCTGGCGCCGCTGGGCCAGCGCACACTGACGCTGTATGTCGGCCACGGGGTGTTGTGTCTGGCGCTGTTTTCTGGCCTGGGCCTGGGCTGGCAGCCCGGCACCGCGGGCATGGCGCTGTTTGCCGTCGCCGTGTGGGCCGGGGCCTTGGCGGCGGCGCGTGCCAGTGGCGCAGTGCGCTGGCCGCTTGAGGCCTGGCTGGCACGCCGTTGAAGGCGGGCCGACTACCCCCGGGTTTGCGTTTTCGTTTACGCCGGGCGCCAGATGCGGCTCGAGCTTGCGGCCTGCGGCCTACAGCGCCAGGCTGCTCAGGTCCAGCGTCAGCCCGGGCGCAGCCGCAAGCGTCATCGCGCTGCCGTGGTCCAAGCTGTCGAGCAGTGTGTAGGCATCGCCTTGCGGCTGGCGCCAGCGGTGCAGCCGGTGCGCTTCAAGGTCAAATACCCAGACCTCGGACACGCCGTGGCGGGCGTACAGCGGCAGCTTGATCTGGGTGTCATAACGCAGCGTTGTGTCGGCAACTTCGATCAGCAGCTTGACGTCGGCGGGGGTAGGGTGGGCGTGCTCGTAGCTGTCGGCGCGATAGGTCAGCAGCACCAGGTCGGGCTCGGGCTCTGACTGGTCGGACAGGCGCAGCGGGTTCTGGACCGACACCGTGTACGCGTTACCCGCCTGCAACTCGAGCACGCGGCCCAGCTTTCTGACCAGGGCCGCATGGCGTGTGCCGATCGGTGCCATGTCGATGATTTCCCCGTCGATCAACTCCGTGCGCTGACCGGGCGGCAAGATGCCGGCCTCGGCCATGCGGTGGTAGTGCTCCACCGTCAGCCGGTGGCGAGCAAGGAGCACGGGATTTTCGAGGGCACCCATACGCGGCAGTATGCCAGCGGCTGGGCAGCGGGAGGTCCCGTGCGCCGGGACCCCGCCGACCGCCTGCCCAAGCTCAGGCCGCCTGCTTCTGCGCCCCCGCCAGGATGCGCGTCAGCGCAGCTTCGAGGTTAGCCACGCTGCGGTCCACGTGGCGCAGTTTGTCCAGCCCAAACAGCCCGATGCGAAAGGTCTTGAAGTCGGCCGGCTCGTCGCACATCAGCGGCACGCCGGCTGCGCTTTGCAGGCCTTCGGCGAGGAAGGCCTTGCCGGTGTTGAGGCCAGTGTCGTCGGTGTAGCTGACCACCACGCCCGGCGCCTGAAAGCCTTCGGCAGCGACGCTTTTGATGCCGTGGCGGGCCATCAGCGCGCGCACCTTGCGGCCCAGCTCCCACTGCTCGGCGCGCACTTTTTCAAAGCCGTAGCGGCGCGTCTCCAGCATCACATCGCGCGTGATCGCCAAAGCGTCGGTGGGCATCGTCGTGTGGTACGCGTGCGCGCCGTTTTCGTACGTCTCCATGATCTGCAGCCACTTCTTCAAGTCGGCCGCAAAACTTGTGCTGGTGGTGGCGTCGATGGCTGCACGCGCACGCTCACTGAGCATCACGAAGGCGCAGCAAGGTGAGCCGCTCCAGCCTTTTTGCGGCGCGCTGATGAGTACGTCGACGCCGGTGGCCTGCATGTCGACCCAGGCCGCGCCGCTGGCGATGCAGTCCAGCACGAAAAGGCCGCCGACCTCGTGCGCCGCGTCGGCCACGGCCTTCAAATAGTCATCGGGCAGGATCAGCCCGGCGGCGGTTTCCACGTGCGGCGCAAACACCACTGCAGGCCGCTCGGCGCGGATGGCCGCTTGAACCTCCGCAATCGGCGGCGGCGCAAAGGGCTGCTGTCGCCCCGCTGCCAGCGGCCGGGCCTTCAGCACCGTGTGCGACGGCGTGATGCGGCCCATGTCCAGGATCTGTGTCCAGCGATAGCTGAACCAGCCATTGCGGATGACGAGCACCGGCTTGTCGGTTGCGAACTGGCGTGCCACCGCTTCCATGCCGAAGCTGCCGCTGCCGGGAATAACCACCGCTGACTTGGCGCGGTAGACCTCTTTGAGCACGCCGGAAATGTCGCGCATCACACCGTGGAAGCGGGCCGACATGTGGTTGAGCGCACGGTCGGTGTAGACCACCGAATATTCGAGCAGGCCTTCCGGGTCGACCTGGGGCAACAGTCCGGGCATGGAGAATTTCCGTTTCTTCGGTTCCACGTGGCTGTCGGGGTGACCACCACGCGGCCGGGCAGCTTAGCACCGGCCTTGTTTGCAGGCATCTGCTCAATACCGGGGTCGCCGGCCGTGCTGCGCGGCCGTTCTGCACGGCTATCGTGCGGGTTCTGACAACCCGATTGACGGAGTGCGACATGGGCTGGTTTTCCAAGAAGGACAGCGGCTTTTTCCTGGCCACCATCGTGCCGGCCGGCAGCACGCCGCGCATCGAGCAGTACCTGGGCGTGGTCAACGGCGAGGCCATCATCGGCGCCAACATTTTCCGCGACCTGTTTTCTTCGGTGCGTGACGTTGTCGGCGGGCGCGCCGGCGGTTATGAACGCGCGCTGTCCGGTGCGCGCGACGCGGCACTGGACGACATGATGGAAGCGGCCCGGCAGCTCGGCGCCGACGGCATCGTCGGCA
>JAJAZC010000183.1 GCA_026785885.1 Rubrivivax sp.
GCACCGGCTGTACCGGCTGTACCCGCGTCGGTGCCGGTGCCGGCCGCGCCCGCTGCGGCTCCGGCTGCTGCAACGACGGCCGCTTCGGCCGCCGCACCGGCGGTCACTGCAGCTACGTCCGCCCCGGCCTCCGCCGCTGTGGTGGCGGCCGCCAGCGCGGCTGCACCCATTGCCGTGCCGCGGCTAGAGCCCAAGCCGGCGGTGACGGCAGAAGCGCCGGGCCTGCTCGATTCGCTGAGCGACAACTCTTTGCTGCTGCCGGCCGCTGGCGTGCTGGTGGCGCTGTTGGGTGCCTTCGGCCTGTACCGGCTGCGTGGCCGCCTGCGCAAGCCGGCCGGCGAGACCTCGTTCCTGGAAAGCCGCCTGCAGCCCGATTCGTTCTTCGGCGCCAGCGGCGGGCAGCGCATCGACACGCGCGAAGCGCCGGCCAGCACCACGGGCAACAGCTCGTCGATGAGCTATTCGCTGTCGCAGCTGGACGCCATCGGGGACGTCGACCCGGTGGCCGAGGCCGACGTCTATCTGGCCTACGGCCGCGATTTGCAGGCCGAAGAAATTCTCAAAGAAGCGATGCGCTCGACGCCCGAGCGCATGGCCATCCGCACCAAGCTGCTGGAGGTCTACGCCAAGCGCCGCGATACCAAGGGCTTCGAGCTGCTGGCCGGCCAGATGTTCAACCTCACGCGCGGTGAAGGTGAGGATTGGGTCAAGGCGCAGGAGATGGGGCGCAGCATCGACCCCGACAACGAGCTCTACCAGCCCGGCGGCCAGCCCGAAGAAGTGCGTGGCGCCGGCGGGCAGGTTGTCGAGCCGCTGAGTGCATCCACCATGCCGTACACCGCACCGGCTCAGCCGTCGGCGTTTAGGCCCGCAGCCGACGCCACGCTGGACGGCATCGACCTCGATCTGGAACTGCCGCTAGGCGCACCCGAGGCACCCGCCAAGCCGGCCGAGATGACGCAGCCGCTGGCTGCCGCAGTTGAGTACCGCGCCGACGAGACGTTGAACTTCGAGGTGCCCGACGACGCCAAGACGGTGCCGGTCCGCCGTTCGGTCAAGGCCGAGGTCGAGGCCGAAGCCGTGCCCCGGACCGTCGCCATGCCAAAGACCGCGGCTGCCGTCGACAGCGGGCTCGATTTCGATCTCGAAACACTGGCGCCGCCGGCACCGCCAGCGGCCGCTGCACGCGCTGGCGCAGCCGACGGCAACAGCCTGCTGGACTTCGGCGACTTCACGTTGCCGACCCCGCAGACAGGGGCCACCGCAGCCGAAGCCGCCACGGTGGCAACGACGGTGACGGGCGGCGGCAGCCCGCTTGCGCGCAAGCTAGAACTGGCTGAGGAGTTCCGCCAGATCGGGGACTTGGAAGGCGCACGCGACTTGCTTGAAGAAGTCATCGCCAAGGCCGACGGCGCGCTGCAGTCCAAAGCTCAGGGCATGCTCGACAAGCTTGGCTGAAGCCGACCGCGCGACCGGCCTCGTTGGCCTTGCCGGCCCGGGCGGCCGGGCAACTTACCGCCTCGCGCTCGGTTTGGCCTACCGCGGCGGTGCCTACCAAGGCTGGCAGTCGCAGCGCAGTGGCCGCACCGTGCAGGACACGCTGGAACGTGCACTGTCGGCTTTTGCAGCCGAGCCGGTGCGCACGGTCTGCGCAGGCCGCACCGATGCCGGTGTGCACGCGGTGAATCAGGTCGTGCACATCGATACGCCGCTGCAGCGTGACAACCACGCTTGGCTGCGCGGCAGTAACCGCCACCTGCCGTCTGACGTGGCTTTGCAGTGGTGCCAGCCCGTGGCGCCACACTTCCATGCGCGCAACGGCGCGCGCGGCCGCCGTTATCGCTACGTGCTGCTGCAATCGCCCATGGGCCGGCGCTGGAAGCGGGGTTGGTGGGCTGGAGCTTTCGGGCGCTGGACGGCCAGGCGATGCAGGCCGCGGCCGGATTGCTGATCGGCCAACATGACTTCACGAGCTTTCGCTCGTCGATATGCCAATCGCCGACGCCGGTGAAGACACTGCGGCGCATCGACATCATCCAGCGCGGTGCTTATTGGCACATCGACTTCGATGCCAACGCATTCCTGCACCACATGGTGCGCAACATCGTGGGCTGCCTGCTGGTGGTAGGCCGTGGGCAGCGCCCACCCGCGTGGGTTGCTGAGGTGCTGCAGGCGCGCAACCGCGACGCCGCAGCGCCGACATTCGCCGCCGACGGCCTGTATTTTCTGGGGCCGTACTACGATGCTGGGCATGCGTTGCCCGAGCATGTCCCGGCGCATGATTGGCTGGGCGGCTGAAGCGGTTGGCGGTATCTACACCCGCCACGGAGCCCGCCGTGGAAGCCCACCGCCGACACCCACCGCCGACCCCCACCGCCGACCCCCACCGATGAACAGCCGAACCCGCATCAAGATCTGCGGCCTCACGCGTGAGGCCGATGTGGCCGCTGCCGTAGCCGCCGGTGCCGATGCGCTGGGCTTTGTGTTGTATGCGGCCAGCCCGCGTCACGTCAGCATCGAACGTGCGGCTGCGCTGATCCGCACCCTGCCGCCGTTCGTGACGCCGGTGCTGTTGCTGGTCAACGCGCCGCCGGCCGAAATCATGGCCGCGGCCCAGGCCGTGCCGCATGCGCTGCTGCAGTTTCATGGTGACGAAACACCCGAACAGTGCCGTGCCGCAGCTCGGCCGTGGATGCGCGCTGCGCGCATGGCACCAGGGATCGACTTGTTAGACTTTGCGGCCCACCAACATGGCGCGTCGGCCGTGTTGTTGGATGCCGATGTCAGCAGCTACGGCGGTAGTGGAAAGGTCTTCGATTGGTCACTAATTCCTCCAGGCGTGCCCCTTCCGGTCGTTTTATCTGGTGGGTTGAATCCTGCCAATGTGACCGATGGGGTGCTTCACGTCCGGCCCTGGGCCGTTGACGTGAGCTCCGGCGTCGAGCTCAGCAAAGGCGTGAAGTGCGCCGATCTGATGCGCCGGTTTTGTGAGGCGGTGCGCGATGCGGATGAGCGCCGCGCCCGTGAACCGATCTGAAAGCACAGCATGTTCCAGTACCAGCAACCCGATGCCAGTGGGCACTTCGGCATTTACGGCGGCACCTTCGTTGCCGAAACGTTGATCCATGCATTACATGAGCTGGAGGCGGCGTATGCGCAATGCCGCGCCGACCCGGCTTTTGTGGCCGAGTTTCAGCATGAGCTCAAGCACTTCGTCGGCCGGCCCAGCCCGGTCTACCACGCGGCCCGGCTGAGCCGTGAGATCGGCGGCGCGCAGATTCACCTCAAGCGCGAGGACCTGAACCACACCGGCGCACACAAGGTCAACAACACCATTGGCCAGGCGCTGCTAGCGCGCCGCATGGGCAAGCCGCGGGTGATTGCCGAGACCGGCGCTGGCCAGCACGGCGTAGCCACCGCCACCATCTGCGCGCGTTACGGCATGGAGTGCGTGGTTTACATGGGTAGCGAAGACATCAAACGCCAAAGCCCCAACGTCTACCGCATGCACCTGCTGGGCGCCACCGTGGTGCCGGTCGAGTCCGGCAGCAAAACGCTCAAGGACGCGCTCAACGAAGCGCTGCGCGACTGGGTGACCAACGTCGAAAACACGTTCTACATCATCGGTACCGTGGCCGGCCCGCACCCGTACCCGATGATGGTGCGCGACTTTCAGCGTGTGATCGGTGATGAGTGCCTGGTGCAGATGCCCGAGCAGATCGGGCGCCAGCCCGATGCCGTGATCGCCTGCGTCGGGGGTGGCAGCAACGCGATGGGGATGTTCTATCCGTACATCCCGCTCGAGAACACGCGCCTGATCGGTGTCGAGGCTGCTGGCCAGGGTCTGGCCAGCGGTAAACACGCGGCGTCGCTGTCGGCCGGCTCGCCGGGTGTGCTGCCCGGCAACCGCACCTACCAGCTGCAGGACGCCAACGGCCAGCTCACCGAGACGCACTCGGTCAGTGCCGGACTCGATTACCCCGGCGTTGGCCCCGAGCACGCGTACCTCAAGGACATCGGCCGCGCCGAATACGTGGCGATCGAGGACGGTGAGGCGATGAGTGCCTTCCATCGGCTGTGCCGCACCGAAGGCATCATCCCTGCGCTGGAATCGAGCCACGCCGTGGCCTACGCGATGAAGCTAGCAGCAACGATGAAGCCGCAGCAGCATCTGCTGGTCAACCTTTCCGGCCGCGGCGACAAGGACATCGGCACCGTGGCCGATCTCAGCGGCGCTGACTTCTACTGCCGGCCTTCGTGCCGCGGCCAAAGCGTCAAAGGCGGTGTGCAGTGAGCCGTATCGCCACGGTGCTGTCTGCGCTCAAGACACAAGGCCGGCAGGCACTGATTCCTTACGTCACCGCCGGAGATCCGTTCGCTGATCTCACGCCGCAAATCATGCACGCGCTGGCCGATGGCGGCGCCGACATCATCGAACTCGGCGTGCCGTTCTCGGATCCGATGGCCGACGGCCCGGTGATTCAGAAAGCCGGTGAGCGCGCGCTTGCCCGCGGCATCGGTGCAACCCAGGTGCTGGACATGGTGCGGCAGTTCCGCACCAGCAACGGCACGACACCGGTGGTGTTGATGGGCTATGCCAACCCGATCGAGCGCTACGACCAGCGGCATGGCAGCGGCGGTTTCATCCGCGATGCGGCTGCTGCAGGTGTGGACGGCTTGCTGGTGGTCGACTACCCGCCTGAGGAGTGCGAAGCCTTTGCTGCGCAGTCGAAGGCCGTCGGGCTGGACCTGATATTTTTGCTCGCACCCACCAGCACCGAAGCGCGCATGAAGCAGGTTGGGCGCATTGCCAGCGGCTACGTGTACTACGTATCGCTGAAGGGCGTCACCGGCGCCGGCCATCTGGACACCGCGGCCGTGGCGGTCATGGTGCCGAAAATCCGCGCCCATGTCACGGTGCCGGTGGGCGTGGGCTTCGGCATTCGCGACGCCGCCAGCGCCCGTGCGGTGGCGCAGGTGTCGGACGCGGTGGTCATCGGCACCCGCCTGATCCAGCTGCTGGAAAACGAGACACGCGACAATGCGCCGGTCGCAGCCCGCCGCTTCATGGCCGAAGTTCGCGCTGCGATGGACGCATGAAGCGCGTGCCTTTCAAACCCGAGGTGACCGCATGAGTTGGCTAGAAAAACTGCTGCCGCCCAAGATCCAGCCCACCGACCCGGCCGAGCGCCGCGCGGTGCCCGAGGGCTTGTGGATCAAGTGCCCGTCGTGCGAGACGGTGCTCTACAAGACCGACCTGGAGCAGAACCTCAACGTCTGCCCCAAGTGCGACCACCACCACCGCATCGGCGCCCGCGGGCGGCTGGACGCCTTTCTGGACCCCGAAGGCCGTTGGGAGATCGGGCAGGAGGTCATGCCCGTCGACCCGCTGAAGTTCAAGGACAGCAAAAAGTACCCGGCGCGGCTGAAGGCGGCGCTGGAGGCCACCGGTGAGACCGACGCGCTGGTCGTCGTGGGTGGCGCGGTGATGAGCGTGCCGGTGATCGCGGCCTGTTTTGAATTCGAATTCATGGGCGGCAGCATGGGCAGCGTCGTCGGTGAACGCTTCGTGCGCGGCGTCGAAGCAGCGGTCGAGCAGAAGGTGCCTTTTGTCAGCTTCACGGCCACCGGCGGCGCGCGCATGCAGGAAGGCCTGCTGTCGCTGCTGCAGATGGCCAAGACCAACGCGTCGTTGACCCGTTTGTCCAAGGCCCGGCTGCCCCACATCAGCGTGCTGACCGACCCGACGATGGGCGGTGTGTCGGCAAGCTTTGCTTTTGTCGGTGATGTCGTGATTGCCGAGCCGAAGGCGCTGATCGGTTTCGCCGGCCCGCGTGTGATCGAGAACACGGTGCGCGAAAAGCTGCCCGAGGGCTTCCAGCGCAGCGAGTTCTTGCTGGGCACCGGCGCGCTGGACATGATCTGCGACCGCCGCCAGCTGCGGCCGACCATTGCGCGCCAGCTGGCCATGCTGCAGCGGTTGTCGGCCGACGCGGTCACATAGGCCCCCACGCTCCCCGTGGTCGCTGCCCCCGAGGGGGCGCCCCGCAGCGGCCCGGCAGAGCCGGTTCCGCGCGGGTGGTTTGATCTCTCCGGACCTCGATCCTGTGAAAACTCTCGCTGATTGGCTTGCGCATTGCTCGGCAATGCACCCGAAGAAGATGGACCTGTCGCTGGAACGCACGCAGCAGGTCGCGCATCGGCTGGGCATCGTGTTCTCAGTGCCGGTGATCACGGTTGCCGGTACCAACGGCAAGGGCAGCACCTGCGCCATGATTGACAGCATTGCGCGCCATGCCGGCTACCGCGTCGGCGTGTACCAGAAGCCGGAGCTGGTGCACTTCACCGAGCGCTGCCGCATTGGCGGCCAGCCGGTGGATGAAGCGGCGCTGGTCTTGCAATTCGAAGCTGTGGAAGCGGCGCGTGGCGACATCACGCTGACGCAATTCGAATTCACGACGCTGGCCATCGTGCGGCTGTTGTCTTGTGCCCAGTTGGATCTCATCGTGCTGGAGGTCGGGCTGGGTGGCCGCTACGACTCGGTCAACGCCTTCAATACCGATTGCGCGGTGCTGACCAGCATCGATCTGGACCACATGGAGTGGCTGGGCCCGGACCGTGAAAGCATCGGCCTTGAAAAGGCGCAAATCATGCGGCCCGGCAGACCCGCCATCGTCAGCGATCCGCTGCCACCGCAGAGCGTGATCGATCATGCCGAAGCCATCGGCGCTGACCTGTGGCGTGTGGGTCGCGACTTCAATGTGCAGGGCGATCGCCAGCAGTGGGGTTGGCGTTGCAAACACGGCAACGTCAGCCGCAGTTATCAGGGCATGTCCTACCCCGCCTTGCGTGGCGCCAATCAATTGATCAACGCCGCAGGCGCTATCGCCGCGTTGATTGCGCTGAAGGACCGGCTGCCGATCAACGCACAGGCCGTGCGCACGGGCCTGGCGCTGGTGGAGTTGCCGGGGCGCTTCCAGATCGTGCCGGGCCAGCCGGCGCTGGTGCTGGACGTGGCGCACAACCCGCAGTCGGTGGCGGCGCTGGCGGTCAACCTCGACGCCATGGGTTTCTTCCCGCGCACCCACGCGGTTTTCGGCGCCATGCGCGACAAAGACATCGCGTCTCTGCTCGCCAGAATGGCACCGCTTGTCGACGTCTGGCATTGCTGCAGCCTGCCGCCGGCACGCGCGGCCAGCGCGGCGGAGCTGGCCGCACTGGTGCAGGCGGCAGCGCAGGGGCGCATCGGCGGCACGCCCGCTGTGTACGAGCACGAGGGGCCCGCAGCTGCGCTGCGCGCCGCGGCTGCCGGTGCCGACCCCGCCGATAGAATCGTGGTTTTCGGCTCCTTCCATACCGTGGGTGGCGTGATACGCGACGGTCTGCCGCGCCTCAGTTCGCCGCATATGGACGGCATGCCGGGCAGTCCGTCAGTAGGTCCGTCGGTAGGTCCGTCAGTAAGTCCGTCACCAAGCCCGTCAGCAAGCCCGACACCAAGCCCGTCCGCAAGCCCGCTCACGGACGCGCTCACAAGCCCGCTCAGCGGCGCGCCCGTGCACTCACCAGACAGCCCCGCTCGCGAGACCGATCCTGCGCCGGATCACCCGGCTTCATGAGGCCAGCACCCGGCCCGGCTGGCCGCTAGAGCCGGCATCTGCCGCACCGCACCCGTTCACCCAACACCGATGCGATTGCCCTTCTCGCGCAACAAGGCTGCTGTGCCGGCCGCAGCACCCCGGCGCAATGCCGGCGCGTCGGCTACGCCCGCCGCCGCAGACGACGGCCCGGTCGAGCTTGCACGCACCCAGGCGCGGCGGCGGCTGATTGGCGCAGTGGTGCTGCTGGCCGCCGGTGTCATCGGCTTGCCGATGCTGTTCGAGACGCAGCCACGGCCGCTGCCGGTGGATACGCCGATCCTGCTGCCGCCAGGCGCCGTTTCGCGGCCGGCCGTCGTCACCGGTGAGCGCTCGGTGGCCAACAGCATGCGGCCAGTGCCCGCGCTGCCGCCGGATGCCGGCACCGAGACGGCCGCAGCGCCAGGGGCCGTGCAGCCGGCTGCCGACCCGCCGCCTGTGCGGCCATCGGCCAGTGCAACACCGGCGCCTGAGCGCTTGCTGACGCCAGCACCGACACCAGCACCGACATCAGCACCGAAGCCGGCACCGAAGCCGGCACCCGCGTTGGCACCCGCGTCGGCATCACGACCGTCTGCCACGGCCGCCACGGCTGCCACGCCGCTGCCGTTGCCGCCGCAGTTGCCCGTGCCGTTGCCAGTGCCGTTGCCAGCGCCAGCGCCGACCCCCACGGCTGCCGCGCCGGCGCCTGCGGTGGCCAAGACTGGCTCACCGGCCAGCATGCCCGCGGCCACGGCGCCTGATGCTGCTGGCCGGTTTGTCGTGCAGGTCGGTGCCTACAACGACGCCGAGCGCTTGAAGGCTGCACGCCAGCGCCTGGACAAGCTCGGCTTCAAGAGCTTCACGCAGGATGTGGAGACTGCCGGCGGCAAGCGCACGCGTGTGCGCGTGGGCCCCTTCACCAGCCGCGCAGAAGCTGAGGCCGCGGCCGCACGCGTCAAAGCGGCGGGCCTGCAGGCCAACATCCTTAGCCTGTGAAGCTGTGAGCTTGCCCACATTGCCCGAGCTTTCGTGGCTGGATTGGTCGCTGCTGGCGGTGATGGCGCTGTCGGTCGTCGTCGGTCTGGTGCGTGGTTTTGTGTTCGAGTTGTTGTCGCTGGCTGGCTGGGTCATCGCCTGGTTTGCCGCGCAGTGGACGGCGCCGATGCTGGCGCCCCATCTGCCTTTGGGGACCGCAGGCAGTGAAGGCTCGGCACTGCCGCTCGGCGCCGCTTTCGTGCTGTGTTTCGTGGCTGCGCTGATCGTCTGGGCATTGCTGGCGCGGCTGGTGCGGCTGTTGATCCGCGCCACGCCGCTGTCGCTGCCGGACCGGCTGCTGGGCGCCGTCTTCGGTGGGCTGCGCGGCGCCGTTCTGCTGCTCGCGCTGGCCACCGCGGTGGCGCTGACGCCGGCCTCACAATCCCAGCCCTGGCGCACGTCGCACGGCGCGCGCTGGCTCGGTCAGGCGCTGACGGCTCTGAAGCCGCTGCTGCCGGTGCCGGTGGCGCGCCTTGTGAACCGTCAAAGATAAGCGCCAGAACCAGTTTCGAAGCTAGCCGCAAGGCAAGGCCAAAAAGCTAGCGCTCAACCATCCCTCAGGAGTCGATCGAATCCATGTGCGGCATCGTCGGCGCCCTTTCGACCTCACCGGTCAACCAGCTGATCTACGACGCGCTGCTGCTGCTGCAGCACCGCGGGCAGGACGCCGCGGGCATCGTTACGATGCAGGGCACCAAGTGCTACATGCACAAGGCGCGCGGCATGGTGCGCGATGTCTTTCGCACCCGCAACATGCGCGGCCTGCCGGGCTTGGTGGGGCTGGGCCAGTGCCGCTATCCCACGGCGGGCAGCGCTTACAGCGAGGAAGAGGCGCAGCCTTTCTACGTCAACGCGCCTTACGGCATCGTGCTCGTGCACAACGGCAACCTGACCAACGCGCAAGCGCTGAAGGAACAGCTGTTCGACGTCGATCGCCGGCACATCAACACCGAAAGCGATACCGAGGTGCTGATCAACGTGCTGGCGCACGAGCTGGAGCTGGTGGCGCGTGATCTGCCGTTGACGCCGGAGCATGTCTTCAGGGCCGTCGGCGCGGTGCACAAGCGCATCAAGGGCTCGTATGCGGTGATTGCACTGATCGCCGGCCACGGGCTGCTGGCTTTTCGGGATCCCTTCGGCATCCGCCCGCTGTGCTTGGGCGAAGCCGTGGGTCAGGGCAGCCGCGACAGCGGCCGCGAGTTCATGGTGGCCAGCGAATCGGTGGCGCTCGAAGGCACCGGCCACCGCCTGCTGCGCGACGTGGCGCCGGGCGAGGCCTTGTTCATCGATTTGGCCGGCCAACTGCACAGCCGTCAGTGCGCAGAAGCACCAAGCTTGAACCCCTGCATCTTCGAGTACGTCTACCTGGCGCGGCCCGACTCGGTGCTGGACGGCATCTCGGTCTATCACGCGCGGCTCAACCTGGGCGAGACGCTGGCGCAGCGCGTCATCAGCACGATGCCGCCGTCGGACATCGATGTCGTGATCCCGATTCCCGAGAGCAGCCGCCCGAGTGCCATGCAGCTGGCGCATCGGCTGGGCAAGCCATATCGCGAGGGCTTCGTGAAGAACCGTTACGTCGGCCGCACCTTCATCATGCCGGGGCAGGGCGTGCGCAAGAAGAGCGTGCGGCAGAAGCTCAACGCCATCGGCATGGAGTTCAAGGGCCGCAACGTGCTGCTCGTGGATGACAGCATCGTGCGCGGCACCACCAGCCAGGAGATCGTGCAGATGGCGCGTGAAGCCGGCGCCCGCAAGGTCTACCTGGCCAGCGCCGCGCCGCCGGTGCGCCACCCCAACGTTTACGGCATCGACATGCCGACCAAGGAGGAGCTGATTGCGCATGGTCGCAGCATCGAGGACATCCGCGTGTTCATCGGCGCCGACCGCCTGATCTATCAGGACGTCGACGCGATGAAGCGCGTGGTCGCGGCGCTGAACCCGGCCATCCACGGCTTCGAGGCCAGCTGCTTCGACGGCGTCTACATCACCGGCGACGTCACGGCCGCGGACTTCGCTGCGTTGCAGGCGCAGCGCAAATTGCAGCTCGACAATGATGACGATGGCGCCGCGGCGGGCGCTGGTGACGGCAGCAACCGGTCCCGCCTGGCGCTGCAAAGCGGTGAGGACAACCAGTGATTCCGAAGGTGGTTTTGCCCGCGGGCACGCGGCCCGACACGCTGGCTGTGCGCGAAGGCCTGCCGCCTTCGCAGTACGGCGAAAACGCCGAGGCGCTGTACCTCACGAGCAGCTTCGTGCACCCGGATGCAGCGACTGCCGCGCGCCGCTTCGCCAACGAAGAAGAGGCCTTTGTCTACAGCCGTTTCGGCAACCCCACCGTGACGATGATGGAGCGGCGGTTGGCAGCGATGGAAGGCACCACCGGCTGCATCGCCACGGCCAGCGGCATGGCGGCCATCACGCTGATCATCCTGGCGCTGCTGAAGTCCGGTGACCACGTCGTGTGCTCACAAAGCACCTTCGGCTCGACCATCAAGCTGTTCCAGGACTTTGCACGCTTCGGCGTGCAGACCACCTTTGTCTCGCAGACCGACCCGGCGCAATGGCGCGCCGCCATACGTCCACAAACGAAGCTGCTGTTTGCCGAATCACCCACCAACCCGCTGACCGAGGTCTGCGACATCCGCGCGCTGGCCGATATTGCGCACGGGCAGGGCGCGCTGCTGGTGGTCGACAACTGCTTTTGCAGCCCGGCGCTGCAAAAGCCGGTGGCGCTGGGCGCCGATCTGGTAATGCACAGCGGCACCAAGTACCTCGACGGCCAGGGCCGCGTCATTGCCGGCGCGGTATGCGGGCCTGAGGAGCTGATCAACGAACGCTTCATTCCGGCCATGCGCAGTGCCGGCCTGAGCTTGTCGCCCTTCAATGCGTGGGTGGTGTTGAAGGGCCTGGAGACTCTCAGCATCCGCCTGCAGGCGCAGAGCATGCGGGCGCTGGAGCTGGCGCGCTGGCTCGAAACGCAGCCTGCTGTCGAGCGGGTCTATCACCCGGGCCTGACCTCACATCCGCAGCACGCGCTGGCCATGGCGCAGCAGGGCGGCGTGGGCGGCGCGGTGCTGTCTTTCGTCGTACGCGGCGGCCGCGAAGGCGCCTTTGCTGTCATCGACGCAACGCAGGTCTGCAGCATAACTGCCAACCTGGGTGACACCAAAACCAGCATCACGCACCCGGCCAGCACGTCGCATGGGCGCTTGAGCGAAGCACAGCGCCAGGCCGCCGGCATCGTGCAGGGGCTGGTGCGCGTGGCGATGGGGCTGGACGATATTGCGGACATCCAGGCCGATCTGCAGCGCGGCTTGTCGGGCTTGGCATGACGGCATGACTGCATGAGCACCAGCGAGGTCCGCACACGCATCGCGCCGTCGCCCACAGGCTATCTGCACCTGGGCACGGCGCGAACCGCGCTGTACTCCTGGGCTTATGCGCGCCACCACGGCGGCACGTTTGTGCTGCGTATCGAAGATACCGATGTCGCGCGCTCGACGCAGGACTCGGTCGAGCAAATCCTGACCAGCCTGCAGTGGTTGGGTCTGCAGCACGACGAAGGGCCGATCTACCAGATGCAGCGCCTGGCGCGCTACCACGCGGTGGTCGAGCAGATGATTGCCGCCGGCACGGCGTACCGCTGTTACGCCACGCCGGAAGAGCTGAACGCAATGCGCGATGCACAGCGCGCTCGCGGCGAAAAGACGCTGTACGACAGGCGCTGGCGGCCCGCCCTCGGCAAGACCCTGCCGCCGCCGCCGGTCGGCGTGAATCCGGTGGTGCGCTTTGCCAATCCGGTGGATGGCGTCGTGACCTGGCGCGACTTCGTCAAAGGCCCGATCAGCATCCGCAACGAGGAGATCGACGACCTCATCATCCTGCGCCAGGACGCCGTGCCGACCTACAACTTCGCTGTCGTCGTCGACGACTGGGACATGGCCATCACGCATGTCTTCCGCGGTGACGAACACATCAACAACACGCCCTGGCAGATCAACCTCTTCAACGCGCTCGGCGCGCCGCTGCCGCTGTTCGGCCACTGCCCGGTGATCCTGGGCGACGACGGGCACAAGCTGAGCAAGCGCCGCGGCGCGGTCAGCGTCACGGCCTACCGCGACAACGGCTACCTGCCCGAGGCGCTGCTCAACTACCTGGCGCGTCTGGGCTGGAGCCACGGCGACGAGGAGCTGTTCACGCCCGCGCAGATGGTGCAGTGGTTCGACGGCAGCCACCTTGCCAAGAGCCCTGCGCAATGGGATCCAGCCAAGCTGGCATGGGTCAACGCGCACCACATCAAACACGCGGCCGACGACCGGCTGGCGCTGCTGGTGCAAGAGCAACTGAGTCGCCGCGGTGTGGCCGCTGCCAATGTGGCAGTGCTGGCACGCGCGGCGGCGCTGTTCAAGGACCGCTGCAGCACCACGGTGGAGTTGGCCGACTGGGCGGCGATGCTGTTCGTTCCAGTCGCAGCCATTGAGGCCGATCGCAGCCAGTTCCTCACCGATGCCGTCAGGCCCGCGCTGCAGTTCTTGCGCGAGCGGCTGGGCCACATCGAATGGACACCGGCCGCCATTGCCGCCGCGCTGAAAGAAACACTGGCCGCCCACGCGCCGCTGAAGATGGGCCAACTCGCGCCGGCCCTGCGCGTGCTGGTCTGCGGCCGCGCACAAACGCCGAGCATCGATGCCGTGCTGGCGCTGTTCGAGCGCAGCGCGGTGCTGTCGAGACTGCAGGCTTTTTGAAGAGCAGCGGCCAGCAAAAGCTCGGCTATACTTTTTGGCTCGCTTGAACAGCGACGAGGAAACTCGTTGGGGGTATAGCTCAGCTGGGAGAGCGCTTGCATGGCATGCAAGAGGTCAGCGGTTCGATCCCGCTTACCTCCACCACTCGAGCGCTGTTCAACGTGGGAAGTCGGTTTCAGTCCCCTTCGTCTAGAGGCCTAGGACACCACCCTTTCACGGTGATTACAGGGGTTCGAATCCCCTAGGGGACGCCAAGTCTGACGATCGACCTCAAAAGTCAGTCAGGGCACTTGGGGCTTGTTGTGCAACAGGCCCGGAGCCGCAGGAGTGGTAGTTCAGTTGGTTAGAATACCGGCCTGTCACGCCGGGGGTCGCGGGTTCGAGCCCCGTCCACTCCGCCAACATCGCAGCAAACACGGGGCCTCGCGCCCCGTGTTTCATTTCTCCCCGCCATCGACGTGCACTGAGCACCCCGCCCTACCGGTTGGTACGTTGGTGGGACCGTGCAACACCCCGTCTGCGCGGCGCTGGGCATTCATCGCAGCGACCGTACAAGGTCAGTTCGTGATGCTCTACCGTGAACCCCTTGGGTGCCAGCCGGGCCAGATCGCCGGGGCAGTCGTGCACATCGAAAACGCGCTGGCACAACGTGCATTGAAAGTGGTGATGGTGAGCATGTGCCGCGGACTCGTAGCGTGGGCTGTCACCGGGGAGGGAGACAGCAGCCACCTCGCCGGCATCCATTAGCAATTTGAGGTTCCGATGAACCGTCGCTGCGCTGAGGCCAGGGACGTCCGACTGCGCAGCGTCGAGCACTTCTTGCGGTAACAAAGGCCGACCCGCGTCGTCGATGACAGTACGGATGGCGTCGCGCTGTCGGGTGCAGCGTTCCATGGGCTGAGCTGATCCTGTCCGTTCAGGGGCGTCGAGAGACTGCGGCAAGTCCGCACGCTAGGATATTGCTAATGCATTCTCATTAACGATATTTATCGATGGCTGCACTCCTGCTCTGCGTCACCGCATTGTCTAGCTTGGGTCGTGAGGCTATCGACGCTGCCCCCTGGTAGGCGGCCAGGCGGGCGACATGCCGCAGCCCGATCTGAGCTGTGTGGTTGCAGCCTGCGAAGCCAAGGCCCCGCCGTGAGCAGCCTGTTGAGGAGCGGCGCACTGACGCGCGTGGTCGGCGCGTTGATGCTGGTCGCTTTGCTTTGGATGGGGGTGGCCTGGGCCTTGGTGGAGCACGCATGACGGCCAGGCCCGCGCCCACCGCGCTCAGCGCACCCACCGCACATGCGGCCCCGATCGGGCCCACGCCGCCCACCGGGATCGCCCTGCACAACTTCACGGGTTCCTAGCGCGGCCACCCGGCGGTGCACCACCTGTCGGGCGAGTTCAAGCCCGGGTCGCTAACGGCCGTGGTCGGCCCCAACGGCGCGGGCAAGACCAGCCTGCTGGCGGCCATTGCCGGCAGCTTGGCGCCGGCCGCAGGCGAGCTGCGCGTCGGCGCCGCGCTCAACGGGCGCATAGCCTGGCTGCCGCAGCAGGCCGCCATCGACCGCAGTTTTCCGATGAAGGTTTTCGATCTGGTCGCACTCGGCCACCGAGCGCGTGTGGGCAGCTTCAAAGCCATGGTCGGCGCGCAGCGCGAGCACGTGCACGGCGCATTGCCGGCGGTGGGCTTGAAGGGCTTCGAGCGGCGCAGGATCGGCTAGCTGTCGGCCGGCCAGTTACAGCGGGTGCTGTTCGCGCGGGTGCTGCTGCAGGACGCGCCGGTGATCCTGCTCGACGATCCCTTCGACGCCATCGATGCCCGCACCACCGCCGACCTGCCGGGTGTGGTGGCGCGCTGGCATGCCGAAGCGCGCACGGTGATTGCGGTGCTGCACGACCTGTATCAGGTGCGCCAGCACTTCAGCCGCACGCTGCTGCTGGCGCGCCGCGCGGTGGCCTGGAGGCCGACCGCGGACGTGCTGCGTGCCGAGAACCTGTTCTGGGCCCGCCAGATGGCCGAATCCTGAGACGACGACGCACCGCAGTGCGATGAGCCGCCGGGCTGCCCCGATGCGACCACTCCCGGCCGGGGGGCCGACGCCGAAGACGCCTCGGCGGCGGAAGGGAAAGCCGCGTGACGTTGACGGCCTGGCTGATCGAGCCCTTTGCCGACTACGGCTTCATGCCGCGCGTTGGGGGCCACCTTCGCGGTCGGCCTGGGCAGTGCGCCGGTCGGCACGTTACTCGTGCTGCGCCGCATGAGCCTGGTGGGCGACGCGATGGCGCATGCGCTGCTGCCGGGCGCAGCGATGGGCTTCATGCGGGCCGGCTTCTCGTGGTGGGCCATGAGCCTGGGCGGTTTTGCGGCAGCACTGTCGGCGGCGCTTACCGCCGGCTGGGCCACGCGCAAGACCGCGCAGCGTGAGGACGCCAGCTTCGCGGCTTTCTATCTCATCGCGTTGGCGCTCGGCGTGTTGCTGGTCTCCACACACGGCAGCTGGGTGGATTTGATGCGCGTGCTGTTCGGCACCATCCTGGCGGTCGACGACGCGGCGCTGTTGCTGATGGCCGGTATGGCCAGCGTCACGCTGGTCGTGCTGGCCGCCGTTTATTGGCCGCTGGTGGTGGAGTGCCTGGACCCCGGCTTCCTACGCAGCGTCGGCGGCCGCGGTTCCTGGGTGCACATGCTGTTTCTGATGCTGGTCGTGGCCAACCTGCTGGCCGGTTTCCAGGCGCTCGGCACCTTGATGGCAGTGGGTTTGATGATGCTGCCCGCCACCGCCGCCCGCTTTTGGGCCGCTGAGGCGTGGAGCCTGGCGCTGGCGGCCACTGTGATCGCGATGGTGTCGGGCTATGTCGGCCTGCTGCTGTCGTTCCATGCGCATTGGCCATCCGGCCCGGCCATCGTGCTGGCGGCCGGCGCGATCTATCTGCTGTCGTTGCTGGCCGGCCCGCGTGAAGGCCTGCTGTGGCGGCAATGCCGTCGTGCTCACCACCGTGTTGCCTGAAACGAACCGTTCCCGCCGTACGTCTTTGTTGTCGCTGATAGCGCTGACCGCGTTGACTTCGCGGCCAGCACAGGCCCAGCCGCAGCGTCGATTGCGCGTCGTCGCCAGCTTCTCGATCCTGGCCGACATGGTGCGCAACGTCGGTGGCGACGCCATCGAGCTCAGCACCCTGGTGGGTGCCGATGCCGACGCCCATGTCTTCGAGCCCACGCCGGCCGATGCCAGGCGCCTGGCCGATGCCGACTTGGTGGTGGTCAACAGCCTGGGCTTCGAGGGCTGGCTGGACCGGCTGGTGCGCGCGTCCGGCTACAAAGGCGCGGTCGTCGTGGCCAGTGCCGGCATCACTGCGCGCCGGCTCGGCCGCGAGGCCGATCCGCATGCCTGGCAGGACCTGGCGCATGCGCGCCGCTACCTGTTGAACCTGCGCGAGGTACTGGCCCAGGCGCGGCCTGGCGAGGCTGCGGGTTTTGAGCAGCGGGCTGCCGCCTACAGCGCGCGCATGGCAGCGCTGAGTGCCGAGCTCCGCACTGCCTTCGACACCATCCCCCGGGCGCAGCGCCGCGTCACTACCGCGCACGATGCCTTCGGCTATCTCGGCGCTGCCTACGGCATCGACTTCCTCGCGCCGCAGGGTATGAGCACCGACGGCCAGCCCGCGGCCGCCGCTGTGGCGCGCCTGATAGATCAGATCCGCAAGCAAGGTGTGCGTGCGGTGTTCGTCGAAAACATCAGCGACCCCCGGCTGGTCGAGCGCATCGCGCGCGAAGGCGGCGCCACGGTCGGTGGGCGCCTGTACTCCGTTGCACTGTCGCCGCCGGGCACCGCAGCCGACACCTACCTGAAGCTGTTCACGCACAACGCAGCCACCCTGGCTGCCGGTTTGCGCGGCCAACAACAAGCCCGCATCCGATGACCCAACGATCCACCAGGTTCGCGTGAGCGGTGCTGCCTCTTCATTCAACAGGACCAAGCAATGAACCCCATCCCCGTCACTATCCTCACCGGCTTCCTGGGCAGCGGCAAGACGACGCTGCTCAACCGCATCCTCAAAGAGCAGCACGGCCAGCGCATTGCAGTCATCGAGAACGAGTTCGGCGAAGCCGGCATCGACAACGAGCTGCTGGTGCAGGACCAGGGCGAGCAGATCGTCGAGATGAACAACGGCTGCATCTGTTGCACCGTGCGTGGTGATCTGGTGCGCATCCTCGGTGAGCTGCACACCAAGCGCGAGGCCGGCACGCTGCGCTTGGACCGCCTGATCATCGAAACCACGGGCTTGGCCGACCCCGCGCCGGTGGCGCAGACCTTCTTCGTCGACGACGACATCAGCACACGCTATCTGCTGGACGCCATCGTCAACCTGGTCGATGCCAAACACGCGATGGCGCAGCTCGACGAGCACCACGAGGCGCAGGAACAGGTGGGCTTTGCCGACCGCATCCCGGTCAGCAAAACCGACCTCGTCAGCACCGACGAAGCCCGCGCACTGGAGCAGCGCCTGAAGCGCATGAAGGCGCGCACGCCGATCAAGGCGGTGCATTTCGGGCAGGCGCCGATCGACGAACTGCTGGACATCCGCGGCTTCAATCTGAACGCGATACTGGAGATCGGGCCCGACTTCCTGACCGACGCGACGCACGAGCACGATGACGACGTCACGAGCTTTGTCTTCCGCGCCGAGCGGCCCTTCGATTCAGCGCAGCTGGAGGACTTTTTCAACGCCATCCTGAAGGTCTATGGCCCCAAGCTGATGCGCTACAGAGGCGTGATTTGGATGGCCGACAGCGAAAAACGGGTGGTACTGCAAGGCGTGCACATGCTGATGGGCAGCGACGAGGGCGCGGCCTGGAAAAAGGGCAAAGTGCGCGACAGCAAAATCCTCTTTATCGGCAAAGACCCGCCCAAGGAGCTGCTGGTCGACGGCCTTCAGCAGTGCCTGGTGGCCGCAGGCGAAGCCGCTGTCAAAGCGCCGCAGAAGCCGTGGCTTTGCTGAGCTTCATGAACGGAGGAATACACATGCACCGATCAACACAGCCGCACTCGCTGTTTGGCGGGCTGCTGTTGCTGATGGCACTTGCCAGCGCGGCTGCCGTGATGGCCAAGAAAGGCGCCCACGTGCACGGCCTCGTCAAGCTCGACGTGGCAGTGCAGGCCAAGACGCTGACGGTGCAGATCCAGGCACCCCTGGACAGCCTGCTCGGCTTCGAGCACCGGCCGCGCACCGCCGCGCAAAAGCAGGCCGCTGACGCGGTGCTGAAACAGATGAACGACGGCGCGCGGCTGATACGGCCGCCGGCTGCGGCGCTGTGCAAGGCGGGCAAGGTGACGGTGGAATCCGAGACGCTGCAAGCCACCGCCGCAGCAGCCGGCACGGGCGCCAGGGACGACGGGCACGCCGATCTCGACGCCACCTATGAGTTCACCTGTGAACAACCCGACAAGCTGGGCTCGATAGAGATCGGCTTGTTCGAAGCGTTCAAGCGCATTCAAACCATCGAAGTGCAGGTGGCAGGCGCCAACCGGCAGTCCAAGGTGACGCTGAAACGGCCCGACAAGATGCTCCGGCTGGGCCGGTAGGCCAAGGCGGAGCCCTGTTTGACGTTGCATTTGTCTTCAGGCGCCGCGGTGTGCCCCGTCCTGGTCCGCTGAATCATTGAAGTGGGCGGTGAGGGACGCGCAAGACGGAATGCGATGCAAGGCGCGAAGCACAGCGATGCCGATAGGCACCGCGCGCATCCGCAACGCTGCAGCGCGCCCGTATTGCGCGGACAGCACCGACCCCATTTCAATGATTCAGTGGGCTAGGCTTGCGCTGGCCAAGCAGCCGCACCCCGGCAGGTCGTGGCGGTGTGCTCAAGCTCAAGCTCACGGGCGCCGGGCCGATATACCCCGGACTGGTCGAAGCACGCTCGACCCATCGACACCCGGCGGCGC
This sequence comes from Rubrivivax sp., assembly GCA_026785885.1. Classification (GTDB taxonomy): domain Bacteria; phylum Pseudomonadota; class Gammaproteobacteria; order Burkholderiales; family Burkholderiaceae_C; genus Rubrivivax. Next base: position 19,333 of record JAJAZC010000183.1, read on the forward strand.
GCACATGCTTAAGAAGGTTCCCATCCTTGAATTGCGGCTGGGCATGCACCTGCACAAACTGGAAGGGGCCTGGCTGCAGCACCCGTTCTGGACAACGCGCTTCGTCATTGACAGCTCGGCGGATCTGCGGCGGCTGCATGCTTGCGGTTTGAGCGAGTGCTGGATCGACACCGCGCTTGGCTTGGATGTGGCCGTTGCTGCCCAGACCATCGCTGGGCCGGCGCTGGCGGCACGCCCCGCACCGGCAAAGGTCCAGCCGCCTTCTCCAGCCGGCGACCGCCCGCTGAACGCCGAACTCACGCAGGCCGCTGCCATCTGCAGCCGCGGGCGCAAGGCCGTGAAAGCCATGTTCAACGAAGCCCGTATGGGCCGCACCGTGGATGCCGAGCAGTGTCTGCCGCTGGTCGAAGAAATTGCTGGTTCGGTGCAGCGCAACCCCGGTGCGCTGGTAAGCCTGGCGCGCCTGAAAACGCGTGACGACTACAGCTACATGCACTCGGTGGCCGTTTGCGGGCTGATGGTGGCGCTGGCACGCCAGAGTGGCCTTGACGACAGCCGCTGCCGCGAAGCCGGGCTGGCGGGGCTGATGCACGACATCGGCAAAGTGCTGATGCCGCTGGAGGTGCTGAACAAACCCGGCGGCCTGACCGACAGCGAATTCGACATCATGCGCACGCACCCGCAGCAGGGCCACGATCTGCTGAAGGACGGGCAGGGCGTGGCGCCGTCGACGCTGGACGTCGTGCTGCACCACCATGAGCGCATCGACGGCAGCGGCTACCCGCATCGGCTGGCCGGCGACGGCATCAGCCTGCTGGCACGCATGGGCGCCATCTGCGATGTCTACGACGCCGTCACCAGCGACCGGCCTTACAAGGACGGCTGGGACCCGGCGCAGTCGATCGCCAGCATGGCCTCGTGGAAGGGGCACTTCGACACCGCGCTTTTTGCCGGCTTCGTGCAGAGCCTGGGCATCTACCCGACCGGTTCGCTGGTGCGCCTGGCCTCGGGCCGGCTGGCCGTGGTGGCCGAGCAAAACCCGGCCAAGCTGGTGTCGCCGGTGGTCATGGTGTTCTATTCAATCAAGTCGCAGTTGCCGTTGACACCCCTGCGGCTGGACCTGGCGCGCCCCGGTACGCAGGACCGCATCGTGGCGCGCGAGGAGAATTCGGGCGGCCGCTTTTCGCAGCTGGAAGCGCTGTGGGCCGATCCGGAGGTGCTGCGCCGTCTGCGCGCGTGAAGCACCGCGCCGCCGATGACCTCGGCGATCAGGGAAGGCCGCCAACACCGCGCCGCGCAAGCCCCACCCCGGCGGCTCGGGGCTCAATGCCGCCGGTCAAGCGGCGCACGAGCAGATGAACGCGGCCCTCAGCGTCGAGACCGTTGATGTGCCGCACCAGGGGCACTGGCGACAGGACGGTGGCCGACCTGGCCGGCCATGTTGACGCCGGCATGACCTGCACCGCGCGCCATCAACAACAAAAGCAAGGTGGGCGCCCTTGCGGCGGCAATGGCCGACGCCAGTGAAAGCACAGCGCCAGTTGGCTAGGCTGGTGGCGGCCGGGCCCGATCAGCGCATGGCGCGCCGCCGCACCGCTTCGAGGTAAGCCTGCCCGTCCGGCGGCAGCCCGCTGCGCTGGCTGGCCCAGATCATGTCGCCCAGGCATTCCATGACCTCATGGTGCGCCTCGTGCAGCGAACCGCGCCGCGCAGCCAGCAACTCGACGGCCTGGCGGATGCCGGTGGGCTGGTTGATCGCGACCTGCTCCTGGATGCTCAGGTGCATGCTCAAGTGCAGGAAGGGATTGGCACGGCCGCCTTCGACCGTGTAGCTGGCCTGCAGTGCAGCGGCCTCGTCGGCCAGTTCAGCGTGGGCCTCGGGATGTTGATCGACCCAGCGTGCGGCCACCGCCTGCATCGGCTCCAGCGGCAGGCCGGCGCGTTGGCGCGCATAGGTGGCGCAAAAGAAGCGGCGCACGTCGTCTTGCGAGGGCTGGAACATGACCAGAATTGTCACCCCGGGCCTTTGCGCCCGCCGCCACCGGCCACCGATCGCCCCGCCATGAACGTGACCACCGAACAGCTTTTTACCGAAGCCCGCACGCAAAACGGCTACCTGCCGGAGCCGCTGCCCGACAGCCAGCTGCATGCGCTGTACGACTTGCTGAAATGGGGTCCGACCGCGGCCAACTGCAGCCCCGCGCGTTTCATCTTCGTGCGCAGCGCCGAAGCGAAAGCCAGGCTGATTGCCTGCATGTCGCCTGGCAATCAAGCCAAGGTCGGTCAGGCGCCGGTGACCGCCATCATCGGCATGGACATGGCCTTCTACGAGCGGCTGCCGCAGCTGTTTCCGCACACCGACGCGCGCGCCTGGTTTGCCGGCAAGCCCGCTGTCATCGAAGCCACGGCGTTGCGCAACAGCAGCCTGCAAGGCGCTTACCTGATGCTGGCAGCGCGCGCGCTCGGCCTGGACTGCGGGCCGATGAGCGGCTTCGACGCGGCGCAGCTGGACGCTGCTTTCTGGGCCGGCAGCAGCGTCAAGACCAACTTCGTCTGCACGCTGGGCCATGGCAACCCGGCGCTGGTGATGCCGCGCAGCCCGCGCTTGAGCTTCGACGAGGCTTGCCAGCTGGCTTGATCGGCTCAGCCAGGCGGTGGCCGGTCTGGGCGCGGCGTACCCGGCGCCGCGGCATCGGGTGCGAAGCCCTCACCGCGCCGCGCACTGTGTTGCTGGCGCTCCTGGCGCTTACGCGATTACAGCGCCTCCAGCTCCTGGCGGCCTTGTCTGGCCACCGAAACCAGCTTTTTCTGATCGCCCTGGTGTGGCGCCATTTGCTTGAGCAGCCTGATGCTGTGGCGCCGAAAGCGCAGCGCCTGGGTGCGCGCCGCATGCGGCTCCCAGCCCATCGGCTCCAGCACGCTGCGCCCGCTTTGCAGGGCCGAGTCCAGCGTCTCGCGTTCGATGTGCTGCACACCGCGTTCGTTCAGGCCGTACCAGTGCGTCACGTTGCGCGCGCGCCACCACCGTGGCCTGGGTGAAGTGCTCGCGCACCAGGTCGACGATGGCCAGGCTTTGCTCGGCATCGTCCACCGCCACCACGATCACGCGCGCTTTGTCGGCACCGGCCACACGCAGCAGATCCAGCCGCGTCGCGTCGCCGTAGAAGGCCGGCCAGCCGAAGGTGCGCAAGCTGGCCACGGCCTCGGCGCTGTGGTCCAGCACCGTGGCGCTGAGGCCGTTGGCGGCAATCGACCGGCCGACGATCTGGCCGTAGCGGCCGAAGCCGCAAATGATGATCGGCGGGTAGCTGTTCCTCATTGATGTCGGCCAGCCGCGGCCCGCTGTTGGCGGCCAGCCGCGGCGCCAGTACAGGGTCTGACAGCACCAGCAACAGCGGCGTCAACAACATGCTGATGGCCACTGCAGCAACCAGCACCGACGCGGCCTCGGCGCCAATCACCGCAGCACCCAGCGCAGCCTGGAAGACGACGAAGCCGAATTCGCCGCCCTGCGCCAGCAATACCGCAAACACCGGCGGCTCGCCCAGCGGCACCGGCATGCGCCAGGCCATCAACAGCAGCACCGCGAGCTTGACGATCAGAAAGCCAACGACGATGGCCGCCACCAGCCCCAGATGCGCCGCGATCACCGCAAAGTTGATGCTCATACCCACCGCGATGAAGAACAGCCCGAGCAGCAAGCCTTTGAAGGGCTCCAGGTCGGTCTCCAGCTTGCGGCGGTATTCGCTCTCGGCCAGCAGCACGCCGGCCAAAAAGGCGCCCAGCACCATGCTCAGGCCCACGCTCTGCATCAGTGCCGCGGTGGCCACCACCAGCAGCAGCGCAGCGGCCGTAAAGACCTCGGGCGTGTTGCTACCGGCGATCCAGCGCAGCGCCGGGCGCAGCAGCAGGCGGCCGCCGAGGATGATGGCGGCGATCACAGCAAAGGCCTTGGCAGCAGCTATCCAGCCGTTACCCGACGTTGCCGGAACGGCCACCGCCAGCAGCGGCACGATGGCCAGGATCGGAATGGCCGCAATGTCCTGCAGTAGTGCCACGCTGAGCACGTTCTGGCCGGTCGTCGCGCTCATCAGGTTGCGCTCGTTCAGCACGCCCAGGCCGATGGCGGTTGAAGTGAGCGCCAAACCCAGGCCGGCCACCAGCGCCAGCCGCCAGTCAGCACCGAAGGCCATGCCGATGGCGGTGATCACCGCCGCGGAGCCGAACAGCTGCGCGCTGCCCCAGCCGAAGATCGGCCGCCGCAGCGCCCACAGCCGGCGGGGCTCCAGCTCCAGGCCCACCAGAAACAGCATCAGCACGACGCCGAATTCGGCAAAGTGCAGCATGGCCTGCGCGTCGGTGACCAGCTTCAGGCCCCAGGGCCCGATGACGATGCCGGCGGCCAGGTAGCCGATGATCGATCCCAACCCGGCCAGCCGTGCCAGCGGCACCGCCAGCACCGCCGCACCCAGGTAGACCAGACTGCTTTGCAACCACGTCGTGCCGCTGTCCATGATCAAACCCCGTCGGTGGGCCGCGCGTCTGCGGGCACGCTGCAGTCAGGCGTCGGCTCGGTGAAGTCGATCTCCGGCCACTGCGGCCAGCTTTGCAGGTGCTGGGCAAAGGTTTGCGCGTGTTCTTCGATGACGGCCTGGCTTACGCGGTGCGCGCCGTGCAGCACCAGCGGCGGCAGCCAGCGCATGCCTCACAGCGCCGCGGTCTGCTCGTATGGGTGCAGGAAGGCGTCGAAAAAATAGCGGTTGTAGCCGTCGGGCCGGTAGCTTTCCTGCGGGCCGCCGGTGGATGCGGCCAGCCACAGATCCTTGCCCTGCAGCGCATGACCGCCGGGGCCGTAAGCCCAGCCGAAAGCCAGCACCTCGTCCAGTCACAGCTTGAGCAAAGGCGGCATCGAATACCAGTGCACCGGGTGCAGCCACACCAGCAGCCGGGCATGCGCCAGGCGTTGCTGCTCGGCACCGGTGTCGATGAAGTAATCGGGGTAGCGGGCGTAGAGATTCAGCACCTCAGCGCGCGCCGGGTCCAGCTGCGCCGCCGCGTCCATCAGCGTGCGGGTGACGCGTGAATGGTCCATTTGCGGGTGCGCAGCGCTGACGAGGATGTCGGCCATGGGCGGGACGCGGGTTCGCGCTGTCGTGAAGTGGCTACGTTGCCGGGTTGCCAAGGAGCACGGGCGCAAATTTGCAAGTCTGCAAGTTTGCTAAGCCGCTGAGTCGCTGAGTCGCTGAGTCGCTATTTCACAAGGTCGCCGAGTCGTGCTGCAGCAGTGGCGCGCAGCGCGCTTGGGTTTGCCCGTGTGGGGCAGCCTGCAGCCGCAGCTACCATGCCCGACAAGTTCCAGGGTCTTGTTGCGGCCCGCAGCCCGCAGCCCACAGCGCGCAAAGGAAACCCGCCATGCCCGTGATCGTCGTCGCCAATCCCAAAGGCGGCGTTGGCAAAAGCACGCTGTCGACCAACATCGCCGGCTGTCTGGCCGCCGCCGGGCATGCGGTGATGCTGGGCGATGTCGACCGCCAGCACTCCACACGCGACTGGCTGGCCATGCGCCCCGCGCACCTGCCCACGATCCGTGGTTGGGACGTGAAACCCGACGAGCTGCTGCGCCCGCCGCGCGGCATCACGCACGTCGTGCTCGACACACCGGCAGGGCTGCACGGCAAACGGTTGGAAGCCGTGATGCGCATCGCCGACCGGCTCTTGATCCCGCTGCAGCCGAGCCTGTTCGACATCCGCGCCACCCACGCCTTCGTGCAGACGCTGCGTGCGCACCGCCGCGGCAACGAAATCAAGCTGGGCCTGGTGGGCATGCGCGTGCGCGAGAACACCCGCGCCAACGATCAACTGCACGCCTACCTCGCGACCTTGCCGGTGCCGGTTCTGGCCTGGCTGCGCGACACGCAGAACTATGTGCAGCTGGCCGCCCACGGCCTGACGCTGTGGGACGTGGCGCCCAGCCGCGTCGAGCGTGATCTGGAGCAGTGGGTGCCGCTCAAGGCCTGGGTCGGCGCCTGAATCGGAGGTGACGCATATGAAACGTTATGCCCATCTTGCCGACCTGGCGCAGTTGGCCGGCCAGGAGCTCGGTTGCAGCAGCTGGGTGCCGATCGAGCAGGCGCGCATCGACCTGTTTGCGCAGGCCACCGGTGACCCCCAGTGGATCCACACCGACCCGGTGCGCGCTGCGGCCGGGCCCTTCGGCGCAACCATCGCCCACGGCTTCTTGACGCTGAGCCTGCTGCCGATGCTGTTCGAGAGAGCGTTCACCGTGGACGACGTGCGCATGGGCGTCAACTACGGCCTCAACCGGGTGCGCTTCATCAGCCCGGTCAAGGTCGGCAGCCGCGTGCGCGGACGCTTCACGCTCTTGCGCTACGAGCCGCTGGACGGTGGCGCGCAGCTGGTCGCCCTAGCCCACATCGAGCTCGAAGGCGCGGCCAAGCCGGCCTGCGTGGCTGAGACGGTGTCGCGCCGCTACGTCTGAACCGACGCGACACAACCCCTCAACGCCGAAGCCGGGGTCTGCCGAATGCCGGCTCACAATGACCCGAATCCCATCCCTGCCGAGGTCACGATGAAGGTGCTGCTGGTCGACGATCACCCGCTGGTGCTGTCTGCGTTGCAGGCGGTGATTCAAAGCATCGGCAGCGACACGACCGTGGTCGGTGTCGACAGCGCCGCCGCAGCGCGGGCCACGCTGCAGCGCGACAGCAACTTCGACCTCGTGCTGCTCGATCTGGCGCTGGGTGACGCCGACGGCTTTGACGTGCTGGTTGAGTTTCGCGCCACCTACCCGGCCGTGCCGGTGGTGGTGGTGTCGGCCTCGGACCGCGCCAGCGATGTCATCCGCGCCATCGATAGCGGCGCCATGGGCTTCGTGCCCAAGACGTCGTCGCACGGTGAGTTGAATGCCGCGCTGGCGATGGTCATGACGGGTTCGATGTACGTGCCGCCGTCGATGCTGGGGCTGGCCTTCGGCCGCAGTGTGGTCGTCGGTGGTGAACCCCAGCCCGGCGCGCCGCGCTCGGCCCATGAGGTGCCGCTGGGCCCGGCAGCACAGCCGGAGCCGCACCAGAAAATGCCGTCGATGAAGGACATCGGCTTGACGCCGCGCCAGGCCGAGGTGCTGTCGCTGCTGCTGCAGGGCCTGCCCAACAAGCTCATTGCACGCCAGCTCAACTTGAGCGTGGAGACCGTCAAGGACCACGTCGCTGCGGTGCTGCGCGCTTTGGGCGTCAGCTCCCGCACACAAGCCGTGCTGGCAGTGAGCCAGATGACGCAGGGGCAGGGCGGCTTTTCGTGGCGGCCGCCGTCGCTGGCCGGCCGCCCGGCGCCGCGATAGCCGGTGGTGCCCCCCGTCGCGGCAGCGGCCGACAACAACACGTCGCTGATGGGCATGCTGCGCCCACGGCGCGGCAACATCGATCACATCCGCGCGCTGTACGTGCAGACGCCGGCCACGCTGTCCGGCAACGCCATCGGCATGGTTTTGATGGGCAGCATCTTCTGGCCGCTGGCCGAGCCCTGGCGCGTGATGGGCTGGGTCGGCGTCGGCCTGGTGCTGTGGCTGCTGCGGCTGGCGCACTACCTGCGCTTCCTGCGTCACAAAGAAGCCGGTGCTGAGCCGCTGCGCGCCTGGCGCCGCAGCTGGAAAGTTCTGGTCCTGGCGCAGGGCGCGATGTGGGGTGTGGCGGTGTGGCTGTTTTGGGGCCTGGGCACGCCGTACCACACGGTGAGCCTGATCCTCATCGTCTACAGCTACTGCCTGGGCTCGGTGCAACTGCTGGCGACCCAGCCGCGCATGTTTTTGGTGTTCATCAGCCTGGTGCTGACGCCGACCATCCTGCGCATTGCGAGCGACACCAGCCAGCCCTGGCACAACCAACTTGCTGTGATCCTGACGCTGCTGTTTTGCATCACGGTGCTGATGGCGCGCACCTACGGCAGCGCCTTAGGCCAGGCCATCATCCTCAAGCGCCGCACCGACGAGTTGGCCGGCAAACTGCGCGTGGAAATGGCCGCTGCCGAGCAAGCGCGCAGCGTCGCCGACGAGGCCCGCCGCACCGCCGAAGCCGCCAACCGCGCCAAGACGCAGTTCTTCGCCGCCGCCAGCCACGACCTGCGCCAGCCGCTGCACGCGATGGGCCTGTTTGCCGAGGCCTTGCGCCAGCGCAGCCACGACCCCGAAGTGGCTTCGCTGGTCAACAGCATCAACGAAAGTGTCGACGCGCTGGAAGGCCTGTTTGGCGAGCTGCTGGATATCACGCGCATCGACACCGGCGGCGTCGACGTCAGCCCTGCGCCGGTGCGCCTGCGCGATGTTTTCGCGCGCCTGCGGCTGCACTTCGAGCCGGTGGCTTTCGAGAAAGGCCTGATGCTGTCCTTCCACGGCGAGCAGCACGTGGCGCACACCGACCCGGTGCTGCTGGAGCGCGTGCTGCGCAACCTGGTCAGCAACGCCATCCGCTACAGCGACGATGGCGGCGTGCTGGTCAGCTGCCGGGTGCGGTCGGGCCACGCGGATGTGGGCGCCGCAAGCGGTGCCGGCGGTGCGGGCGGCACCCACCTGCTGGTGCAGGTCTGGGACAGCGGCATTGGCATCGGCCCGGTCAACCTGCCGCGCATCTTCGACGAGTTCTTTCAGGCCCAGAGCAACCGGCCGCTGGAAGCCCACCACCGCAAAGGCCTGGGGCTGGGCCTGGCCATCGTCAAGCGGCTGGCCGCGCTGATGGAAGCGCCGATCTCGGTGCGCTCACGCGTCGGCCACGGCACCGTGTTCAGCCTGCAGGTGCCTGTGGGCCGCGTGCCGCGCACGGCGGAGGCCGCGGCGCCTTGCAGCGTCAAAGCCGCGCTGGGCCTGACGCTGGAAGGCCGGCTGATCGTCGTTGTCGAAGACGAAGCAGCGGTGCGCGATGGCCTGGTGGTGGTGCTGCAGGCCTGGGGCGCCAACGTCGTGGCTTTCGACACTGTGGCTGCGGTGCAGGCCTGGTTGGCCGGCCTGTTTCTGCCCGGTGCAGCGCCTGGTGCAGCGCCCGGTGCAGCGCCCGCCGCGCCTGACCTGCTGCTGGTGGACTACCGCCTGCCGCAAGGCCGCACCGGCATCGACGCACTCGTGCACATCCGCCGGCACTTTGCCGGCCGCAAGCTGCCGGCCATCGTCATCACCGGCAGCAGTCTGGGTGGCCACGAAGACGAAGCCGTCACGCACGACTACCACCTGCTGATCAAGCCCGTGCTGCCGAACAAGCTGCGCGCGATGATTGCGTTCAAGTTGAACGTGAGGTAGAGCCCCCACGCTCGCTCACGCTTACTGCCCCCAAGGGGGGCGCTACGGCCCGCCAGAGCCGGATCCGTGCGGGTGGCTTGATCGGCCGCCGTCGCTGGTCCTGGTATTCCTATCCAAACCTTTGCGTCGGAGCGCTATTCGGCGGCGATTGCACGGTCGGGTACGTCCCTGGCAGCAGGATGCTGCGATCCACGGTGCGGATGTCGGTGTGGCCGCAGAAGGCCATCGTCACATCCAGCTCCTTGTGCAGGATGGCCAGCGCCTTGCTCACGCCGGCTTCGCCCATGGCACCCAGGCCGTAGACCATCGCGCGGCCGATCATCGTGCCGCGGGCGCCCAAGGCCCAGGCCTTGAGCACGTCCTGCCCGCTGCGGATGCCGCCGTCCATCCAGACCTCGGTCTGCACCCCCGCCGCGCCCAGTGCGGCAACCGCGGCCACGATGGCCGGCAGCGCTTCGATGCTGCTCGGCGCGCCGTCCAACTGCCGGCCGCCGTGGTTGCTGACGACGATGGCGTCGGCCCCGGCACGCACCGCGAGCTGCGCGTCTTCGACATCCATGATGCCTTTGAGGATCAGCTTGCCGCCCCACTGCTTCTTGACCCACTCCACGTCAGGCCAGCTCAGCCGCGGGTCGAATTGCTCGTTGGTCCACGCTGCCAGCGAGCTCATGTCGCTGACGCCCTTGACATGCCCCACCAGGTTGCCGAACGTGCGCCGGCGCGTGCCGGCCATGCCGAGCAGCCAGCGCGGTTTGCCCATCAGGTTGAGGATGTTCTTCAGCGTCGGCCGCGGCGGCGCGGTGAGGCCGTTCTTCAGGTCCTTGTGGCGTTGGCCGATGACCTGCAGGTCCAGCGTTAGCACCAGCGCGCTGCACTTGGCGACTTTGCAGCGGTCGATCATGCGGGCCATCGAGTCGCGGTCGCGCATCATGTACAGCTGAAACCAGAACGGCGCGGTGGTGCTGGCTGCGATGTCCTCGATCGAGCAGATGCTCATCGTCGAAAGCGTGAACGGAATTCCGAATTTTTCTGCCGCGCGTGCGGCGTGGATCTCGCCGTCGGCGTGCTGCATGCCGGTCAGCCCCACCGGCGCGATGGCCACCGGCATCTTGGCGGCCTGGCCCACCATCGTGCACGCGGTGCTGCGGTTTTCCATGTTCACCGCGACGCGCTGGCGCAGCTTGATCTTTTGAAAATCCTGGCTGTTGGCGCGGTAGGTGCTCTCGGTCCAGCTGCCGCTGTCGGCGTAGTCGTAAAACATGCGCGGCACGCGCTTTTCGGCCAGCACGCGCAGGTCTTCGATGGTGGTGATCACGGTCATGGAGGCTCCTCAAGCGCGCATGCTACCCAGCGTGCAGCGCAGCGCGCTGAACTAGAGCCCGCCGCTACAGCTTGACCAGCCCGCCGGCGCGTACGCCCAGCAGCCGGATGCGCCGCGCCAGGTCGACCCGCCGCAAACACTGCCCGGCGGCGTGGCGGATGGCCGCCGCGTCCACTACCGGCGCGGGCAGCGTCAGGTCGCGCGTCACGGTCTTGAAGTCTTCGAAGCGCAGCTTGATGCCGATGGTGCGGCCTGCATAACCTTTACGTTGCAGGTCGGTGGCCACTTGCGTGGCCAGCTCGGTGAATATGGTGCTCAGTTCGGCGCGGTCACGCACGGCGTGCAGGTCGCGGTCGAAGGTGGTTTCGCGGCTCATGCTGACGGGGTCGCTGCGGGTGCTGATCAAACGGTCGTCGATGCCGTGCGCCGCGTCGTGCAGCCAGCGGCCGTAGCTGCGGCCGAAGTGCTCGATCAGAAACGCACGCTCTTTGGCTGCCAGGTTGCCGATCGTGCGGATGCCCATGTCGGCCAGCCGCGCGCCGGCCTTGGGGCCGATACCGTTGATGCGCCGCACCGGCAGCGGCCAGATGCGCGTGGGCAGCTCGGCCTGCGTGATCACGGTCAGGCCATCGGGCTTGTCCAGCTCGCTGGCGATCTTGCTCAGGAGCTTGTTCGGGCTGACGCCCACCGAGCAGCTCAGGCCGGTGGCACGGCGCACGGTATTTCGAATCTCTTGCGCCACCGCACGCACACCGCCGGTGGCGTCGTGACCCAGGCTGTCCTGCGCACCAGGCACGTCGCTGAGGTCGATGTAAATCTCGTCGATGCCGCGGTCTTCGATCTGCGGCGCCACCTCGGCCACCGCGGTTTTGAACAAGCGCGAGTAGCGCCGGTACTGCTCGAAGTCCACCGGCAGCAGCACAGCCTGCGGCGCCAGCGCGGCGGCCTTCATCAAGCCCATGCCGCTATGCACCCCGAAGTCGCGCGCCGCATAGGTGGCAGTGGTGATGACGCCGCGGCCGGCATAGCCAGCCAGCGTTGCAAAGCGCCGTGTGCCGTCGGCCTGCAGCACCGGCTGGTGGCGCCGCCCGCCGCCAATGACCACCGCCTGGCCCGTCAGCTCCGGGTAGCGCAGCAGTTCGACCGAGGCATAGAACGCGTCCATGTCCAGGTGGGCGATCCAGCGGCGCGCGGTCATGCGGGTTCGTCGTGTTGGGTGCAGGGTAGCGCGGCGCGCAGTATTACCGCCGGGCAGTTCGCGCGTTGCTGCGCTGCGGTTTCGGTTACGCCGGAACTTGCTCACACTCCTTCCGGGGGCTGCAAGCCGTGGCTACACTGTTTACGGCACGACCCGACCACCGCGGAGAACGAGCATGACCGATGGCCCACAACAGCGCGCGCTGGCTGCCGCCACGCTGGCTTTACTCGTCGCACTGACTTGCATCGCCTTGTTTTTGCCGCCGCTGGCGCAGCACACGCTGGCCACGGCCTGGCACAGCGCGCTGACCGCCCTGGCGCTGGCCGCCGCGCTGCTTTTGCACTGGGTTTTTTTGGGTGTCGCCGCGCGGCGCATGGCGAGATCGGTTGTGGGTTGGACGAGTCTGTCGGTGCTGCTGTTTCCGGTCGGCAGCGTGGTTGCGCTGATTTTGCTGGACTGGCTACGCGATGAACAGCAACTGCCGCACGACGCGGCTGCGCAGGCGGGTTGAGGCAGCAGCGCAGCCGGGCTTCAGCTCGGCGCCAGCCGCTGTTGGTGCCGTTCGATCTGCAAACGCACCTGCGCAGGTGCCGTGCCGCCCAGCACCTGGCGCGCCGCGAGCGAGCCGCGCAAGCTCAGCACCTCGGACACGTCGGCGCTGATCGATGCGTCCAGCGCCTGCAACACAGCTAGTGGCAGCTCCGCTAGATCGACGCCGCGCTGCAGCGCCAGCTTGACCGCGTGGGCCACGGTTTCATGGGCATCGCGAAACGGGCGGCCCTTCTTCACCAGGTAGTCGGCCAGGTCGGTGGCGGTGGCATAACCTTTGAGTGCAGCGCGCTCCATGGCTTCGGGCTTGACGACGATGCCGCCCACCATCTCGGCCAGGATGCGCAGCGTGCCGGCCAGCGTGTCGACGGTGTCGAACAGCGGCTCCTTGTCTTCCTGGTTGTCCTTGTTGTAGGCCAGCGGCTGGCCCTTCATCAGCGTCAACAGCGCCATCAGGTGGCCGATCACGCGGCCGCTCTTGCCGCGTGCCAGCTCGGCCACATCGGGGTTGCGCTTCTGCGGCATGATGGAGCTGCCGGTGCAGTAGCGGTCGGCAAGATCGATGAAGCCGAAGTTTTGGCTCATCCACAGCACGATCTCCTCCGCCAGCCGCGACACATGCACCATGCAGATCGCTGCAAAGGCGCTGAACTCGAGCGCGAAGTCGCGGTCGCTCACGGCGTCCAGGCTGTTCTGGCAGACACCGTCGAAACCCAGCTCGCGCGCCACCGCCTCTCGGTCCAGCGGGTAGCTGGTGCCGGCCAGCGCAGCGGCGCCCAGCGGCAGCTGGTTCAGGCGCTTGCGCAGGTCCACCAGCCGCTGCCCGTCGCGTGCAAACATCTCCACATACGCCAGCAGGTGGTGCGCAAAGCTCACCGGCTGCGCCACCTGCAGGTGTGTGTAGCCGGGCATCACGGTGTCGGTGTGCTGGGCCGCTACGGCAACCAGTGCACGCTGCAGATCGGCCAGCAGCAAGCCGAGTTGGTCGACCTCGCCGCGCAGCCACAAGCGCACGTCTGTTGCGACCTGGTCGTTGCGGCTGCGGCCGGTGTGCAGCCGCTTGCCGGCATCACCGACCAGCGCGGTCAGGCGCGCTTCGATGTTCAGGTGCACGTCCTCCAGCTCCAGTTTCCACGCGAAGCGGCCGCTGGCGATCTCATCGGCAATCTGCGCCAGGCCGCGCTGAATGGCGGCCAGATCGTCTGCGCCGATCACTTCTTGTGCGGCCAGCATCGCGGCGTGCGCCAGGCTGCCGTCGATATCGGCGCGCCACAGGCGCTGATCGAAACCGACGCTGGCGGTGTAGCGCTTGACCAGCTCGCTCATCGGCTCGGTGAACAGCGCCGACCAGGCTTGTTGTTTGTTGGCCAGGGGGTCGTTGGACATGCGGTGTCGGGCCTTGTGTTTGAGCGGCACGCATCGGGCAGCGCGCAGCACTGCGGATGGACTTCGTATTATCCCGTCCGACCATGAAGCGCCCGTAATGAAACCACCCGATCCGGCAGCGCTGAGCGACATCGGCAAAGGCGAGGGCAAGGGCGCGGGCAGGGGTGAGGGCAAGGGCAAGGGCAAGAGCACGGGCGGGGGCAAGGGCGTGGCGCCGCTGCTGACGCACCCGCCCAGCCTGTGGCCCGACAGCGCCCGCGCCGGAACTCTGCACACGACCTCCATTGCACACAGCGGCCTGGGTGTCGACGACGACCCCGACCGCGCCCGCACGCCGCGGCGCAGCGCTGGCGACGCGGCTTTCGATGTTTGCCATCCGGCGCTGGCGCTGCGTGCGGTGTTGCTGGTGCAGGCAGCGCTGGCCCTGGTGGCGCTGGCCGATGCCGACAGCGCCGCCACGTGGCTGGCGCGGCAGGGCGCGCTGGCTTTCGGCGGTGTTGCTGCCACCGGCTTGTGGCTGGTGGTGGTGTGTGCGCTGCGCCCACGGCTGCAAACCCTGGGCGCGGCGCAGCGCACGGCCGTTGTGCTGCTGATGGGCGCGGCCGCCGCACTGTTGGCCTGGGCGCTGCTGTCCTGGGCCACGCTGTCCAGCGGCAACCCCTGGCGGGCTGCTGCGGTGGCCTTGGGTGGTATGGCGCTGGCCGCGCTGCTGTGGGCCTGGCTCGATCTGCGTGCGCGCATTTGGCGGCCGGCCAACGCCAGCGCGCGCTTGGCCGAGCTGCAATCGCGCATCCGCCCGCACTTTTTGTTCAACGCGCTGAACACGGCTTTGGCGCTGGTGCGCGTGGACCCGGCGCGTGCAGAGAGCGTGCTGGAAGATCTGGCCGAGCTGTTTCGCGCGGCGCTGGCCGAGGTCGGCACATCGGTGACGCTGTTCGAGGAGATGGAGCTGGCGCGGCGGTATCTGGACATCGAACAAATCCGCTTCGGCGAGCGCCTGGTGGTGCAGTGGGACATCGACCCGCGCTGCCACGCCGCGCGCGTGCCGCCGCTGGTGCTGCAGCCGCTGGTGGAAAACGCCGTGCGCCACGGCATCGAGCCCGCTCCGCTGGGTGGCCTGCTGCGTGTGCACAGCGTGCTGCAGCGCGGGCAGGTGGTGCTGACCGTCAGCAACACGCTGGGCGGTGCCGACGGCGGCCCGGCCAACCCGGGCCACGGTATGGCGCTGGCCAACATCCGCGAGCGGCTGCACCTGTTGCACGACGTGGCTGCGCAGTGCGATGTCTGGCGCGAGCCGCCGGACCCGGCCCATGCCGACACGGCAGTCGGTGGCCGCTTTCACGCCCGCATCGTGCTGCCTTCGCCGCCGTGAAAGTGTTGATCGTCGACGACGAAGCGCTGGCCCGCCTGCGCATGCGCTCGCTGCTGGAATCGTTGCAGGCGGAGCTGGCCATTCAAATCAACGGCGAGGCCGCCAATGCCGAGCAGGCGCTGCAGGCGCTGCGCGTGCAGCCGGCCGACCTCGTACTGCTGGACGTCGGCATGCCCGGCCGCGACGGCCTGCGCCTGGCAGCAGCGTTGAAGGCCCTGCCGCAACCGCCGGCGGTGGTCTTCGTCACGGCCCACGCAGGCCATGCGCTGCGCGCCTTCGAGCTGGAAGCGCTGGACTACCTGACCAAGCCGGTGCGGCAGGACCGCCTGCGCGCCGCTCTGCAGCGGGCACAGCAGCGGCTCTCCGTGTTGCCGCAAGCCGCGCCGCCGCCGACCGACCCGGTCATCGTCGTCAGCGACCGCGGGCGCGTGCTGCGCCTGCCGGTGCGCGAGGTGCTGTACCTGAAGGCCGAGCAGAAGTACGTCACGCTGCGCACCGCGCTGCACACCCACGTGCTCGACGATGCGCTGGCCGATCTGGAGCTGCGCCTGGGCAGCGGCTTTGTGCGGGTTCACCGTAACGCACTGGTGGCCGTGCACGCACTGCGCGCGATGGAGTTGCGCGGCGGCGATGAGGGCGACGGCTGGGCCGTGCGCGTCGCACCCACCGACGAGTGGCTCGTGGTGTCGCGCCGTCAGCTCGCTGCGGTGCGCGCCGCCTTCGACGGGCCGTAATAGCCCGTTGCGCCCGTTGCACCCGGCGGGGCTGTGGGGCGCCGTGCAACGGTCAGCGCAGCCTCGCCGGGCGCGTCGGGTGCCGACCCCGCAGGACGACCTCTTTTGCATGACGTTGAATGAACCGACCCCACGATTCCTCGGCCGCTGCCGCCACGCGACCCCCATTGACCTTGCTGGGCACCGAACCCTGGCGCGCGGCACGCGAATTCTTGAAGCTCAAGCTGCTGCGGCCGCGCGGCCCACGGGGCGATGGTCACCCGGTGATCGTCTTCCCGGGTCTGGGCAGCGACGGCCGCGCGGTGCGCCCGCTGCGCGAGCATTGCCGCCGCCTGGGCTATGCCGCGCACGACTGGGGCCGTGGGTTCAATGCCGGGCCGCGCGGGCACGTCGATGACTGGATGCAGCAACTCGCCGACGCGATGCGCGGGCTGCCGAAAAGCCAGGGCCACAACGAGCCACCGAGCCTGGTCGGCCGGAGCCTGGGTGGCCTGTATGCCCGCAAGCTGGCCAAGTTGCCGCGTTTTGCGGTGCGCCGCGTGATCACCATCGGCACGCCTTTCAACGGCCGGGCTGATCAGACGCATGCCGGCTGGCTGTACCGGCTGCTGGGTGGCACACCAGCCAGCAACGACGCGTTGTGGCACCGGCATCTGCGCACGCCGCCGCCGGTGCCGACAACGTCGGTCTACAGCCGCAGTGACGGCGTCGTGGCCTGGCAGACCTGCCGCCACGACCGCAACGACCTCGCCATGCCGGGGGTCGAAGATGTCGGAGTGCAGGGCAGCCACCTGGGCATGGGTCGGAATCCCCAGGTGCTTCGCGCCGTCGCCGAACGGCTGGCATTGCCAGCGGCCCTGTTGCCGTCGCAACGTGTACCACGGGCACGTGAGTTGCCGCGGAGCGTGCAGCGCCGTTGGTTGGTCAGCAGCCCACAGCGTAAGTTGCGCACTTCGCATGTCTGACAACCTCAATCAGGAGTCACCTATAAATACCGAAGGCACCCTGGGTGGCTTGATCCCGATGTGGATCCTGGGCGCACCTTTTCTTCTGGCGTTTATCGAGCTCATGAAGACGCCCAAACCAACGCCGCGTTCGGTGCACAGTGGTTCAGCCGCTGGGTCGTCGCCGAGCATGGCCCCGGCTGGCGGCTCGCGGGCACCCCACCGCGGTTGATTTCGATCAACCCACGCGGCGGCGCGCAGCTTGCCGCAGCCCTTGTACGACTTCACTTCGACAGGATCTTTCTCATGAACAGCAATCACGCTACCCGTCGCCTTTCTCTGGGTCTTTCCGTCACTGTGCTGGCGCTCGCCGGCCTGACCGCCTGCGATCGTCGCGAGTCACAGGTGCCGACGCCTTCGCCATCGGGCACGCCGTCGCCGTCCTCCACGCCATCGACGACGCCGTCCACGGGCACTAATTCAACCGGCTCGTCGGGTATGGGCACGGGCTCCACGGGCACTGGCTCCGGCAGCACAGGCGCAGGCTCGACCGGTATGGGCAGTGGCGGCACAGGCACTGGCACTGGCACTGGCAGCGACAGCGCTGCCGGCTCGTCGACCCGCCCGATGTCGCCGGCATCGGCCGCCAGCCGCTAAAGCGGGCGGTGTTGAGCGTCGAGAGCCGCTGCAGGTGATCAACGCCGCGTGGCGGCTCATTCGTGACGCAGCGGTTTCCTGGGTCGACGATTACGCGCCCAGCATGGGCGCGGCGCTGGCGTTTTACACGCTGTTTTCGATTGCGCCGCTGCTCCTGATCGTTATTTCGGTGGCGGGCCTGGTGTTCGGTGAGCAGGCAGCGCGCGGCGAGATCTTCGGTCAGCTGGCTACGTTGCTGGGGCCGGAGAGCGCCAAGACCATCGAGGTCATGCTGCAGGCGCTGAACAAGCCGGATGCAGGCGTTCTCGGTACGCTGGTCGGGCTGATCGTGCTGCTGATCGGTGCGACGACCGTGTTTGCGGAATTGCAGGACGCGATGGATCGGATATGGCGCGCACCCACGCGCCCGGCTGGCGGTGGTCTGTGGAGGCTGCTGCGCACGCGCTTGCTGTCGCTGGGGCTCGTCCTGGGTATCGGTTTTCTGTTGATCGTGTCGCTGGTGGCGAGTGCCGGCTTGGCCGCCCTGGGCAAGTGGTGGGAGCCGTGGTTCAGCGATGTCGCCTTCATCGCGCGCACGCTGGAGTTGGGCTTGAGCTTCGGCTTCATCACCGTCGTGTTCGCGATGATCTACAAGTGGATGCCGCGCGTGCGGGTTGCCTGGCGTGACGTGTGGGTCGGCGCGGCGCTGACCGCGCTGCTGTTCACGGCGGGCAAAACGCTGATCGGCTTCTACATCGGTCGCAGTGGTGTGGCCTCGCCGTTTGGCGCTGCAGCTTCGCTGGTGGTGTTGCTACTGTGGGTCTATTACTCGGCGCAAATATTTCTGCTCGGCGCTGAGTTCACCTGGGTTTATGCGCGCCGCTACGGCTCGTTGCGTGGCTTCGATGCGCCGCCGCTCGCAGTGCTGGCCCAACCGGCGCCGGGTGAGGATGTCTTGCCGCCAGTGCCGGCACCCCCGGTGCCGCATCGGCCGGGCTTCAAGTTGGGTTGACAGCTGAAGGCACGGCAGGAACGGTGGTCGGGTGCAACGCAGAAAGCAGGGCTGCGGGCACGTTGGAACGCACAGGCTCTGGGGGCGCTACCGGCGCCGTAGGTGGTGCAAGCGGCGGTACAAGCGGCGGTACAGGCGGCGGTACAGGCGGCGGTACAGGCGGCGGTACAGGCGGCGGTACAGGCGGCGGTACAGGCGGCGGTACAGGCGGCGGTAAAGGCACAGGCGGCGTGGGCATTACAGCCGGCTCGTCCAACGC
>JAJAZC010000184.1 GCA_026785885.1 Rubrivivax sp.
GACGCGCGTACTGACGCGCGTACTGGCGCGCGTACTGGCGCGCGTACTGGCGCGCGTACTGACTGGCGTACGGATCGGCGCACTGACGGGCTTACTGACGCGCGTGCCGACGGGTGTGCCAACCCGCAAGCTGACGCTCCAGTTCACCGGCCCAGCGCCTGCTGCAGCGTCATGCCGCCGAGGCCGCTGGCCGCCATTGCCGGGGCGCTGGCTGCACCCGGGGCCAACAGCGTGCGCTGCACCAGCGGCAGCAACGGGGTGTGCGCGGGGTCGCACAGCAGCAGATGGCGTGGCTCGCCGGGCTCGTCCAGGCGCTGTACCCAGTCGATGGCTGCCAGCAGCTCCAGCATCGGCTCCAGCTGCAGCGGGTCGGCGCGCAGCCGCTCGCCCAGCGCGGCCAGCGACACACCGCGCTCGGGCCGCCGGCGGGCCGTGTCGAGCTCACGCAGCACCGCCATTGCCAGCTCAAAGCGCCAACCCGGCGTGGCCGGCCGCGTCGTCACGCGCATCTGCAGCGCCGGCGCATAGGCTGCGATCACTGCGCCCAGCAATACGATGACCCACACCAGGTAGATCCACAGCAGCAGGATCGGCACCGCGGCAAAGGCGCCGTAGATGGCGCTGTAGGAGGGCACGGTTGCCAGGTACATCGTCAACAGCTCCTTGGCGATCTCGAACGCAATCGACACGAACAAGCCGCCGGCCCAGGCATGGCGCCAGCGCACCGGAATGTTGGGCACGTAGTGAAACAGCCCAGCTGCGGCAGCCGCCAGCAGGCCGAACTGGATCAGCTCCAGCAAGAAGCTGAAGCTGCCCGGCAGTGCCACGACCCAGCCGCGCGATGAAGAGACGATCCACGACGTGAGCGTCAGGCTCATGCCGAGCACCAGCGGGCCCAGCGTCAGCGCGGCCCAGTACACCAACACGCGCTGGCCCAGCGGCCGCGGCTGCCGCACACGCCAGATGGCGTTGAGCGTGCGGTCGATGGTCAACACCAGCGCCAGGGCCGTCACCACCAGCAGCACCAGCCCCAGGCTGCCCATGCCGCGCGCCTTGGCAGCGAATTGCGTCAGCGCGCGCATCACCGGCTTGGCGATGGCGTCAGGCACCAGGTTGTTGAGGAAGTACTTCTCCATCGCGACTTCGAAGCCGGCGAAGATCGGGAACACCGTGAACACAGCCAACATTACGGTCACCAGCGGCACCAGTGCGATCAGCGTCGTGAAGGTCAGGCTGCCGGCGGTCAGGCCCAGGCGGTCTTCGCGGAAGCGCTCGCGCAGCGTGCGCAGCGTCTCGAACCAGGGCCAGCGGCGCAGCGTGTCGAGCAGATCGCGCACCAACAACCGTGTGCGTTCGACCGTGCTCAGCGCTTGTTCGCCCATGCTCACTATGATGCCGCATGAGCTTGCGTGACAACCCTGAAAACGGGCGCCAGACCGCTGCTGCGGCACCCGATCCTGCCGCCCCGCCGCCCGAGATGGTGAGCCGCTTGCGCGCCATTGCACTGGCCGGTTTGATCGGCCTGATCGTGCTGGGCCTGGCCTGGGAATTGTGGCTGGCGCCCACCGGCAGCGGCACGCTGGCGCTGAAGGTGCTGCCGCTGATGTTGTGCGTGGCGGGGCTGTGGCGGCACCGCATGTACACCTTCCGCTGGTTGAGCCTGCTGCTGTGGCTGTACGTGCTGGAAGGCGTGGTGCGCGCGACAACGGAAGTTGGCGTCTCGCGCGTGCTGGCGGTGATCGAGATCGTGCTGTGCCTGGTGGTTTTTAGCGCGGCCAGCAGCTACATCCGCTGGCGGTTGCGGCATGCGCCAAGAGAAGCGGCGGAAGAGGCTGCGACTAAAGCAGCCGAAGGCGGACGGTGACTCTGCTGCAGGCGCTGGCCGGCGCTGTCGGCGCATCCCAGGTATTGAGCGAAGGCGACCTCTCGGCCTATGAGCAGGACTGGCGCCGCCGCTGGCACGGCAAGGCCTTGGCGGTCGTGCGGCCGGGCAGCACCGATGAAGTTGCTGCAGTCGTGCGGCTTTGTGCGGCGGCGCGTGTCGCCGTGGTGCCGCAGGGTGGCAACACCGGCCTCGTCGGCGGCGGTGTGCCTGATGGCAGCGGCACGCAGATCCTGCTCAGCCTGCAGCGGATGAACCACGTGCGCCACATCGACGCATCCAACCTCACGCTGACCGCCGAGGCCGGCTGTGTGCTGCAAACCGTGCAGGCTGCGGCGGCCGATGCCGGCCTGCTGTTTCCGCTGAGCCTGGCTGCACAGGGCAGCTGCACGCTGGGCGGCAATCTGGCTACCAACGCCGGCGGCACGCAGGTGCTGCGCTGGGGCAATGCGCGCGAGCTGTGCCTGGGCCTGGAAGTCGTGACTGCAGCCGGCGAGGTCTGGCATGGCCTGAGCGGTTTGCGCAAAGACAACACCGGCTATGACTTGCGCGATCTCTTCATCGGCAGCGAAGGCACGCTGGGCGTCATCACCGCGGCCACGATGAAGCTGGCGCCGCGGCCTGCGGCTGTGGGCACCGCGCTGGCCGCCTGCCATACGCTGGACGACGCAGTGGCGCTGCTGAATCTGGCGCACACGCGGTTGGGTGCAGGGCTCACCGGCTTCGAGGTCATGGGTCGCCGCGCACTGGACCTCACTGCGCGCCACTTTCCGGCGCTGCCGGCGCCGCTGCCGGATGCACCGTGGACCGTGCTGCTGGAGCAAAGCGATGTCGAAGGCGAAGCGCCCGCGCGCAGCCGCTTCGAAGCGCTGATGGAAGCCGCTTTGGACCACGGCTGTGTGCACGACGCGGTCATTGCGCAGAGCCTGGCGCAGAGCCAGGGCCTGTGGCAACTGCGCGAAAGCATCCCGCTCGCGCAGGCCCAGGAAGGCCCCAACATCAAACACGACATCGCGCTGCCGGTGTCGCAGATACCGGCCTTTGTGGCCGGCACCGATGCAGCGCTGCAGCGACGCTTCCCCGGCATAGCAGTCATCAACTTCGGCCATCTGGGAGACGGCAACCTGCACTACAACGTGCAGCCGCCACCGGGTGTGGACGCGCACTGGTTCCTGGCCGAGCAGGAGCACGCAGTCAACACGCTGGTCTTCGATGCCGTGGCCGCGCAGGGTGGCTCGTTCTCGGCCGAGCACGGCATCGGCGTGCTCAAGCGCGATGCACTCGCGCAGCGCAAATCGCCGGTGGCGCTGCAGATGATGCGGGCCATCAAGGCCGCCCTCGACCCGCTGAATGTGATGAATCCGGCTCGCGTGCTGTAGCGGCTGACGACGTCCGGGGTTTGTTGCGGCTTGTGCTTCGCTTGCGGCTGCCATCACCCGTGTCATCCCGCTGTTAAGCCGCTCACGTGTCAGGTTATCTTGTTGGTACGGCGCCAGATCGTGCGCATCAAGGACTACCCGTTGGATGCCACCTTCCGTCGACCGCTCGCCGTGGCCGTGCCGCTGTGCTGACGCTGATAGTTGCCTGCGCCTCGCCATTTCCAGAAGACATGGTCAAGCCAGTGATCAGAAGCATTGCGATCGTTCCCGCGACGGAGCCGCTAAGGGTGACGTTGGAAAGCCGAAGCATCGTCGGGCTGTTCATTCCGGTCGTCGGATTGGTTGCTGCCTCCGAAGCCAAGCAAAAGCAGGCCCGGATCGCGGCGGCGCTGCTGGTCGACAAGCTGTCATTGGCCGAGAAACTGACGCAGCAAGTGGTTGCGGATCCGCAGCTGGCCGGATACCAGGTCGAGGTGCCGAGCAATCTCAACCGGCCCAAGGACTACCCCGACAGCATCGACATCCTGACCGTCAACCACACGGCCGATGCCATCCTGCAATCGCAGCTCAGCGACGTGGGCGTCTCTCGGGGCTTTTTTCCGGGACCTTTGCGCTCGGTGTCACCACCTATGCGCCGATGGTTGCGAAAGGCCGCAAGTGCGCGCTGTTTGACAAGGAGGTCCACTACGGGGCCCATGCCAGAAGGGCAAGGACTGGGCGGTCGAGGCGGACCCGAAGTACGTCTACACGAGCCCGGCCGAGATCATCAGCAAAGCAGACGAGCTCAAGACCGTGTTTGCGGTCGGCTCGGGCGCGGCAGGCAAGCGCATGGCGGAGCTGATCGTGGCCAAACTGCGCTGAACAAACGCCGATAGTGAGCACTTGACAGCCCGACAGGCTCGGCCGCCTCGACGGCCGCTGAGCAAGAACCGCTGCCTACTGCACCGGGCCTTTGATGGCCGCCGGCATCGGCATCGACATCGTCTCTATGCCTTCGTCGTGCAGTGCTTCGCGCTCGGCCGGCGTGGCACGGCCGCGGATGCCGCGCGCCGGCTCTTCGCCGTAATGGATGCGGCGCGCGGCTTCGGGGAAAGCTTCGCCGACGTCCTCGGTCCGGGCCACCACCTGACGTACCGCCTCCAGCCAGGCGGCCTGCAGGTCGGCCGGGTGGGGCTTGGCCACCGCGGTGGTGCGGGCAGCGTTGCCAGAGGCTGCCGAGACGGACGCTGCGTCGGCGCGGCTGGGCGGTGGGGGTTGATCGCGCGTGCCCAGCAGGTTCAGCCGCGGAGCCGACAGCAGCCGCGTGATCGTGCGGTCAGCGCACAGCGGGCATTCGAGCAAGCCGCTGCCGTTTTGATCTTGATAGGCTTCATCGGACGCAAACCAGCCTTCAAAGCCGTGGCCGTTGCTGCAACGCAAATCGAGGACTTTCATGAGGCTGGAATCATAGGGCTGCGTCGCGGGCTCGAGCGGCGTCTGGGCCGGCGTACATCACGGCAAGCGTGAAGGTACGTCATGCGCCGTGCCGGATGGCACGTCGATCCAGTCGCACGAACGCTGGCCGCTGTGCAGTTGCTGCAGCCACAGCAGGCCGACGAGGGTCTTGACATCGGGCAGCTCGCCGCGCAAGTCCAGCGCCAGCAATTGCGCTTCGGTCAGGCACACGGTTTCGACAAACTCGCCGACATCGGGCACCTGGTTGCCGGCAACGAGGCCGCGGGCGAAGTACAGCCGGATGGTCTCGCTGGAATAGGCAGCGGCGTTGTGGATGTCGCCGGCCAGCGCCCACTGCCTGGCGCTGTAGCCGGTCTCTTCGCGCAGCTCGCGCATGGCGCAATGCAAAGGGTCTTCGCCAGCGTCCAGCTTGCCGGCCGGCCATTCCAACAGCACCTTGGCCACCGGGTAGCGGTGCTGCCGGACCAGCACACGCCGGCCATCGTCGAGCAGCGGGATGATGGCAACAGCGCCGGGGTGCTGCACGAACTCGCGCGTGGCAGTGCTGCCATCGGGCAGGCGCACATCGTCACGCCGCACTTCCAGGAAACCGCCCGACAGCAGCATGCGGCCACCGGTGCGGTGTTCGATCAGATGGCCGTCGACAACGGACTCAGCCACCGGCCGACTCGCGCAGCGCCGAGCGGCGCAAGTAACGCCAAATGAAACCGGGAAACGCGAAGGTCACGAACAGGCAGCCGGCGGCAGCAAAGAACTCCCACTTTTGCGGCTGGCGCTGGCCGATGCTGGATTCAAGCAGCACACCGACGCCGAAGGTCAATGCCGCCATCAGCAGCAGCTCCAGCACGCGCCAGCCAAAAGCTTTGGGCGCGCGCCGGGGGCCGACGATGAACAACCGCTCGTTGATAAACGGCAGGTTGGCCGCGATCAGCGCAAACAGGATCACCGCCCAGACTTCAACAGCATGACCGGCGGCCACGGTCAGCTCGCCAGCGCTTTGACGATGGCGTCGCGGCAGATCGCCATCAAGCCACCCGACAGTGGCCCGAGCAACAGCACCGCAGCGCCGTTGATGGCCAGCAGCGCGCTGACGCCCTGACCCTGCGGCACCAGCGCGCCGGCGGTCGGCTCGTCGAACCACATAACCTTGATAACGCGCAGGTAGTAGAACGCGCCGATCAGCGACAGCAGCACCGCCACCACCGCCAGCACGATGTAGAACGTGACGTTGGTGGTGACCAGCGCCTGCAGCACCGCGAGCTTGGCGAAGAAGCCCACCATTGGCGGCAAGCCGGCCAGCGAGAACATGAAGATCGTCATCACGCCGGCCACCCAGGGGCTGCGCTTGGCCAGGCCTGCGAGGTCGTTGATCTCCTCGCTCTCGAAGCCCTGCCGCGACAAGACCATGATCAGGCCGAAGGTGCCCAAGGTGGTCAGCACATAGGTCACCAGATAGAACAGCGCCGAGCTGTAGGCGTTGCCGGCCGACAGCGTGTTGCCGCTGACCACGCCGGCCGCCAGCGCCAGCACGATGAAGCCCATCTGCGCGATGCTGCTGTAAGCCAGCATGCGCTTCAAGTTGCTTTGCGCAATGGCCGCGATGTTGCCCACCGCCAGCGAAGCTACGGCCAGCACAATCAACATCTGCTGCCAGTCCACCGCCAGGCCCAGCAGGCCTTCGACCAGCAGGCGGATGGTGATTGCGAAGGCCGCGAACTTGGGCGCCGCTGCAATCAGCAGCGTGACTGCAGTCGGCGCACCGTGGTAGACGTCGGGCACCCACATGTGAAACGGCGCAGCACCGAGCTTGAAGGCCAGGCCGGCGACGACGAAGACAACGCCGAAGATCAGCACGTCCTTGTTGATGCGGCCGGTGGCGATCTGCTCGAAGACACGCGGAATCTCCAGCGAGCCGGTGGCGCCATACATCATCGACAGGCCGTACAGCAAGAAGCCGCTGGCCAGCGCGCCGAGCACGAAGAACTTCATCGCCGCCTCAGTAGCCAGCGCATGGTCGCGGCGTAGCGCGCACAGCGCATATAGCGACAGGCTCATGAGTTCCAGCCCCAGGTACAGCACCAGGAAGTGGTTGGCCGAGCACATCACGCTGATGCCCAGCAGCACAAACAACGTCAGCAGGTAGAACTCGCCCTTGAGCATGTCGCGCGAGGCCAGCGTGGGCCGCGCGTAGCCCAGCGTGATCATCGTGGCCAGCGCGGCAAAGATCGCCAGCAGCCGGCCCATGGGGTCGACGACCACCATGTCGTTCATGCCGTAGGCGGTGAGGCCGGCGTTGTAGTCCTGCAGGTGCAGCAGCGCAAACACCGCAATGCCGCCCTGCGTCAACCAAAAGCACAGGCGGCGCTGCGGATCGTGCGCGAAGAGGTCGACCAACAGCACCGTGCAGGCCAGCACCAGTAGCCACAGCTCCGGATAGATCACGAGCCAGTTCATAGCGGTCATGGATGTCTTTTGCAGCGGCGGCTCAGAGCCTGGGAGTTTTTCGGGTGTGTCCGAGCAGCGCGTCCAAAGGTGCCCGATCTAGGCGCAAAGCACAGCCATAGCTTGCGCAACGGCGAGCATTTGCAACGACGAGCGGGTACCTTTGGGCGTGATGAGCGGGCATGAACGAAAGCCTCTCAGGCACTCAAAGCGGAATCTTGGACACTGCGACGTGGCGCAGCAGCTCGGTCACCGAGGTGTCCATCAACAGCGTGAAGGGGCGTGGGTACAGGCCCATCCACAGCACCGCGGCGGCCAGCAACGACAGCATCAGGAACTCGCGGCCGTCGATGTCCTGCAGCCCCTTGCCACCGGCATTGGCAACCTCGCCGAAGTACACGCGTTTGACCATCCACAGCGTGTAGCCGGCGCCGAAGATCAGCGTCGTCGCGGCC
>JAJAZC010000185.1 GCA_026785885.1 Rubrivivax sp.
CGGGCCTTCGCCAGCCGCGCAAGGCCTTCCGGCCTCGCACGCGCGGGCTCAGCCCTCGCGCGCGAGATCGCGCTCGGGCCTTCGCCAGCCGCGCAAGGCCTTCCGGCCTCGCACGCGCGGGCTCAGCCCTCGCGCGCGAGATCGCGCTCGGGCCTTCGCCAGCCGCGCAAGGCCTTCCGGCCTCGCACGCGCGGGCTCAGCCCGCAGGCAACAAATCCTTCAGCAGCGGGTGCGGAAAGCGGCGCTCCAGCGTGACGGCGTAGAAGGACTCGCTGATCTGCGGGATGCGGCAGCGCTCGACCAGCGTGCCGGCATCCAGCTCGTCCTGCACCACCACCGGCGGCACCAGCGCCAGTGCGCCGGTCTCCCGTGCCAGCAGACGCAGCATCGCCATGTCGTCGACCTCGGCCAACACCCGCGGGCGCACGCCGGCATCGGCCATCAGGCGGTCGAAAGCACCCCGCAGGCTGCTGTGTTCACCGGGCAGCAGCAGCGGCTGGTCCTGCAGCCCGGCCGGGAAGTCCAGCGGCTTGTGCTGGCCGCGGCGCGGTTTGTGCGAGACCAGGCTCACGACCTGTTGCGCGACGAGCCGGCTGTGCCAGCCGGCGGCCTTGTCGCGCGGCACGGCGTCGTTGCACAGCACGACGTCCAGCGTGTGCGCGCCCAGTTGCACCAACAGCTCGCGCAGGCTGCCCGAGGCCAACCGCACGCGCACGCCGGGGCGCGCCAAAAGTGGCTTCAACAGCAGCATCTGGAAGTTGCGCGACAGCGTGGCCGCCGAGCCAACGCGCAGCACCGGCTGCTCGTCCATCGGCCGGCCGTGCAGCGTGCTGAGCAGCTCATCACCGGCGCGGAAGATGGTGTCGGCGTGGTCCAGCGCAATGCGCCCGGCTTCGGTCAGCAGCAGCTGGCGGCCGCGGCGCTCGAACAGGGCGTGGCCCAGGCGCGCTTCCAGTTGCCGCAGCTGCACCGACAGCGCCGACTGCGAGACGTGCAGCTTTTGCGCCGCCCGCGTCAGGTTACGTTCATGCGCGATGGCCCAGAAGTAACGCAGGTGGTGGTAGTTGAGGTCAGCCATGATCACCGTTCTACCAAAGCGAACGGTAGGCCGCAAACAGATTCTTTGTCGACAGGACAGCGGCCACCGCATCCAGCGCGCCCACAGCCGCGTACAGCCCGGCTCCACCATCATTGGCTCTGGACGCCTTCCTGCACCGATTTGCCCTCATCGGCACCGCCACGCTGGCCGCGCTCGCAACGCTCACCGGCTGCGCCAACCAAGCGCCCGCCATGCAGGCCGCCACCAGGCCGTTCATGCAGGCTAGCCTGCCCGACGCCGTGAAGGTGCCCGCAGGCCACCGCGTGGCGATGGAGACCGTGGGCGTCGGCGAGATCACCTACGAGTGCCGCGTCAAGGCGCAGATGGCCGACGCCTTCGAGTGGGTCTTCGTCGGCCCCAAGGCGGTGTTAAGTGACCGCAGCGGCCAACGCGTGGGCAGCTATACGGCCCGCCGGCGACCTGGGAATCGACAGACGGCAGCAAGCTCACCGGCGCGCAGCTGGCAGTGGCGCCGGCCACGCCTGGCGGCATCCCGTTGCAACTGGTCAAGGCCAATGCTGCGATGGGCACTGGGCGATGAGCGGCGCCTTCAACGGCGTCAGCCTCATCCAGCGCGTCGCCACCCGCGGCGGCGTGGCGCCGGCTTCGCCCTGCGGCACGGCCAACGTCGGCATGAAGCAGGTCGTCAGCTACCAGGCCGACTACATCTTCTACAAGCCGGTCTGAAGCGTGTCGCCAACGACCTCAGTCCGGCAAGCGCAGCACGCGCGAGCCGGCCCCGGGGGCCAGCTCGCACGGCAGGCGGTGCTCGCGCCCGCCCGCCCACACGCTCAGCACAAAGTGCCCGGACACCGGTAGCTCAATGCAGACCCGGCCTTTGGCGTCGGCCACCATGGCCAGGTCCGGCATCGAGACCGGCGCCTGGGCCATGCCGACCAAAGCGCCGGCGGCGGGTGTGCCGTCGGCACGCAGGAATTGAAGCTCCACCGTCCACTCCTGCGTTCGGGCTCAACGGTCGGCCAGCCGTCAGGCGGCCTCGGCCTTCCAACCCATCATGCGATTGAAGACGTCGCCGGTGATGCGGGTGGCCGAGTTGCCCGAGCTGGCGCCATTGGTGTGCACACCGACGGCATAGCGCTGGTCGTTCTGCAGCACCCACACCGGCGAGCCGCTTTGGCCGCCCATGGTGTCGATCTCGTAGGTGATGACGCGTGCTGACACGCTCTTGGCGCGCTGGGCCATGAACCACTGCTGGTTGCCGCCTTTGTCGCCGGGGTAGCCCGCCGTATTCAGACTCGCGGCACGCAGGAAGGCATCGTCACGCACGGCCATACCGAACCAGCCGGTGCGGTCGCCAAGCCGCGCGTTGGCCGGCAGGATGATGGCGCCGTAGTCGAACTCACGGTTGCGTGACTGGGTCCAGCCGGTGACGCTGCGCAAGGTGCCGCTTACCGCGCTGTTGAACGGGCGTGCCGCGTCGTTGAGCCCAGGAATAACTTCGATCGACCGAGCCCAGCCGCCCTGGTCGTGCATGAAGACGCAGTGACCGGCCGTGATCACCGTG
Source organism: Rubrivivax sp. (assembly GCA_026785885.1). Classification (GTDB taxonomy): domain Bacteria; phylum Pseudomonadota; class Gammaproteobacteria; order Burkholderiales; family Burkholderiaceae_C; genus Rubrivivax. Next base: position 2,625 of record JAJAZC010000185.1, read on the forward strand.
CGCGGACCGACCAGGAAGCCGGTGCCGATAAAACGGTTGCCGTTGGCTGCCGTGATCATCAGTGCGCAGATCGCGCGCCACGGAAAGCTGGTGGTGTTGGTGACGCGCACACGGTCGTCGGTGCCGATGATGACTTCGTTGGCCAGCAGCGCCTCGGTACCCGGGTAGCTGCCCAGCCGCGCATCACGCGGCACGGCGTCGGTCTTGCCGAGCAAGCCCGACTCGCCGCCGCCCATCGAGCCTTCGTACTCAGTGGCTTCGGCTTCGTCGCGGCCGCCGCTGGACGCTTCGGCATGCGGATCGCGCACGTTGAAATTAAGGCCGGCCAGGCTTTCGTATTCCGTATTGCCTGCGTCGGGTGTCAGCGCGGATGCGGCCTCGCCTTCGTGGCCTGCGCTCAGGACGCGTGATTCAATGGACTTGCCCATGTCGTATCTTGCTTGAATGGATATCGTGGTGGAAACTGCGTGCCGCACCGGGGTTAGGCACAAACAGCCGGCCGCAGCAGGCAACCGGTCCACGCATCATCCGAAGGCAGCGGGGTGCCCTTCCATCCCTAGTCCGACCGTTCAGGCACGCACTTCCATAGCCTTGATGAGAAGCCCGCACAGGCCTGCTGGTCAACTGAAACGCATGCAGGCCAACCATGGGCAGGCTGGCGCGGCCGGCTGGTTCAGACATCCACCTCGACACCGTCGCCGTGCAACTCCATCAGCTCGCGGCGCGATGCGGCTTCACCCTTGCCCATCAGCTTGGTCAGCACCGCGGCCGTGGACTCGAAGCCGCCAGTGCCCCCTTTTTCTGCACGACCCAGCCACGTCACCGGCAGCAGGCGCCGCGTCTCCGGGTTGAGCGTGGTCTCCCACAGCTGCTCGGCGTTCATCTCGCCCAGGCCCTTGAAGCGGCTGATGCTCCAAGAGCCGTGGTGCGGCGGTGACGGCGCGCCTTCCTTGCGCAGTTTGTCCAAGGCGGCTTCGAGCTCGCCTTCATCCAGCGCGTAGAGCTTGGCCGCCGGCCGCTTGCCCCGCGCCGGCGCGTCGATGCGGTACAGCGGCGGCCGCGCGATGTAAATGTTGCCGGCCTCGACTAGCTTTGGAAAGTGGCGGAAGAACAGCGTCAACAGCAGCACCTGAATGTGCGAGCCGTCGACATCGGCGTCGCTCAAGATGCAGACCTTGCCGTAGCGCAGGCCGCTGAGATCGGGGCTGTCGTTGGGGCCGTGCGGATCGACGCCGATGGCTACCGCAATGTCGTGAATCTCAGTGTTGCCGAAGAGGCGGTCACGCTCGACCTCCCAGGTATTGAGCACCTTGCCGCGTAGCGGCAGCACGGCCTGCGTTTCCTTGTTGCGGCCCATCTTGGCGCTGCCGCCGGCGCTATCGCCTTCCACCAGGAACACCTCGTTGTGCAGCAGGTCGCGGCTTTCGCAGTCAGTCAACTTGCCGGGTAGCACGGCGACACCCGAACCGCGCCGCTTCTCGACCTTCAGCGATGCGCGCTGGCGCGTCTGCGCCTGGCGGATCACCAGATCAGCCAGCTTTTTGCCCAGCTCCACATGCTGGTTGAGCCACAGCTCCAGCGCCGGTTTGACGTAGGCCGACACCAGCCGCAGGGCATCTCGGCTGTTCAGCCGCTCCTTGATCTGGCCCTGGAACTGCGGGTCCAACACCTTGGCTGAAAGGACAAAGCTGGCGCGCGAAAACACATCGTCGGGCATTAGCTTGACGCCTTTGGGCAGCAACGAATGCATGTCGATGAAGCCCTTGATGGCGCCGTACAGGCCGTCCTTCAGACCCGATTCGTGGGTGCCGCCGGCCACCGTGGGAATCAGGTTGACGTAGCTCTCGCGCAGCGTTGCGCCTGCGTCAGTGAAGGCCACGCACCAGCTCGCACCTTCACCTTCGGCAAAGTTCTCGGTCTCGTTGACGCCCGCAAACTGCTCGGCCTCGAACAGCGGGATCAGCGGGTCGGCCGGCAGACTTTGCAGCAAGTAGTCGCGCAAGCCCTTGTCGTACTTCCAGGTGGTCTGGGCTTCTTCGATGCGGCCGGTCTTCTCCTGTGTCAGCGTGACCGTGATGCCGGGCATCAGCACCGCCTTGCTGCGCAGCAGGTGCATCAGCTCCGGGCGCGGCAGCTCGGCGCTGTCGAAGTACTTCGCGTCGGGCCAGACCTGCACGCGCGTGCCGCGTTTGCGCTCACCAGCCGTGGCTTTGCGAAGTGCCAGCGGCTCGATCACATCGCCACCGCTGAAAACCAGCGTGGCAACCTGCCCTTCGCGCCACACCGTGACGGCCAGCCGCCGCGCCAATGCGTTGGTAACGCTGACGCCGACGCCATGCAGGCCGCCGCTGAAGCTGTAGGCGTTGCCTGCACCTTTGTCGAACTTGCCGCCGGCATGCAACCTTGTATAGACAAGCTCCAGCACCGAAACGCGCTCCTCTGGGTGCAGGCCAAAAGGGATGCCGCGGCCGTCATCGTCGACGCTGACGCTGCCGTCGCTGTGCAGCGTCACGGCGATGCGCTGTCCATGGCCGGCCAGGGCTTCATCGGCCGCGTTGTCGATGACCTCCTGCACGACGTGCAGCGGGCTTTCGGTGCGCGTGTACATGCCCGGGCGCTGCTTGACGGGCTCCAGGCCCTTAAGGACGCGGATCGAGGCTTCGGCGTAGGTGTTCTTGGATTGGCTGGTCGGCATGGGCGCGGGCTCTGGAAAGTTTCAAGGGCGGCCGTAGCGCGACATGGCCAGGCCGCGGACATCGATGTCCGGCGTGCGGCCGCTGACCATGTCGGCAATCACGCGGCCGGTGCCGGCTGCCATGGTCCAGCCCAGCGTGCCGTGTCCGGTGGCCAGCAGCAGGCCTTGCACCGGCGTCGGGCCGACGATGGGTGTGCCGTCGGGCGTCATCGGGCGCAGGCCACACCAGAAGCTGGCTTTGGACACGTCGCCGCCTTGCGGGAATAGATCGGTGACGACGTGGTTCAGCGTCGCGCGCCGCGGCTCGCGCAGGTTCAGGCTGTAGCCGGCCAGCTCGGCCGTGCCGCCGGCGCGGATGCGGTCGCCCAGGCGTGTCACGGCGACCTTGTGCGTCTCGTCCATGATGGTCGACACGGGGGCCTGCGCGGCGTCGACGATGGGCACCGTGATGCTGTAGCCCTTGACGGGATAGACGGGAATGCGGATGCCAGCCGGCGCCAGCAATTGCGGGCTGTGGCTGCCGAGTGCGACCACCACGCGGTCGGCTTTCAACAAGCCGGCGTCGGTGTGCACACCGGTGACCGCGCCACCGCCGACTTGCAGCTGCTGGATGCGCGTGTCCCAACGGAAGCGCACGCCCAACGCGCTGGCCATCTCGGCCAACCGCTGCGTGAACTTGAAGCAGTCACCGGTCTCATCCCCCGGCAGGCGCAAGGCGCCGACGAACTTGTGCTGCGTGAGCTGTAGCGCCGGCTCGACCTTGCAGAAGCCCGCGCGGTCCAGCACCTCGAAGGGCACGCCGTACTGCTTGAGCACATCGACATCACCGCCGATGCCGTCGAGCTGCTTCTGGGTGCGAAAGAGCTGCAGCGTGCCTTGCGCGCGGTCGTCATAGGCGATGCCGGTCTCGGCGCGCAGCGCCTTCAGGCAATCGCGGCTGTACTCGGCAATCGGCACCATGCGGCTCTTGTTGAGCGCATAGGCGCGTGCCGTGCAATTGGCCAGCATCATTGCAGCAAAGCGCCACATGGCCGGGTCCAGCAGCGGCCAGACGACCAGCGGGCTGTGCTGCATCAGCATCCACTGAATGGCCTTCAGCGGCACGCCCGGCCCGGCCCACGGCGCGCTGTAGCCGGGGCTGACTTCACCGGCATTGGCAAAGCTGGTCTCGAGTGCAGGGCCGCTTTGCCGGTCGACCAGCTCGACCTCGTGCCCGGCGCGCGCCAGGTAGTAAGCCGCGCTCACGCCGATCACACCGCCACCCAGCACCAGCACCTTCATCCGTCGCTCCCGCGCAAGCCCGATGGCGCGCGACTGTATCGGCATGGCGCTGCAGCGAAGGGCAGCCCACCGGCATTTCCAACAGAATCGGTCATGAATGCCGCTGCGCCGCAGGCACACCGAACACTGTCGATGAAGCAGGTGCTGCTGTGCGGCGCCTTGATCGTTACGCTGAGCATGGGCATCCGCCACGGCTTCGGCCTGTGGCTGCAGCCGATCACGATGGACCGCGGCTGGTCGCGCGAGACTTTTGCTTTTGCGCTGGCCATCCAGAACCTGGCCTGGGGCCTGGCCGGGCCGCTGGCCGGCATGGTGGCTGACCGCTTCGGCGCATTTCGCGTGCTGATGGTGGGCAGCGTTTTGTATGCGGCCGGCCTGGTGCTGATGGCGCTGGCCACCTCCGGCCTGGGCTTTACCGGCAGCGCCGGGCTGCTGGTGGGCATGGCGCAAGCGGGCACCACGTACGCCATCATTTATGGCGTCATCGCGCGCCAGGTGGCGCCCGAGAAACGCTCGTGGGCGATGGGCGTGGCGGCCGCGGCCGGCTCTTTCGGCCAGTTTTTGATGGTGCCGCTGGAGAGCTGGCTCATCGGCGGCTGGGGCTGGCAAAACGCGCTGTTCGTGTTGGGCTGCCTGGCGCTGGTCATCGTCCCGCTGGCGTACGGCCTAAAAGAGCCACCCGGCGCGGCCCACAGCGGCCCGCAGCAAAGCATCGGTGCTGCATTGCGCGAGGCCTTTGCCTACCCGAGCTTTCGGCTCTTGATGGCCGGCTACTTTGTCTGCGGCTTTCAGCTCGCCTTCATCGGCGTGCACATGCCCAGCTACCTAAAGGACAACGGCATGGCGCCGGGCGTTGCGACGATGGCGCTGGCGCTGATCGGCCTGTTCAACGTGTTCGGCACCTATGCGGCCGGCACGCTGGGCGAGCGCATGGCCAAGCGCCACATCCTGGTTGCCATTTATGCCCTGCGCGCGGTGGCGATAGTCGCGTTCCTGAGCCTGCCGCCGACGCCGCTGAGCGTGTACATCTTCTCTGCGGCGATGGGCTTCTTGTGGCTCAGCACCGTGCCACCGACCAATGCCATCGTGGCGCAGATCTTCGGCGTGCAGTACATGTCGATGCTGGGCGGCTTTGTGTTCTTGAGCCACCAGGTCGGCTCGTTCATGGGCGTGTGGCTGGGCGGCAAGTTGTACGACACCACCGGCAGCTACGACCCGGTGTGGTGGGTTGCGGTGGGCTTGAGCGTGTTTGCTGCGCTAATCAATCTGCCGGTGCGTGAGACGCCGATCCTGCGGCCGCAACTGCGGGCGGCTTGAGGAACAGGCTTTGGCCGCTGCGTTGTCATGAAGCCCGAACCCAAGCCCGCCGTGTTGCACATTGCCGTGTGGGCCCTGGTCGCCGTGGCCTTGGCCGCCGTGTTCGTGGCCTACCTCGATCCGCATCTGGCAGTGGACATCGCCAGCCGCGTGTGGGCCTGCTTTTGAATGCGGCTCAGGCACGCTTGGCAGGTACAGCAGGCCCCGCAGGCCCCGCAGGCCCCGCAGGCATTGCGCCAGGCGCCGCACCCTCGGCCTGGGTGCAGCGTTTCACGCCGTTGATCCTGCCCGGCGGCGCCGTGCTGGACGTCGCCTGCGGCAGCGGCCGCCACCTGGCCTGGCTGCTGCAGCAGGGCCGGGTGCCCACCGGCGTGGACCGCGATGCTGCCGCGCTGGCACCGTGGCAGGGCCGCGCCGAGGTGCTGGTGGCCGATTTGGAAGCTGCGCTTTGGCCGCTGCCGGGCCGCCGCTTCGACGCCGTGCTGGTCACCAACTACCTGTGGCGCCCGCTGTGGCCGGCTTTGCGCGATGCGCTGACCGAAGGCGGTGTGCTGATCGTCGAGACCTTTGCACACGGCCAGCAAACCATCGGCAAGCCCTCGCGCCCCGAGTTCCTCCTGCAGCCCGGGGAACTGCTGGCGGCTTTTGCGGGTCTGCGTGTGGTGGCCTTCGAGGACGGCTTCGAAGACACCGCTGCTGGCCTCGGCAGCGCGCCGTCAGCCCGCTTCGTACAGCGGCTGTGCGCCGTGCGGCAAGCGGCCACGTCAGCCAATTCACCGCTGCCGCCGCGCTACGGGCTGCAAAGGGTGGGCAGCTAAACTCGCTAGCTAAACGTGACGACGCAACAAACGCACAGGCACCAGCAAAAGCGCATGAATCCCATCGTTGGCAGCATCGTGGCCCTGGTCACCCCGATGCACGAGGACGGCAGCGTCGATTACGACTGCCTGCGCCGCCTGATCGACTGGCACGTGGCCGAGGGCACCGACTGCATCGGCGTCGTCGGCACCACGGGCGAATCGCCCACCGTGTCGGTGCAAGAACATTGCGAAATTATCCGCGTGGCGGTGCAGCACGCAGCCGGGCGGGTGCCTGTGATGGCCGGTGCCGGCGGCAACGCCACCAGCGAAGCCATAGCGCTGACGCGCTTTGCCAAAGAGGTCGGTGCGGACTGCTCGTTGCAGGTCGTGCCCTACTACAACCGGCCGTCGCAGGAAGGCATCTACCAGCACTTCAAGGCCGTGGCCGAGGCCGTGGACTTGCCGCTGGTTCTGTACAACGTGCCTGGCCGCACGGTGGCCGATATGGCGCCTGAGACCACGCTGCGGCTGGCGCAGATCAGCGGCATCGTCGGCATCAAGGAAGCCACCGGCAACATCGAGCGCGCTTCGCAGCTGATCAAGTACGCGCCTGAAGGTTTCTCGGTTTACAGCGGTGACGACGGCAGCGCGGTGGCGTTGATGCTGCTGGGCGGCCATGGCAACGTCAGCGTTACGGCCAACGTCGCGCCGCGGTTGATGCACGCGCTGTGCCGGGCGGCGATAGACGGCGACGCCCGCCGCGCCGCGGCCCTGCATCTGCAACTGCTGCCACTGCACAAACAACTGTTTTGCGAACCCAGCCCGGCGCCGACCAAGTGGGCCATGGCACAGCTGGGCTTGTGCCGTGCAGCGCTGCGCCTGCCGATGCTGCCGCTGAGCGAAGCCGGGCAGACCGCTGTCCGCCAGGCTCTGCTCGACAGCGGCATCACGGCATGACCGCCTGATCGCAGGGCCGGCACCGCCCTTGAACAACCGCCTTTTTCACCGGCGCCAGCCTGCTGGCCCGGCCCCGCACACCACGGCCCACGCCGTGCCGGAGACACCGAACGTGAAACTGCAGACCATCAACCTAACCCACCGCGCGATGCGTGCCACGCGCACCACCGAGCCGCAGCGCAACGCCATGACGGCCGTCAGCGTTATCACGACGGTCACCGCCGTGGCTGCGCTCGGTCTGCTGAGCGGCTGCTCGGCGCTCAGCTCAGCGCTGTCCGGCGACACGCTCGACTACCGCGGTGCTGCGGTCAAAGGCAAGTCGCTGGAAGTGCCGCCGGACTTGACGCAGCTGGCACGCGACTCGCGTTTTCAGCCACAGGCTGGCGTAATCAGCGCGTCGGCTGCTGCATCGGCGCCGGCCCTCGGTACCGCCGGCAGTTCTGCCGTCAACCCGGCCGCCGGTGCCCTGCCGGTGGCCATGAGCAGCGACGCCAGCGGCATGCGTGTCGAGCGCCAGGGTCAACTGCGCTGGCTGGTGGTGCCGTCGACGCCGGAGCAGCTGTGGCCGCAGTTGCGCGCCTTCTGGGAGCAACGGGGTTTTACGTTGCAGACCGACGACGCGAAGATCGGCGTCATTGAAACCAACTGGGCCGAGAACCGCGCCAAGCTGCCGTCGGACGTCGTGCGCAACACCATCGGCCGGCTGGTGGGCAACCTGTACGACACCGGCGAGCGCGATCAATTCCGTATGCGCATCGAGCGTACCGCCGCGGGCAGCGAGATCTACGTCGCGCACCGCGGCGCCGAGGAGATCTACGTTGGCGAGCGCCGCGACAACACGACCTGGCGCGCCCGTGCCAGTGACCCGCAGCTGGAAGCCGAGATGCTGTCGCGCCTGATGGTCGCGCTCGGCGCGCAGAGTGAGCCGGCGCGCGCGCTGGTGGCCAACGCGCCCGAGGCACCGTCGTCACGTGCTCGCGCGGTGGCCAACGGCAACGCGATCGAAATCGACGACCCGTTCGACCGTGCCTGGCGGCGTGTCGGTCTGGCGCTGGACCGCGGCGGATTTACGGTCGAGGACCGCGACCGCACGCTGGGCGTGTACTACGTGCGTTACGTCGACCCGCGCAACGTCGGCAAGGAAGAGCCGGGCTTCTGGTCGCGCCTGTTCGGCGACACGAGCAACCCGCAGGCCGCCTTGCGCTACCGCATTGCCGTCAAGGGCAGCGGCGACAAGACGACGGTGGCTGTGCTCACGTCGGCCGGTGCTACTGATGTTGGTGAGAACGGCCTGCGCATCGCGTCGTTATTGGCCAACGAGTTGCGTTAACGCGCAGCGCTGAAGTCCGCACTGGCGCGACCCAGCGCGCCCAACCCGAAAAAAAGCCGCCTGGGCGAACCCAGGCGGCTTTCCGTTGTGGACTGCTCAGCACGCCGCAGGCGTGCGCGGCGTCACTTCTTGATGGCGTCGGAAGCCCGGGCGGCAGCGTCTTTGGCGGCGCTGACGGCATCCTTGGCGGCGTCCTTGGCCGCTGAAGCAGCTCCCACCGCGGCGGAGGCAGCGCTGTTGGCAGCAGTGGCAGCAGCCGAAGCTGCGGTGTCAGCCATAGGGGCCGGAGCAGGCGCCGGGGCCGGGGCCGGGGTCACGATCACCGGCGCAGGCGCTTCTGTCTTGCCGCAGGCGGCCAGGGCAACGGCAGCAACCAGGCTAGCCAAAACGAGTGACTTGTTCATGTGGGTGGTCCTCAGAAGTTGTTGGGCAAATCGAGAGCTCAAAGGTCAGAGCATTCTTTGGGGCACTCTTGCGCAAAGCTCAGAGACCCATTACCGGCAGACCTCACTACAGAGCAGCTCTGCGTGGAGTTCAGCCCATGAGTATATCCAGCGTTAGGGCAATCCCTAGAGCCCGAGCGTAGTGGCAGCGAACGCCGGCTCGGAACGTTGCAAAACGACATCAACGGTGTCGTGCCACTGCAAGCGCGTGCGCGCGTCGACGCCGGCACGGCCGCGCCAGTGCACTGCGTCGATCAGTTGCACGCAGGTGCGGCGGTCGTCAAACAGCAGCGTCGGCAGGTTGTCGGCCATCTCGGCCGGGGCCTGCAGCGTCTGCACGGCATGGCCCCAATCGCGGCGCCAGGCCGTAAAACGCGGGTGGCGGCGCGGCACGCTGTCGTAGCGCGCGGCCAGCAGCACCAGCTGCCGCATCGGCAGCCGCAGCCACGCGGCCATCGGCTCCAGCCAAGCCGGCTCGTCGAGCGGCCAGGCGTCGAAGTCGGCGTCGACGCAGGTGATGCGGCGTGCGCCGCTGGCCAATGCTGTGGTCATGCCCCACAACACGGCGCGCTGAAAACCCTCACGGCTGTCGATGGCGGGTACGGCTTCGTTCAAGGTGTGTCTCCGGTGATCCAGCCGGCGGCAATCCAGCTGTCGAGCAAAGCCCTGGCGGGTGCGCTCAGGCCCGTCAGCGCAGCTGCAGGCAAGGCGCGTTGATCGGCCAGCTGGCGCATCAGACGGGCATCACGGCCGCGCGCTTCAAAAGCCTCGCCGTTGATGAAGATGTGCCGCGTGTCGTACAGCATGCGGCTGCGTGGCGACAACTGCACGCCCTGCCCCGCGCGGTGCCGGCCCGGGCCCTCGAACCACACGTTGGGCTTGGGCTCGCTGAGCGATTCGCCCAAAGCCCGCTCCAGCCACTGCGGCTCGGCCAGGCGCCGCGCCAGCGCCTGGCGCGCAAAGTCCTGCAGGGCCGGCGGAATGGCGGCCGGCGTTGCGGTGGCGGCTGCAGCGGCATCGCGGTACAGCGGTGAAGGCGCGGCGGGTTCGTCAGCCAGGCGCTGGAGCAGGTCGTGCGCCAGCACTTCAGCCGCAGGCGCCCGAAAGCCGATCGAGCAGGTCATGCAATCCCCGCCGACCGCCACCCCGTCATGGCCCCAGCCCGGCGGCACGTACAGCATGTCGCCGGGCTGCAGCAGCCATTCCTGCTCGGGCACGAAGTTGGCCAGCAGCTTCAGCGGCGCGCCGTCGATCCAGCGCGCGTCGGGCGTACGGCCGACCTGCCAGCGCCGCGTGCCCTGCACCTGCAGCAAGAAAACGTCGTAGGAATCGACATGCGCGCCGACGCCGCCGCCCTCGCTGGCCCACGACACCATCAAGTCGTCGAGCCGCGCATCGGGCACGAAGCGGAAGTGGCCCAACATGGCGTGCGCTGCGCTCACATGCAGATCCAGCCCTTGCAGCAGCAGCGTCCAGCCGGGGCGCTGCACCGGGGGCAGCGCTCGGCGCGGCATGGGCCCGTGGCGCACCCGCCACTGCGTGCCGACGCGTTGCACCAGACGTGACTCGACACCGTCCTGCGCGGCCAGCGCAAACAGGGCTGCACGGTCCAGTGGCGGCGGCACGGCGGGCCACGCCTGGCGCACCAGCAGCGGCTTTCTTTGCCAGTGGCGTTTGATGAATGCGGCGGGGCTTAGCCCACCGAGCAGCACAAGGCCACGGGTCACGTCCATCGGGTAATTCTGTCGTCTTGTGGGGGCCGCATTGGCGGTGACTGGCGGCCGCTGTGCGCTGTGGCTGTCCGCTGTCAGGGAGCTGATGTCTCTGGACAACGACAACGGGCTGACGTCCGCGGCTTGTTGTGCCCGCCGCAGGGTGTCCGCCGGCCGTTGTCCGCGGGCTGCGCCGTCTGCAGGGGCTGTGACATCATCGTTCGATGATCATTGAAGCACCGTGCGTCGTAAGCCTCACCTGGGAGCTTAACGACGGCCAGAACCGCCCCATCGACGAGCTAAAGGAGCCGGTCGAATTTTTCTACGGCGGTGACGACCTGCTGCCGAAAGTCGAAGAAGCGTTGGCGGGTTACGAGGCGCCGGCCGAGGTTGCGGTGCATCTAGAGCCGGAGCAGGCGTTCGGCGACTACCGGTCCGAGCTCGTGTGCTTCGAGAACCGCTCGCTGTTTCCGCAGCTGCTGGAAATCGGCATGGCCTTCGAAGGTTTGCCAGTGGGCAGTGCTACGCCCGACATGCCGGCCGATGCGATCTACCTTGTGACCGAGATCTACCCTTCGCACGTGGTGCTGGACGGCAACCACCCGTTGGCCGGCATGTCGCTGCGCATCGTGTTGCAGCTGTGCGCCGTGCGCCCGGCAACCGAGGCCGAAGTCGAAGCCAGCAGCATCAGCGGCACACCGATCACCGTGCTCGGCAGCGGCGCCAAACCCCGTGGAGCTGCCCTTCACTGAGCCCGCGCTTGCAAGGCCGGAAGGCCTTGCACGGCGAACGTTGGCCTGAGCGCGATTTCACGCGCGAAGGCTGACCACGCACAAGCAAGGCCGAAGGCCAGCCCAGCGTCAAGCCCTGCCCGTGGAGCCGAAGCCGCCGGCGCCGCGGTCCGAGGGGCTGAAAGCATCGACGCGCCGGAACGCTGCCTGCACCACCGGCACGATCACCAACTGTGCGATGCGCTCCATTGGCTGCACCGTAAAAGCCGCCGTGCCGCGGTTCCAGCAGCTGACCATCAACGGGCCCTGGTAGTCGCTGTCGATCAGGCCCACCAAATTGCCCAATACGATGCCGTGCCGGTGGCCCAGGCCCGATCGCGGCAGCAGCAGCGCGGCCAGGCCGGGGTCGGCGATGTGCAGCGACAGGCCGGTTGGAATCAGCGCCGTCTGGCCGGCTGGCAACACCAGTGGCGCGTCCAGGCAGGCCCGCAAGTCCAGCCCCGCACTGCCTGGGGTGGCGTAGGCCGGCACGTGTGCGGCCATGCGCGCATCGAGCACCCGCAGCTCGATGACGGTCATCGCAGCGTCGCCGGCAGGCGGTCGGCAATCTCGGCAATCAGTGCACGCGCGAGGTCCAGCTTGTCGCCATGGGGCAGCGCCCGCTCGCCTTGCGCATCCACCAGCACCAGCGTGTTGTCGTCGCGGCCGAAGGTCGCCGGCCCGAGGTTGCCAACGATCAGCGGCAGGCCTTTGCGCACAAGCTTGGCGCGCGCGTGGCGCACGAGGTCGTGGCTCTCGGCTGCAAAGCCCACGCACCACGGGCGTTCGTGCTCAGGCAGGCGTGCCACGGTGGCCAGGATGTCGGTGTTCTCCGCCAGCGCCAGCGTCGGCGGCTGGCCGCGGCCGTGGGTTTTTTTTTTTTGGGGGGGAGGGCGTGGAGGCCCCCCCAAGGCCCCCCCCCCCCGGGCGCGGAAGCTAGACGGCGGCCGCGCCCCCC